>NZ_JBIATA010000022.1:15689-168048 GCF_042891295.1 Streptomyces sp. NPDC001902 | reverse complement strand
TGGACATCAAGAAACTCGGCAACATCCCCGACGGCGGCGGCCACAAGATGCTGGGCCGCCCAGCGGGTCGTAAGAACAAGTCCGGCACCGGCTACGGGGGGCACCTCCCGGCCGAAGGCTGGGGGACTACCTGCACACCGCCGTCGACGACCATTCCCGGCTGGCCTACAGCGAGATCCTCACCGACGAGAAACAGGAGACCGCCACCGCGTTCTGGGTCCGCGCCCAGGCGTTCTTCACCGCCGCCGGGATCACCGTCGAGCGGGTCCTGACCGACAACGGATCCTGCTACCGCTCCCGCGTCTGGCGCGATGCCCTGGCAGCGGCCGGCATCGCCCACAAGCGAACCCGGCCCTACCGGCCTCAGACCAACGGCAAGGTCGAACGCTTCAACCGCACCCTGCTCGACGAGTGGGCCTACGCACAGCCCTACCGCTCAGAGACCGAACGACGTGAGGCGTTCCCACACTGGCTGCACACCTACAATCACCACCGCGGACACACCGCGCTGAACGGCAAACCACCCGCCAGCCGCGTCCCCAACCTCACAAGGCAATACACCTAGGGCCGTTGACCTCGTGCCGTCGCCTGGACATACGGCAGTCCCGGCGTCGGAGCTTCGACTACGGCGTCAGCACGATCCTGCCGAAGACCTCGCCCGCGTCCATCTTCCGGTGCGCCAGAACGGCTTCGTCCAGTGGCAGCACCTCGTGCACCACCGCTGCGATCTCGCCGCGACCGGCCGCGGCGAACTGTTCGCCGCGCACCGCACGCAGGTCGGCCGGGGCGACGGAGGCCGCGCTGAAGGTGGCGAAGGACAACGACTTCCGGAACGCCGCCATGAGCTTGGTGCCGAAGTCCGCGGGCGGCTGACCTGCGACGGCGCCGACGGCCACCATGCGGCCGTTCGGGTTGAGCCGGTCGAGGAACGACGGCATGTCCTCGCCGGCCACGACGTCGATGATGACGTCATAGCCCGCAGGAGCCTTTTCCCCTCCGTCGCCGGAGCGGTCCAGCACGTGGGTCGCGCCGAGACGGCGCAGCCGCTCGCCGCGCTCGGCCGACGAGGTCGTGACCGCCACCGCGGAGGCACCACCGCGAGCCGCGAGCTGCACGGCCATGATCCCGATGCTGCCGGACGCGCCCCGCACCAAGACGGTCTCCCCGGGGGCGAGATGGGCGTGGCGAAGCCCGAAGTGCGCCACCGCGCCGGCACTGCCGAGCGTCACCGCGTCGACGACGGACAGGCCAGCGGGCAGGGGAAGGATCTGCTCGACCGGTACGACGGCCTGTTCGACGTAGCCGCGCCGGTGCCGGTGGAGCCCCACACCCGCCGGCCGATCCACGAGGCGTCGACGCCGTCGCCGACCGCGTTCACGGTGCCGGCCACCTCGCTGCCCGGGATGAAGCCCTCCGTGAATCCGTAGGCGGCCAGAGCCCCGCTCCGGATCACGGTGTCGACACCACCGACACCCACCGCCTCGATGGCGATCAGCACCTGCCCTGCAGCAGGTGTGGGTACCGGCAGGCCGACCACCGCCAGACCCTCAGGACCTCCGAACGTCCGGATCGCGATCGCCTTCAATGTCGTCTCCCTGTTCTCGTACCGCCTCCGGGCGGGCTCCACGTCGTGGACGGTAATCGGACGCCCCCGTCCGTTTGGGTAAAGTGAGACGGGTGACCGGCCAAGTGCCTCAGAAGCTGCGGTCCGACGCGATGGACAACCGCGACCGCATCCTCGACGCGGCCCGAGCGCTGTTCTCGGCCGGCGGCCTGGAGGTGCCGATGCGGGAGATCGCGCGGCGAGCCGGGGTGGGACCTGCCACCTTGTACCGGCGTTTCCCGACCAAGCAGATGCTGGTCGCCGAGGCCTTCGCGGACCAACTGCACGCATGTCGGGCCATCGTCGACGAGGGGTGCGCGGATCCCGATCCGTGGCGTGGCCTGTGTCTGGTGATCGAGAAGATCTGTGAGCTGCACGCACGCGATCGCGGCTTCACCGAAGCCTTCCTGTCGGCCTTCCCGGGGACACCGGATGCCGGGGGACGTGAGTACACGGT
This sequence comes from Streptomyces sp. NPDC001902, assembly GCF_042891295.1. Taxonomy (NCBI): domain Bacteria; kingdom Bacillati; phylum Actinomycetota; class Actinomycetes; order Kitasatosporales; family Streptomycetaceae; genus Streptomyces; species Streptomyces sp. NPDC001902. The sequence goes on along the minus strand of NZ_JBIATA010000022.1, from coordinate 165,988 downwards.
GAAGGCGGTCGCCGGACTGGCCCGGCGGGCCAAGGACGCGGGGCGCCTGCGGGCCGACTTCGTCCTGGACGACCTCATCCTCGTCCTGATGGCCAACAAGGGGATCCACACCGCATCGACCGCCACCCAGGTCGCGGCCTCCCGACGCTTCGCGGGGCTGGTGATCCAGGCCTTCGAAGCCTGCCCCCGGCACGCACCGCTCCCGCCGGCGGCGCGACTGGCCTCCGCGGCACCGGCCGACGGCTGACCGGGGACGAGCGGGGTCCACGCTCGACGTGATCGGACCGGAGCGCCCGGGACCGCCGGCGGGCGGGACCGCTGGCCGCGGTCCCGCCCGCCGGGTGCACTGCCGGGGCGTCAGCGCAGGCCGAAGGCCCGGGTGATGGTCTGCGAGACGGTGTTGCCCGCGTCGTCCCGGGCGGTGACCCGGAGCGTGGCGAAGCCCGCGGACTTCGGGGCGCGCAGGCCCGTCCGCCAGCCGCTGCCGCTGCGGTCCAGGTCGGCCCGCTGCCAGGTCTTCCCGTCGTCGTAGGAGACCTCCAGCGAGGGCTTCCCGATGGCGGCGGTCGTACCGGGCAGGTGCGAGGCGGTCACCGTCAGCTTGGCGTGCCGGTCCGCCCGGCCGGCCCTGTCGGTGTCCACGCCGTAGTCGAGCTGGATCAGCGGCAGGGACACCGCCGACTCGGGCCCGGTGGCCGCGGAGGTGAAGTTCCACTCCGTCAGGGTGTGCGTCGAGTACGGGTGGGTCCAGGCCGCCCGGTCGTTGTCGACGACCAGCCGGTAGGGCAGCCGCTCGGGGGCGAGTCCGGTGATCGGCAGGTACTCGGCGTTGCCCCAGTTGAGCTGCTGGTCGCCCTGGTAGAGCGACATCCAGTCCTTGACGTCGTAGTTGCCGTAGGCCTCGCCGACGTGGCCGGAGCCGGAGTCGCCCCAGCCGGGTGCGGGGATGTAGACCCCGTCGAGGTAGCGCACCGGCTGGTAGCCGAGGCCCATCCGGGGGCGCTGGATCGGCCCGAACCAGCTGACCTCGGCCGTCTTCCCGGCCGGGTAGCGCAGCACGTCCATCGAGTGCTGCCCCGTCTCGCTCAGGATGAAGGCGTCGTCCAGCCAACTGGCGTCCGCGGTGACCCAGTCGGTCCGGTCTCCCTGGGCGGGAGCGGTGAGCTGGTTGCCGACCACCCAGCCGCGCCAGACGTCGGGGCGGAACTCCATCGCCTTGCCCTGGCGGTGGTTGCGGAACGAGACGTCCACCTTGCCCAGCTCGCGCTGCGTGACGCGCCAGGTCGGGTCCACCGGTACCGCGCCGGACCAGTGGTGCACCACGTCGTAGACGTAGTCGGTGGTGGGGTTCGAGGTGACCTTCAGCTTGACCGGGCCGTGCCCGAGCGCTCCGATGAGGTCGGCGCCCTGGTCGGCGTCGAGGGTCGCCACCGTCAGCGGCGCCGGGCTCTCCGGGCTCCAGGGGCCCTCGTCCCAGGGCTGGAGCCGGCCGATGCCGTCGTTGACGACGACGAGCACCTGCGCGCCCGCCGCCGCCGCGGCTTCCGCCTGCGCCTGGATGCCGGACGGGTCACCGCCCCGCACCACCACGGCCTTGCCGCGGACGTTCGTGCGGGCCAGTTCCGCGGCCGTGCCCTCACCGGCGTAGACCGCCGTGAGCGTCCGGGTGCCGGCCGGCAGTGGCTCGGCCCCGCGCTTGACCAGCGGGTCGGCGTAGGTCCTGGAGGCCGTGCCCACGGTGAGCGCCGGCTGCTCCAGGCGGAAGCGGGCACCGAACTCGAACTCGCCGTCGGTGACCTTCTTGCCGGTCGGGAGCGCCCAGATGCTGTCGTAGGTCTCGTTGGGCAGCATGGACGACTCGACCAGGCTGTCACCGAAGGACCGGTGGACGTCCAGGCGCGGTGCGACGGGGGTGGTCTGCTGCGGGGCACGCGCCAGGATCTGACGCATCTTGCGGCCGTCGAGGGTGACGGACCGGTCCTGGTCCAGCTGCACGTCGTTGAAGGCCAGCAGTGCCATGCCCAGGGAGTGCGGGCCGTTGGCGCCCTGTACGTCCGCGGTGAGCCAGCCGCTGTAGGTGCCGACGGGCAGCCGCGCGGTGCCGGTGCCGGACGCGTCGAGGTCGATCGTGGTGAAGAGGCCCTCGGCGGTGAGCATGACCCGGCCGGCCAGCGGCTTGCCCGACCGGTCCTTGGCGGTGATGGTCAGGGTCTGCCGCCGGCCTTCCTTGGCGGCGCCGATCAGCGTCTTGGCCCGGACCGTGCCGGTGCCGTCCGTGCCGGTGATCATGCCGCTGATCGACTGGTCGAGCGGCAGCCGGTCCAGGTCCGCGGTCAGGGAGACCGAGGCCGTGCCGTGCGCCGGGACGGTGACCTTGTCCTCGGAGAGGGTGAACAGCCCTGCCGGGGCCTTCGAGTGGATCGCCAGGTCCAGACTGACCGGCGCGTCGCCGGTGTTGGTGTACGTCACCTTCTGGACGTCGGTATCACCCGGCTTCTGCGGCCAGGCGTAGAAGCCGGAGAAGGCGCTGACGGTCGCGAAGACCGAGGTGTGGACGGCCGCCGGTGCGTCCAGCCGGCCGGCACCGGCCTCGTACGGGGAGTACGCGGGGGTGGCCTTGGCGCTGCTGACCAGCGCCTCCTTCAACTGCGGGCCGGTCCAGTCCGGGTGGGCGGCGGCCAGCAGCGCGGCGGCGCCGGCGACGTGCGGGGTCGCCATCGAGGTGCCGCTCATCGTGGTGTAGTAGCCCGAGCCCCGCTTGTAGTGGGAGCGGGCCGCCAGGATGTCGACGCCGGGCGCGGTGATCTCCGGCTTCAGCCCGGCGTCGCCGTCACGCGGACCGGTGCTGGAGAAGTCGGCTAGGTGGTCCGCGGAGTCCACGGCGCCGACGGTCAGCGCGGAGTCCGCGGCCCCGGGGCTGCCGATGGTGTGCGGGCCGCTGTTGCCCGCCGCGATGACGAACAGCGCGCCGGTCTCGCGGCTGAGCCGGTCGACCGCCTGGCTCATGGGGTCGGTGTGGTCACCGCCGCCGCCCAGGCTCATGCTGATGATCCTGGCCTTCTGGTCCCGGGCGGCCCATTCCATGCCCGCGATGATCCAGGACTCCTGGCCGCTGCCCTCGCTGTTGAGCACCTTGCCGATGTCCAGGCGGACGCCGGGGGCGACGCCCCGCTCCTTGCCGTCGGAGGCGCTGCCGGTGCCGGCGATCGTCGAGGCGACGTGGGTGCCGTGGCCCTGGTAGTCGAGGGTGTCCTGCTCGTCCGGGATGAAGCTGGCGCTGGTGTCGATCCGGTCGACGAGGTCGGGGTGTTCGGCGTCGACTCCGGTGTCGAGCACCGCGACCTTGACGCCCTCGCCGGTGTTGCCCTCCGCCCAGACCTTGTCCGCGCCGATCTGGGCGGTCGAGTCGGCCAGATCGGCCTTCACCTTGCCGTCGAGCCAGACCTTGGCGACACCGCCCGCGAAGGCGGGCTTCGCGGACCGGGCCGCCGCACCGGCGCCGCCGGTCAGGGCCGACCAGAACGCCGGAGCCTGCTTGCGGTTCTGCGCGAGGGCCGCGCCCTGGATGCTGTCCAACCGGTGGACGTCGCTGGAGCCCGCCATCTTCGGCAGGGTCCGGGCCTTGGCCGCGGCGTCGGTGTAGCTCACGATGAGCGGCAGCCGGGAGGAGTGCGCGTCGTCGTAACCGTCGGCGATCAGCTGGGTGACGTTGAACAGCTGCTTGTCGAGCTTCCCGGCGCTGACGTAGGGCAGGACGGCGTCGGGGTACACGTAGGTGGCCCCGTCGACGACCGCGCGGTGGAAACCGGTGGTCGTGCCGTTCGCACCTTGGAAGGACCGGACGGTGGTGCCGTCGGGGGCGGTGCCGATCGTCACCTTGTCGCCGGTGATGAGGGTGACGGTGTGCGTGCCGCCGTTGCCGGGTGGCCGTTGTGCGGCGCCGGCGGCGGGCCCGCGACCGGCGGGGTCCGCGGATACGGCGGCCGTGGCCGGTATGACCCCGAGTGCCAGGGCGGCGACCACGCCGAGCGTGATCGCCCCGGACCTGGTCCGGGGGATGTGAACCGTGGGCAAGGAAACTCCTCAAGCCATGTGAAGAGTGGACGGCCATTGATCTTCGAGGCGCCCCCGCCCCCGCTCAAGGGCCCCGGGGCGTCGCTCTTGTGCCATGGCACAGTTGTGTCATCACGAGGCCGCCCGAACACCGTCGTGTGCCGACAAGACCCGCTATGTCAGGGAGTTCGGGGACACGGCCGCGGGCAGCTTCGTGCGGTGCCGGATCCATCTGGTCCGGGCGCGCGGATGGCCGTGGACGTACGCGCAGGGGAGCGTCACCGGGCCCCTGCCACGTGCGGCGGAGCTTGGCGGCCCGTCAGGAATGCCCAGAGAGGGGGACGTTGGGGATCCCACCGGCCCGGGGCCTGCCGGCGATCTCCGGGCGTTCCCTGACGTGACCTCACCTACGTTGCCGAAGCTGCGCGTTGCCGCACCCAGACGGGGAGCGGCGTCGCCGTCACCAGTCGCGGGCCGCCTCCAGGAGCCGTTCGCGTACGGCGGTGACCGGCGCGCGGGCAGGCGCGCCCGCGCGTCCGACCAGGAAGCCGGTGTTGATGGGCGGGTCCTCCGGCGTCAGCAACTCCACCAGCGCGCCGGAAGCCAGTTCCGCCTCGCACAGGTAGCGGGGGAGCACCGTCGCACCCCCGCCCGCGACGACGGCGGCGAGCACCCCGCGCAGGTCCGGGACGACGACGGCGGGCCGGGCGGTCAGACGCGTACGGAAGACGTGGCGCCAGTAGCGGCGCAGGATGGGCAGGTCCTCGGCGTACGCCACCAGCGGGACCTCGCGCAGCGGGCCGGGGTCGTCGCAGGTGAGCCGCCCGATCCCGGCGGCCCATTCCGACGTACCTGGCACCGATCGTGCTGACCCGGGAACTCCTCCCGCTGCTCCACCGCGCGGCACCCTCCCGGATCGTGAGCGTCGCCTCCATCGGCCAGCAGCCGCTCGACCTCGACGACCCCGAACTCACCCGCGACTACACCGACGTCGCCGCCTACTGCCGCTCCAAGCTGGCGCTCATCTGCCACAGCCCCGACCTTGCCGATGAACTCTCCGGCACCGGCATCACCGTCAACAGCGTCCACCCGGCGACCTTCATGCCCACCGCCATGTCCCGGCGCTCGGGGATGGACGTCGTCGACTCCCTGGAGCAGGGCGTCGCCGCCACGCGGCGCCTGGTCGACGTCCCCGCGCTGGCGGGCGTCGCAGGCCGGTACTTCGAGGGCGAGAAGGAGGCCCGGGCGGTCGCCGAGGCCTACGACACGGAGTACCGCCGGCGCCTCGCCGCGGTGACCGCGTCGCTGCTCTGACCCGGCGGGGCGGCCGTGCGACCCCGTTCCCTCCGGTTCCGGGTCGAGCACCCCGCGCGGACCGGCTCAATAGCGCAGTCTGGCCTTCGGTCCGTCGATGTGAAGGAAGCAGTTGCGCCAGACACGCAGCGGAGCCTCGCGGCCGTCCGGGTGCTCGAGGATGAGTTCCAGTTCCTGCAACGGCTTGACGGCGGCGACGAATCGACTCCCATCGGGGTCCTCGCCCGTGACGGCAGCGGCCAACGCCTCGAAGCGTGGCCTGACGGCCTCCCAACCCGCCTCCGGGGCGAAGCGGAGCAGGAGGAACGGCATGTCACAGCCGTAATCGGTGAGCTTGCCCATGACGGTGTCCCCCTGTACCAACCGCCACGTCATCTTGGCCCCCTGTCCGCGGCGAGCGCATTCATTGTGATCTTAGTGCCCGGATGTCCTGAGTCCGGGTGCCCACGGCACGTGGTTTCGACGCCCGCCCCACGGGCACGCGCCGGTTGAGAGGCCGTGGAGGTGCCGAGATGAGCGCCGGAGAGAAAGCCAAGGCGAAGATGGAACAGGTCGTGGGGAAGACCGTGCGGAAGGCGGCCCACGCGGTGCACAAGGAAACGCTCGCGGCCAAGGGCGCCGCCCTCGAATCGCGCGGCAGGATGCGGGGGACGAAGGAGAGGACCAAGGACGTCTTCAAGCACTGACGACCAGCCCTACGAAGCCGTCGAGCGGCGGCCGGAGCCCGGTCGTGCCGTCCGGCCGGTGTGGGCGGCACGGTCCCCCCACTTCACGGCGGAGATCGACGAGGCCGTTCCCGTCGTGTCGTTCGAGGGCGGCTGCGCGATCACCCCGCAGCAGTGCCTGGACCGGCTACCGCGCCGAGGTACGCCCGCCGCCTCAGGACGGCTCGGCGGGGTGCTCCGGATCGTGGGCGGCCGCAAGGAAACGTTCCCTGTCGACGACGGCACGGTCGATCTCGCCCGTCGCGACGAGCCGGCCCCGGTCGTCGACGGCCCGCACCCGGAAGGTGAGCCGCCGGCCGGTGGGGGAGGGCGGAGGCTCGGCGAAGACCTCGACCTTGCCGCCGACCGGTGTGGCGCGGACGTGGTCGATCCGCAGTGCCGTCCCCACCGTCGTCTGTCCCGCCGCCGTGAAGGGCGTCGCGGCGTGCGCCGTCTCCGCCTCCAGCCAGGCGACGAGCTGCGGCGTGGCCAGGACGGGTACGTCGCCGCTGCCCACCGTCGTCGCAGTGTCGGCATCGGTCACCTCGTAGCGCATGCCACCAACGCTAGTACCGTCACCGCCCTGCTCCGCGGCAGCCACGTCCGGTCGGACCTCCGACTCGACGGCGGGGCGGGCGACTAGCGGCCCGCGGACCCCGCGGAGTCCAGCCACCGGGCCAGGACCGCCGCCTCGCTGTGGTCGACGTCCTTGGTGGCGGTGAGCAAGGTGACCTTGTCGTGGGCGGCGAGGTCGCGCAGGTGCTCGACGGCCGGCCGGTGATCGGGGTCCTCCAGTTCGGCGATGTACCGCTCGCGGAACTCGGGGAAGCGTTCCGTGTCGTGGTGGTACCAGTGACGGAGGTCGGCCGACGGTGCCACGTCGCGGAGCCACTCGTCGAGGTGGGCCCGCTCCTTGCTCACGCCCCGCGGCCACAGCCGGTCGACGAGGACGCGTTTGCCCTCCTGGGACGAGGCGTCCTCGTAGATCCTGCGGTAGCCGAACCGTCCGGCCATGGCCGTCGTCACCTTCTCCGGTCGCGGTACCCCCGCGATCTTCACTCTATCGGCGGTGCCGCGCCGCGGCCCGTCCGGAAGGGAGGGGGCCCCGGCCGGGCTCAGCCTGTCCGGTCCAGCTGCTGCTCCGACCAGATGATCTTCCCGAGTTCCGTCGGCCGGCTGCCCCAGCGGGAGGACAGCTGCGCCACCAGGAAGAGTCCGCGGCCGCCCTCGTCGAAGGTGCGCGCCCGGCGCAGGTGAGGGGCGGCGTTGCTCCCGTCGGTGACCTCGCAGATCAGCGAACGGTCCTTGATGAGCCGCAGGTGGATCGGGGCGCGTCCGTGCCGCAGGGCGTTGGTGACCAGCTCGCTGACGATGAGCCCGGTGGCGAAGGCCCTGTCCTCCAGCCCCCAGGCGGCGAGTTTCGCGGTCGTCTCCTCGCGTACCGCCGCGACGGCCGAAGGATCGGCCGGCACGTCCCAGTGGGCGACGTCGGCCGCCTCCAGCGCGCGGGGCCGCGCGACGAGCAGCGCGGCGTCGTCGCTGCCGTCCCCGGGCAACAGGGCCCCCATGATGTCGTCGCAGACCGCCGTGATCGAGGACGTGGCCGCGGTGAGCGACGCCTGGAGCCTGGCGATCCCCTCGTCGAGGTCCTGGTGCCGGGACTTGACCAGCCCGTCGGTGAACAGGACGAGCAGGCAGTCCTCGGGCAGGGTGACCTCGGCCGACTCGAACGGGAGCCCCCCGAGGCCCAGCGGAGGTCCCTCCGGGAGTCCCACCCGGCGGCTCGTGCCGTCCGGCAGCACCAGCAGCGGTTCCACGTGGGCGGCCCGGGCCATCCGGCACCGGCGCGAGACGGGGTCGTACACCGCGTAGAGGACCGACGCCCCGACCTCCGGATCGGGGGCGTTGGCCTCCGTCTCCTGGTCCAGCCGGTTCACGATGTCGTCGAGGCGGGTGAGCAGCTCCTCCGGGGGGAGGTCGATGTCCGCGAGGGTACGCACGACCGAGCGCAGGCGTCCCATCGTCGCGGCCGCACGCACCCCGTGCCCGACGACGTCGCCCATGACCAGGGCGACGCGTGCGCCGGACAGCGGGATCACGTCGAACCAGTCGCCGCCCACCCCCGCGGCGAGGTCGGCGGGCCGGTAGCCGTAGGCGGCGTCGACCGCGTTCTGGGCGGGCGGTTCCCTGGGCAGCAGGCTCTGCTGCAGCGTCAGGGCGGTACTGTGCTCGCGCTGGAAATTGCGGGCGTTGTCGACCGAGATGGCGGTCGTGGCGGCCAGTTCCTCGGCGAGCAGCAGGTCGTCGGAGTCGAACGCCGTTCCGCGGCGCAGGAACGTCACCACCCCCAGCGTGCCGCCCCGGGCCGTCAGCGGCACGCAGATGGCCCCTCCGCGCGCGTCCCGGTCGAAGCCGCCCTCCCGCCCGGCCCAGGCCGCGGCCTCGTGCGGCAGGTCGACGCGTACGGCCCTGCGCTCGGACAGGGCACGACCGGGCAGGGACCGGCGGTCCACCACGTGCCAGGAGGGTGAGGCAGGGGGCAGCGCGCGGCCGCTCGCCGCCACGAGCCGGACCTCCACCGGGTCGCGGGAGGCCGCACCGCCGGCTCCGAGCGCCCGGGGCAGCAGATGCACCATGGCGACGTCGGCCAGGTCGGGCACCGCGAGCTCGGTGAGCTCCTGGGCCGTGCTTCCCACGTCGAGGGAGAGCCCGATGCTGCGGCGGGCGTCGTTGAGGAGGATCAGGCGCCGGCGGGCCCAGAATTCCGCGGAGTTGTCGCGTGCCATGGAGCACAGGCCCACCACTGTGCCGTCCTGGTCCCGGAGGGGGTCGATGTGGAGGGCCCATTCATGGGGCCGCTTCTCCCCGGGAACCTGCTCGTGGGTGACGACATACTGCGTCGTTCCGGTGTCGCGGGCGCGGCGGAGCGCTTCCTCGACGGCGTAGTGCTGGCTGTCGGCGGTGAGGATCTCCGTGAGCCGGTGCCCCCGCATGCGGTCGACGCCGGCGTTGAACAGCCGGCAGGTGCGCTCGTTCGCCCACAGCAGCCGCAGTCCGGGCGACCACACGACGATGGCGGCGGACGACTGGGACCAGGCCCGCTCCAGCATGCCGCCGGCGCGGTCGTCGTCCGCCGCCGGACCGGACGGCCCGCTGACGAACCAGACGGTGGACCTGCCGTCGGCGGACGCCGGACGGATCAGCACGTCCACCTCGACGGGACGGCCCGCCTTGTCCCGGAGTACGGCCCGGTCCTCCCAGTGGCGGTCGGCCAGGCCGATCGCCAGGGTCTGGCGCGCGTCGTCGTCGGCGAGGTCCAGCGCGGGCCGGCCGATCACCTCGTCCCTGCGGTAACCGAGGATGCTCTCGGCCCCCGCGCTCCAGCCGTCGACGCGGCCCTCGGGGTCGACGGAGATGACCGCCCCCCGGTGCGCTGCCGGACTCCGGTGTGTGCCCCCCGATTCCGCTCCGTGCATATGCAGATCGTCTCGTCCATGGCCGTGGGCGAGGAGGCTCGCCTCCTCAGGGGGAGAACCGCTGCGCTGGGCGGTGGATTCCCCTGTGCTCGTGACGGGCCCGGGGCGGGGCCCGGGATCAGGCCTGGCCCGCGGCGGTGCGGGTGTCGCCGTGGGCCTGCTCGATGCGCCGGGCGGCCTCCTCGGCGGTGGCGCCGGTCAGCAGCATCACGATCGCCGTCTTGGCGTGGCCGCCCGCGGCGGTCAGGGCCTCTGCGGCGATGTCGGGGTCGGCGCCGGTGGCCTGCACGACCATGCGCCGGGCGCGGTCGACGAGCTTGTTGTTGGTGGCGCGCACGTCGACCATGAGGTTCCCGTAGACCTTGCCGAGCCTGACCATCGCGGCCGTGGAGAGCATGTTGCAGACCATCTTCTCCGCGGTGCCGCCCTTGAGCCGGGTGGAGCCGGTGAGGATCTCCGGGCCGGTGGGCACCTCGATCGGGACGTCGGCGTAGCGGCTGACGAGGGCGTCGCGGTTGCAGGCCACGGAGACGGTGACGGCGCCCCGCGTCGCGGCGTGCTTGAGGCCGCCGATGACGTACGGGGTGCGGCCGCTCGCGGCGAGGCCGACGACGGTGTCCCGGTCGCCGACGCCGATCTCGTCCAGGTCGGCGACCGCCCTGGCGGGCTCGTCCTCGGCACCTTCGACGGCGACGATGAACGCGCCGGGGCCGCCGGAGAGCAGGCCCACGACCTGCTCGGGCGCGGTACCGAAGGTCGGCGGGCACTCGACGGCGTCGAGAAGGCCGATGCGGCCGCTGGTGCCGGCGCCGAGGTAGATCAGGCGGCCGCCGCGGCGCAGGGACTCGGTGATGGCCTCGACGGCGGTGCCGATCTCGGGGAGGGCCTCGCGGACGGCGAGGGCGACGGTCTGGTCCTCGGCGTTCATCACGGACAGGAGTTCGGAGACCGGCATGCGGTCCAGTTCGGCGGTCCGCTCGTTGCGGGTCTCGGTGCCGAGTGTGCTGAGGTCCACGGCGCGGTCGTCCTTTCGGTGGTGCTGGTGGTGCTGGGGTGTGGTGCGGGGCCGGCGGTCAGTCGTCCGCCGGGGTGCGGCGCTGGGGCTGCGGGCGCCTGCGGCGTTGCACGGCCCCGTAGGTCTTCTGCAGCGCCGCGGTCGTGACGTCGTAGGAGCGCTGGGCGACGCCGACGAACAGGCAGTCGATCACAGCGAGTTGGGCGATCCGGCTGACGGTCGCGCCGGACCGGAAAGGGGTCTCGCGGGCGCAGGTGGCGAGCACCAGGTCGGCGCCGTCGGCCAGGGTGGAGCCCGGGACGTTGGTGAGGGCGATCGTGGTGGCGCCGCGTTCGGCGGCCGCCTGCAGGGGCTCGACGGTGTCCTCGGTCTCCCCGGAGTGGGAGATGGCCAGGGCCACGTCGCCGGGGCCGAGCAGGGCGGCCGCGGTCAGGGCCGCGTGGCGGTCGGTCCAGATGAACGCCATGTGGCCGATGCGGTGCAGCTTCTGGTGCAGGTCCTGGCCGACGAAGGCGCTGGCGCCGACGCCGAAGATGTCCACGCGCCGGGCGCCGGCGACGGCGTCGACGGCGCGGCCGAGCGCCTCGATGTCGAGTCCGGCCCCGGAGTCCTCCAGGGCGCGGACCTCGTTGTAGACGATCTTGTGGACGATCTGTTCGAGGGTGTCGGTGGCGCTGATGTCGGTGCCCGGGGTCGGGCGCTCGCCGCCGAGCGCGTGCTCGCGGGCGGCGGCCGCGGCCAGCGCGAGCCGCAGTTGCGGGTAGTTGCCCAGTTTCATCGTCCGGCAGAACCGCATGACCGTGGCGACCGAGGTGGTGGCCCGTTCGGCGAGGGCGCTGATGGACAGCTCCGCCGCCTGTGCCGGATCGGCCAGGACGGCCTCGGCCACCCGTCGTTCGGAGGGCGCCAGGCCCGGCAGGGCCGCGCGGATGCGCGCCAGGGTGTCGCCGCCGGTGGCGGACTCCTGGGCCGGCTGCGCGGAGGTGCGGGTCGGGTCCTGGGAGGCCATGGATGGGTTCCCTCCTGAGTGGGTGGCGTCAGCGTAACCACGCCCCGTCGGTTGCGTCAAAAATTTACGTGATGCATTTCGTCAAGTTACTTATTGACATACGGACGTCTGCCTTCCGATACTCGCTGCACCGCGATCCGCGCCGGTCACCACCCACCGTGACCACCCGACGTGCCGGATCCCGTACGACACAAGGGCGTGCCGCATGACAGCAGCAGTGGCTGTGGACCTGGGGAAGACGGGCTGCCGTGCCGTGCTCACCGGCACGGACGGCACCGTCGGACCCGTCCACGAGGTTCCGGGGGCCCCGGGACTCGCTGCCGAGGGCGGCGTCGAAGCGGCGCGCGCCGCCGTGCGCGCCGCCGTCCTGCCGCTGATCGAGGGGTACGCCCCGGGCCGGCTCGCCGCCGTCTGCGTCGGCGCCGCCGGAGCGGCCGCGGCCCCGGAGGCCGCCCGCACCCTGGCCGAACTGCTCCTCCAGGACCTGCCCGCGGACGAGGTCGCCGTCACCAGTGACGCCGTCACCGCCCACGCGGGCGCCCTGGGCGGCCGTACGGGCGTGGTGCTGGCCATCGGCACCGGCTCCGTCGCCATCGGTATCGGCGAGGACGGCTCGTACGCCCGCGTCGACGGCTGGGGCCCGTGGCTCGGCGACGAGGGCAGCGGCGCGTGGATCGGGGTGACCGGCCTGCGGGCCGCACTCCGCGCCCACGACGGACGCGGCCCGGACACCGCGCTGCTGGCCGCCGCCACCCGGCGCTTCGGCGACCCGGACGCGCTGCCCGCGGTCCTCGCGGCCGGCGGCAACCCCGCCCGGACCGCGGCCTCCTTCGCCCCGGACGTGTCCCACGCCGCCGCATCGGGTGACGCCGTCGCCGGGGTGATCGTCCGGGACGCCGCCACCGCACTGGGCGAGGCCGTGCTCGCGGCCGCCGCCCGGATCACCGGGGAGGTCCTGCCCGTCACCGTCACCGGCGGGCTGACCGGCCTCGGCGAACCGCTCATGGCGCCGCTGCGCGCGATGCTCGAGGGCTCCGCGCCACCGCTGAGTCCGCGGCCCCCGCTCGGGGACCCGCTGGACGGCGCGCGCCTGCTGGCACGGGACGCCACCGTGCCGCACGAACCCCACGTCGTCCGAGTCCGCCGGACGACGTCACCCACTGTCCCCACCACGCCGGTGATCCCGCCGGCCGCTGCTTAGGAGCGAGCGTGCGCCAACTCGACCTCGTCGTGATCGTCGTCTATCTGATCGCCATCGCCTGGATCGGACTGCGACTGGCCGGACGGCAGAAAACGGCGAAGGACTACTTCGTCGGCGAAGGGCACATGCCCTGGTGGACCGTCTCCTTCTCCGTGGTGGCCACCGAGACCAGCGTGCTGACCGTCATCAGCGTGCCCGGCGGCGCCTACAGCGGGCAGGGCTTCGGCAACGTCGAACTCGCCCTCGGCTACGTCATCGGCCGCGTGGTCGTCGCCACCGTGCTGATCCCCCTGTACAAGCGCGGCGGGTTCGTCAGCGCCTACCAGTACCTGGGCAGCAGATTCGGGTTGAAGCTGCAAGGTCTCGCCTCGGTGACCTTCGTCTTCACCCGCCTCCTCGCCGAGGGCGTCCGCCTGTTCGCCTCCGCGATCCCGATCAAGCTGCTGCTCGACGAGTTCGGCGTGCACGCCGGTTACCGCCTGATCATCATCGTCCTCACGGTGATCACCGTCGTCTACACCTACCTCGGCGGCATCAAGGCGGTCATCTGGACCGACGCCATCCAGATGGGCCTGTACCTGGGCGGTGCCATCCTCGCCATCGCCGTGCTCTCCGGCCACGTCGGCGGCAGCGGCTTCTCCGACGCCCTGCACTCGGGCCACTTCAAGCTGTTCGACACCAACTTCGACCTGGCGCACGTCCTCACCAGCCCGTTCGCCCTGCCGACCGCGATCATCGGCGGCGCCATCTTCGCGATGGCCAGCCACGGTTCCGACCAGCTGATCGTCCAGCGCGTCCTGGCCACCCGCTCGCTGCGCGACGGCCAGAAGGCCATGATCGCCTCGGGTGTCTTCGTCACCCTCCAGTTCGCCGCCTTCTCGCTCGTCGGCGCCCTGCTCTGGTCGTACAACAAGGGCAAGAGCTTCTCCGAGCTGGGCCTGCACAGCTCCGACAACCTCTACCCGAACTTCATCCTGCACGGGCTGCCCGTGGTGATCTCCGGCCTGCTCGTGGCCGGCATCCTCGGCGCGGCGATGGGCTCGCTGTCCTCGGCCCTGAACTCCATGTCCAACTCGACGGTCGCCGACATCATCCACAGCTTCTTCCGCAGCACCCCGTCGGAGGAGTCGCTGCTCAAGCTCGCCCGGGTGATGACGCTGGTGTGGGCCGTGCTGATGGCCGTCTTCGCCTGCGCCTTCAGCACCAGCACCGGCAACGTCTACCTGACCGGCCTGACCATCGCGGGCTACACCTACGGCGCGCTGCTCGGCGCCTTCCTGCTCGGCCGGATCATCAGGCGCGCCAACGAGGTCGACGCCGTCGTCGCGTTCCTGGTCACGGTCGGCGTGATGACCTACATCGTGCGCTCGGTGAAGATCGACGTCACCGTGGCGGGCGCGACGGTGCCGACCGCCATCGCCGCCCAGTGGCTGGTGCCGATCGGCGTGCTGATCACCCTGGTCATCGGCGGTGTGATGAGCCTGTTCCACAAGGCCCCCGAGGTCCGCGAGGTCCGTGAGGTCGAGCTGACCGACGGCGGCCCCGAGTCCGGTTCCGGCTCCGGTCGTGTCGCGGCGGGCGCCGGCCTCGAGTGAGGACCCCCGGGGTGGGGGCCGCCGACGGGCGGCCCCCACCCCGGGCACCGCACGACCGCCCCGGACAGCACAGTTGGGAGAAGCCATGCGCGTGATCGGCCTGATGTCGGGCACCTCGTACGACGCCATCGAGGCGGCCGCCGCCGACCTCACCCTGGACGGCGAGACCCTGCTCATGCGGCCGCTCGGTCATCTGTCGGTGCCCTACGCCGACGACCTGCAGGACCTGATCAGCGCGACCCTGCCGCCCGCGGCGACGACCACCCAGGCCGTGTGCGCGCTGGACACCGGCATCGGCCAGGCCTTCGCCGACGCCGCGGCACGCGCGCTCGACGAGCTGTGCGCGGGCGCCGCCGACCTCGTCGTGTCCCACGGCCAGACGATGCACCACTGGGTCGAGGACGGCACCGTCCGCGGCACCCTGCAACTGGGCCAGCCGGCCTGGATCGCCGAGGCCACCGGGCTGCCGGTCGTGTCCGACCTGCGCAGCAGGGACGTGGCCGCGGGCGGCCAGGGCGCCCCGCTGGTCGGGATGACCGACACCCTGCTGCTGCGCGGGCTGCCGGGAGTGCCCGCCGCGCTCAACCTCGGCGGCATCGCCAACATCACCGTCGTCGCCCCCGGCGCCGAGCCCCTGGCCTTCGACACCGGCCCCGCCAACGCCCTGCTGGACGCGGCCGTACGCCACTTCACCGGCGGCGCCGCCGCCTACGACGAGGACGGCCGCCGCGCCGCGGCCGGACGCACCGACCCCGACCTGCTCCAGGTCCTCCTCGACGACCCCTACTACCGCAGGCCCGCACCGAAGAGCACCGGCAAGGAACTCTTCCACCTGCCGTACCTGCAGCGGGCCCTGACCGCCGTGCCCGCGCCCGGCACCGACGACGTCCTCGCCACCCTGACCAGGCTCACCGCCGTCACCGTCGCCGACGCCTGCCGGGCGCACGGGGTCACCAGCCTGGTCGTGTCCGGCGGAGGCGCCCGCAACCCGGTGCTGATGCGCATGATCGCCGAGGAACTGCCCGGCGTGACGCTGCGGCCCAGCGACGACCTGGGCCTGCCCTCCGACGCCAAGGAGGCCCTCGCCTTCGCCGTGCTCGGCTTCCTCACCGTCCACGGCCTGCCCGGCACCCTCACCTCGGGCACCGGCGCCCGCCGCGCCACGGTGCTGGGCAGCATCACCCCCGGCCTGGCCCCGCTGCGCCTGCCCGAACCCGCCGCACAGCCGCCCCGCCTGCTGCGGATCACCGACCCCGCCCACTGACCGTCCGCCGCCGCCGCGTCGTACCGTCGTACCCGAGGAACCATGAGCACCTCCGCCGCCACCCCCGCCCCCACGTCCCGCACCGCCGACCCCGGCCCGGCCGCGTGGCTGACGGCGTGCGTGGCCGACCCCTCCCGGGTCTCCACCGACGTGCCCCGCAGGGTCGCGGCCGCCCACGACGCCTCGCCGTACCTCTTCACCCCGCAGGCCGTGGTGCGCGCCGCCTCCACCGCCGAGGTCGGCGCGCTCATGGCCGGGGCGCGCAGGGCCGGGATCCCGCTCACGCTGCGCTCCGGCGGCACGAGCCTGGCGGGGCAGGCCGGGGGCGACGGCGTCCTGGTGGACGTCCGCACGCACTGGCGCTCCGCCGAGGTCCTCGACGAGGGCCTGCGCATCCGCCTGCAGCCGGGACTCACCGTGCGCCAGGCCAACGCACGGCTCGCCCGGTACGGCCGCCGGCTCGGCCCCGACCCGGCCAGCGAGAGCGCCTGCACCATCGGCGGGCTCGTCGCCAACAACTCCAGCGGCATGAACTGCGGCACCCAGGACAACGCCTACCGCACCATGGAGTCGCTGCAGTTCGTGCTGCCGTCCGGCACCGTCGTCGACACCGCCGCCCCCGACGCGGACGCCGCACTGCGCGCCCACGAGCCCGGCCTCCACGCCGGGCTGCTGCGGCTGCGCGACCGGGTCCGCGGCTCGGCCGCCTCCCGCGCCACCATCGAGCGGCTGTTCGCGATGAAGAACACCATGGGGTACGGGCTCAACTCGTTCCTCGACCACACCGACCCCGCCGACATCCTCGCCCACCTGATGATCGGCAGCGAGGGCACCCTCGGCTTCGTCGGCGAGGCCGTCTTCCGCACCGTCCCCCTGCTGCCGCACACCGCCACCGGCCTGCTGATCCTGCCGGGCCTGGCCGAGGCGACCGACGCCCTGCCGGCGCTGCTGGCCGCCGGCGCCCGCACCGCCGAACTCCTCGACGCCGCCTCCCTGCGCGTCGCTCAGCAGGCCGCCGACCCCGTCGAGGAACTGCGCGGGCTGCGGGTGGAACGCCACGCCGCCCTGCTGGTGGAGTTCGCCGAGGACAGCGCCGAAGCGCTCGACGCGACCGTGGCCGCCGCCCAGCCGGTCCTGGACCGGCTGCCCGCGGTCACCGGCTCCGCGCTCACCCGCGACGCGGCCGTCCGCGGCCGGCTCTGGCACCTGCGCAAGGGCCTGTACACGGCCGTCGCCGGGGCACGGCCGGCCGGGACGACCGCGCTCCTGGAGGACATCGCCGTCCCCATGGAACGGCTGACCGGCACCTGCGAGGGCCTGATCGGCCTGTTCGACCGGTACGGCTACCAGGACGCGGTCATCTTCGGCCACGCCCGCGACGGCAACCTGCACTTCATGCTCACCCAGGACTTCGACACCCGCGCCGAGACCGAGCGGTACGCCCGCTTCACCGACGCGATGGTCGACCTCGTCCTGGACGCCGGTGGCACCCTCAAGGCCGAGCACGGCACCGGCCGCGCCATGGCCCCCTTCGTCCACCGCCAGTACGGCGACGAGCTGTACGAGGTCATGCGCGAGCTGAAGCGGCTCTGCGACCCCCACGACGTCCTCAACCCCGGCGTCCTGCTGACCGACGACCCGGCCGCGCACCTGCGCGACCTGAAGAGCGTGCCCGCGGTCGACCCGGCCGTCGACGCGTGCGTGGAGTGCGGCTACTGCGAGCCGGTCTGCCCGACCGCCGACGTCACCACCACGCCCCGGCAACGCATCGCCCTGCAGCGTGAGATCGCCCTGGCCACCGCCGCCGGCGACGAGGAGCGCCGCCGCGCCCTGGAGGCGGACTACGCGTACGCGGCCGTCGACAGTTGCGCGGCCGACAGCCTGTGCGTCACCGCCTGTCCCGTCACCATCGACACCGGCGCGGTCATGAAGCGCCTGCGCGCGCAGCGCCACAGCCCCACCGCCCAG
The DNA here is from genome assembly GCF_042891295.1 of Streptomyces sp. NPDC001902. NCBI lineage: Bacteria > Bacillati > Actinomycetota > Actinomycetes > Kitasatosporales > Streptomycetaceae > Streptomyces > Streptomyces sp. NPDC001902. The sequence goes on along the minus strand of NZ_JBIATA010000022.1, from coordinate 148,389 downwards.
CGCCTCGGCACCACCACCGCCCGGCACTGGGGGAGTGCCGTGACCGGAGTGCGTGCCGCCCTCAACACCGCCCACGCGCTGCCCACCCCGGTCACCCGCGCCGCCACCGGCGTGGTCCGCAAGCTCGGGGCGACGGAGCTGGTGCCCACCTGGTCCGGCGACATCCCGCGCGGCGGCCCGGCCCGCCCCGCCCCCCGGCACCCCGAGGGGGCGCGGGCGGTGTTCTTCGCCGCCTGCATCGGCAGCGTCTTCGCCCCCGAAGGAGACTCCGGCGGCGCGGCCGCCGCCTTCCTGCGGCTGTGCGAACGCGCCGGCGTCCAGGTCACCGTCCCGGACGGCCTGACCGGCCTGTGCTGCGGCACGCCGTGGCAGTCCAAGGGCTACACCGACGGCCACCGCACCATGGCCGGCCGGACCCTTGAGGCACTGTGGGAGGCCAGCGACGGCGGGCAGCTGCCGGTCGTGTGCGACGCCTCCTCCTGCACCCACGGCCTCGAGCAACTGGCCGACACCCTCCCGGAGTCCGACCGCGCCCGGTTCTCGGCCCTGCGCTTCGTCGACAGCGTCGCCTTCACCGCCGAGCACCTGCTCCCCGCCCTGCCCGCCCCGCGCCGCATGGGCACCATGGCCCTGCACCCCACCTGCTCCACCGTCCACCTGGGCATCGACGCCGCGCTGCGCCAGGTCGCGGCCGCGGTCAGCGAGCAGGTCACCGTCCCGGACAACTGGGGCTGCTGCGCCTTCGCCGGGGACCGCGGACTGCTCCACCCGGAGGTCACGCAGTCCGCGACGGCCGCCCAGGCGGCGGAGATCACCGCCGGGACGTACGACGCGTACGCCTCGTGCAACCGCACCTGCGAGATGGGCATGACCCGCGCCACCGGCCGCCCCTACCGGCACGTCCTGGAACTGCTGGACGAGGCCACCGCCTGACGGACGGGCTCAGTGCCCGCCCGGCCCCGGCAGGCACGACCCGTCCGCCGTCCTGCTGGAACTCTGGAAGGACCAGCGCGCGCAGGCCCTTCAGTCGGAGAACCAGCGGGCCGCACTGACCAACATCGTCGTCGTCGCGGCCGGGCTCGGATTCCTCGCGCAGAATGTGCACTTGCGCACCGGCGACCTCTGCGTCACCGTGCCCATGGTCCTCCTGGGCGTGTACGGCACCCTCACGTGCTGGAAGTACCGGGAGCGGACCAGCCTCCACAACCGGCAGATACGCACGCTGTACGCCGCGATCGCAGACGAGCACCCCGAACCGGGTCTGCGGCGCGTCAAGTCCGAGCCCTACGCCCGCCACGAGGCCCGGTTCGCCCGCACGGCGAGGATCCGCCTCTACGTCCTCTGGATGAGCCTGCACATCGGGGTCGCGCTGGGAGGGATGTTCCTGAGCGTGTGGATCGTTGCCGCCCGGTGGCGGCCCGATCGGCGTGCGCCGCGGGGCCGGCGGCACGGCCTCGCGTCACTCGTCCTCCGCGTCCCGGTCCTCGCCGGGGAAGTGCGCGTGCACCCACCCCGCGTTGAGCACCAGCCGGGAGGTCCGGTGCACGGCCAGGAAGCCGATCGGCCCGGTGAACTCGACGGCGACGCGTTTCGTCGTGGACGGCGGTATGCCCAGCGCCACGGCGCCGAACGCCGTGACCGCGGCGGAACGGTAGCCCAGCGCGCTGAAGGCGGCCGTGACCGTCTGCCCGGCGGCGCCCACGACCAGTGGCTCGCGGCTGATGCCGGGGAAGTGCCTTCGGGAGGGGTCCGTGGCCGAGGCGAGCCCGAACAGCCCCGCGTGAGCGAGCAGATCGTGGTGAGCCGTCACCTCGAACGGCACCGCGGTCACCGACAGGTACGGCTCGCGGTCCCAGCTGTGCACGCGGGACACCGTGACCCCGGGACCAGGTTCGCCGTACGGAAGCCGGTCCCCGGGGACGGCCGGGTACGTGCGCTGCAGCGCGCCCACGCCGGCCGCAAGCACCTCGCCACCCGGCACGTCGTCCTCACCGCGCAGCAGGTGGACGTCGATCCCGCCCGTGCCCACCACCTTCAGCACCGCCACCCGCCCGCACGGCGCCTCCACCACCTCGGTACGGTCCAGCAGCGCGGTGGTGCGGTGGAGGACCCCGCCGTGGTTCCGGAACGGCCGGAGCCAGTCGGTCCTGACGGTCAGCGCACCGGCCAGCACCAGCTCCGTCTCCTCGTTGAAGGCCACCGGCATCCTCGGGATCAGGCCGCCGGACCACTTGCCGGCCCAGGCGTCCAGCGCTCTGCGGTCGGCGGTGACGTCGCCGCTCAGCACTCCGTGCGAAGCCGGTGGAAGCGCGCCGACCCATCCGGGTTCCAGCGGCAGCGAGCCCTTGCTCCACAGCCCGATCGCGGCGGCCACGCCCGGCAGCCCGTCCAGGCGCGCCAGCAGCCGCCCCGCTGCCTCGGCTGCCTCACCGGACCCGATCCCCGTCGCCCGCTCCAGCTCGTCCCGCGCGGCACCGTCCGATCCTGCCGCCAACAGGGCCAGCAGCGGCCACACCCCTGCGGCGGAGAACACCGTCTCCTCGCTGTGCCGCAGCGCCTGGCCCGCCCACCCCACGGTCAGCGCGTTGACCGCCCGGACCGTCCTCGCGTCTCCCATGTCCCGTGATCATGGCAGCAAGCCCTCCCGACGCCAACCGGGTTTCCCGCAAGCTCAAATGAGGCTCAAGCGGGAGGGACAAGCCACCGCTCCGCGGATACGATGCAGGTCACGTAGCTGTCGACAGACGGGGGAGAGCTGCTGTGGTCGAACTCGGGATCCTCTTGCTCCTGCTCGCGTCGTTCGTGACGTACCTGGTCGTCAAACTCCTGCGCCGCGGCAACCGCCGCACGGAGAACGTGGACGGCCTGCTCATCGAGCAGGCCCGCCGTGAGCAAGCCCACGCCGACCGCTGGACGTACAACTCGGCGTCCGTGCACAACGCTCCGCTCACCCACTCCTCGGACCCGTTCCACCCCTGACCGGGGCACGCTCCTGTCCGTGGCCCCCGCCGTCCGGTACGGCGGGGCCACGGCCGTGCCGTGGACCCTGCACCATGAGGTGACAGGGTTTCAGCGTGCCGGCTCCTCATCGGGGCCGGCCGACTTCCCGCCCGGTGGTGTGAAGCAGGCCGTGATCGTCTTGCCGTGGTGCTGGGCGTGCGTGTGCCAGTGGTCGGCGAGACCGTCCACGATGGCGAGCCCGCGCCCGCCGGTGGCCTCCGCGTCGGCGTCGCACGGGGCGGGCACCGTGTCGTCGTCATCGTGGACGCTGACGTGCAGGCAGCGGCTGTCCCAGGTGAGGACGACCTCGGCGTCGCTGTGGGCGTGGACGTGCGCGTTCGTGACGAGCTCCGACACGGCCAGCAGGATGTCGTCGACCGTGCCCGGCGCGTCCTTGGTCCAGTCCAGAGTGGCGAGGTGCTGCCGCGTCCACCGCCGGCCGGCCCGCACTCCGCCGGACACCGGGAACGACCGCGCCCAGCCGACGGCCTTCATCGAGGAGTCGGCCATCGGAGAGCTCCCTTCTGCTCATGGGTGGCAGAAGTACGCCTACCCCGCCTGCCGCCGCGCATCGCGGTGCGAACGGACGGCGCGGGTCCCGGACACCGATCGGCGTCCGGGACCCGCGCGTCGGGCTCGCTCCAGGCGGCGCTCCTAGACCTCACCACGCCAGGAGCCGCTCTCGATGCCGCGGGCCTCGATGTACGCCTTGAAGCGCTTGAGGTCGCCCTTGGCCTGGCGCTTGACGACGCCGAGCTTGTCGGCCACCGTGTCGGCCACGCCGTGCGGCTCGTGCCGGAGTTGCAGCATGACCTTGGTGTGCCGGTCGTCCAGGCGGTGGAAGGTCACGACCCCCGCCTGGTGGACGTCGCCACCGACCGTGGTCCAGGCGACCCTCTCGTCCGGGATCTGCTCGCTGATCTCGGCGTCGAACTCGCGCGTCACGCCGTCGACCTTCGCGACCCAGTGCGTCAGGGTCGGCGTGCGCTGGTCGATGCGCTCCACGCCCTCCATGAAGTGGGGGAACTCCTCGAACTGCGTCCACTGGTTGTACGCCGTCGTGACCGGCACCGCGACCTCGACCGACTCCTCAACCGTCGACATGCGCCCACCTTTCGGGTCGGCATCCGCTTCGGGATGCGGGGTCCTTCTTCTCGGTGGTGGCGCCTGCCCGAGCCAGATGGCGCCAAACAGCGCTCCGGGCACGGCCGCCCGGCCCGGCGGGGGCATGCGAGGTCCCCGCCGTGGTGCCACGGCGGGGACCTCGTGGAGCTCCGGCTCAGACGGCGGCGCGGGTGCGCTGCTTGGCGGCGCTGATGACGTCGGGGCGTCCGCGGTGCTGCCGCTCGTAGTCCATGGCCTGCCGGGCCTGCAGCGGTTCGGCGCCGCGCAGCCGCGCGGTGATCTGGTCCGGGCTCATGGTGTCGTAGCCGGGCCAGGGCTGGTTGGCGCGCAGGTTCTCGATGGCGTTCAGGATGCCGACCCGGTCGCCGTGCTCCCGTTCGTAGTCCTCGATGACGGAGAGGTCCGCCTGCGAGAAGATGCGCAGCCGCTGGATGATCTCCGCGACGGGGAGCCGGTCGTAGTCAGCCAGCGGGAGGTCCACCTTCCGGGCCACGGGGGCGTGGGCCTTCCCGGCCGGGCGCGGTGCGTCGGCGCCGGGACGGGGCGCCGGCTGTCCGGCGGTCCAGACGGCCTGGAGCCGCTGGGCGGTCGTGCGCAGCGTCCGGACGGCGGCGTCGGCCAGACCGGCCGCCCCGTGGGCGTGGTGGCCGTTGCCGGCCGCCGTGGTGGCCACCGCCAGGGCCTGTTCCTCGACGCTGGACTCCAGGTCGCGCAGCAGTTGCTCGTCCTGCCGGCGCAGCGTGGTCAGCAGCGCGGCGGCGCGGTCGTCCTGGGCCAGGGTGGCGATGCTCTCGCCCGCCCGGCAGGCCGCGAGGGCCCGCGCGGTGGCGGTGTACTCGGCCTCGGTGTTCCTCAGCAGTTGGTGCTCGTCGGCCTGCCCGCGCCCCGGCAGGACGCCGCGGACCATGCGGGTGCCGATGTGCAGGGGCGCCATGGCCGTGTGGAACGCGCCGGCCGACGCGGTCCGGACCATCTCGGCGGTGTCCCGCAGAAGGTGGCGCGGGCGCATCTCACGGACGTGGGTGTCGATGCGGGCGATGTGGTGCTGGGTCTGGGCGGCATGACGTTCCAGGGTCTGCCGATGGGGACCGACGGGGGTGACGGCCATGTCGGTCCGGAACCGGTCGACCACCGCGGCGTGTGCCTCCCGCACATCCTCGAGCGCGGGTATGAGCGCATCCGTCGTCAATGTCATGCCTGCTCCCTCGTGGGGTGTCGTGGCGGCCGTGGAGGCCGCCCTGGCGTGCGGCGGCGCCGCCGGGTGGGGCGGGCACCGGCACCAGCGTGGGCGAAGCGGAGGAAGATCGCCCGGCGAGGCGGGCTCGTCGCACGCGGCCGCACGGCGGGCCGGGGGCGCGAGTCAGTGCCCGGCGCCGGTCCCGGTGAACTGCGCGGGGGTGCCCCGGCCGGCGCTCCGGTTAGCCCGTACAGGTGACGGGACGCCGAGGACGGGCCCGCGCCGGTACGGCGGCGGCCGCCGTCACCCGTGACGGCGGCCGCCGGTGCTCGTACCGGTCGAGGCGGGGGTCATCCCGAGGTCAGACGCCTGGCCGCCTCGGCGATGTGCGTGCGGGAGATGCCGGCGGCGTCCAGGAGTTCCTCCGCGGTGCCGGAGCCGGGCAGGTCACGGACGGCCAGGTGGGCGAAGGCCGGGCCCTGGCGCCGTGCGGCGAGGGCGGACAGGACGGCCTCGCCCAGGCCGCCCTCGGGGTGGTGGTCCTCGGCGACGACGAGGGCGCCGGTGTCGCGGGCGGCGCGCGCGAGGGCGTCGGCGTCCACGGGCTTGACCGAGTACAGGTCGATCACGCGGGCCGTGATGCCGTCGGCGGCCAGCGCGTCGGCCGCGGCGAGGCACTCGTGCAGGGTGACCCCGGCGCCGACGAGGGTGACCCGGTCGTCGCCGGACTGGCGCAGGGTCTTGGAACCGCCCACGGGGAAGGTCTCGTCGGGCCGGTACAGGACGGGATAGGCCCCGCGGGTGGTGCGCAGGTAGGAGATGCCGTCGAGGTCGGCCTGGGCCGCCGTCAGCGCCGCGGCGGAGGTGGCGTCGCTGGGGTAGAGCACGGTGGAACCGTGGACCGCGCGCATCATCGACAGGTCCTCCACGCCCATCTGGGAGGGGCCGTCGGCGCCGATCTCCACGCCGCAGTGACTGCCGGAAAGGGCCATCGAGATCTGCGAGATGGCCGCCATGCGGATGAAGTCGTGGGCCCGGGTGAGGAAGGCCGCGAAGGTCGCCGCGTACGGGCGGTAGCCGCGCACGGCCATGCCGACGGCCGAGGCGATCATCTGCTGCTCGGCGATGTACGTCTCGAAGTACCGGTCGGGGTAGGCCTTGCCGAAGTCCTCCGCGTGCGTGGAGTTGCCGACCTCGGCGTCCAGGACGACGACGTCGGGGCGGGCGCCGACGGCGACGAGCGCCTTACCGAAGGCGACCCGGGTGGCGACCTCGTCCCCGAGCTGGAAGCGCGGCAGTTCCATGGGCGTCGTCGCGGCCATCGGCGGGCGCGGCGCGGCCTCGGGCGGCCGCGGGCCGCGGACCGTCAGGTGACGCACGCCCCCGAGTTCCTCGATGGCGTGCTCGGCCAGGTCCGGCGGCAGGGGCTTGCCGTGCCAGCCCTCGATGTCGGCGACCTCGGGGACGCCCTGGCCCTTGACGGTCCTGGCGACGATGACGGTGGGCGCCTGCCCGTCCGCCGCGGTGGCCAGCGCCCGGTCGACGGCCTGGAGGTCGTGCCCGTCGACGACGAGGGCGCGGCAGCCGAAGGCCTCGACGCGACGGGCGTACGCCTCGGTGTCCCACTGCAGTTCGGTGGGGCCGCGCTGGCCGAGCCGGTTGACGTCGACGATGGCGACGAAGTTGGGCAGCAGCCGCTGACCCGCCTTGTCCAGGGCCTCCCAGACCGAGCCCTCGGCCATCTCGCTGTCGCCGCACAACACCCACACCCGGTACGGCTCGTGCTCCAGGTCGCGGCCCGCCGTGGCGATGCCCACGCCGTAGGCGATGCCCTGGCCCAGCGATCCGGTCGCCACGTCCACCCAGGGCAGGACGGGGGTGGGGTGGCCCTGGAGGCGGGCTCCGAAGGTGCGGTAGGTCGTCATGAGTTCGTGCTCGTCGACGGCGTCCGCGGCGTGGAACATCGCGTACAGCAGGGGAGAGGCGTGTCCCTTGGAGAAGATGAGGTGGTCGTTGGCCTGGTTCTCGGGCTGCTGCCAGTCGTACCGCAGGTGACGTGACATCAGCACGGCCATCAGGTCGGCGGCGGACAGGCTGGACGTCGGGTGGCCCGAGCCGGCCGCCGTGCTGGCCCGCACGGAGTCCACCCGGAGCTGCTGGGCGAGTTCGAAGACCTGTTCCAGGTCGCTGTCGGGCCCGATCGGGCGGGCGGCGGCTTTCTGGTCCGTCATGACGGATTCCCTACTTCGCGCGGAGGACTCTGCGTACCTGATGTCTGCTACCCCGCCCGGGCGCGGAAGTGTGCTCCCCCTACAGGTTCCGGCGGCACGCAGCCCGTGGCCGGCGCCCCCCAGCCGGTCTCAGCGCAGGAGCCCACGGCGCGAACGCCGCCATTTCACAACGACGTACACCAGGTCGAGCACGAGCACGACGATGCCGATGACCAGCAGGTACAGCAGACCTTCGGCGACCACGCCGATGAGTCCGAGGACCACGGCCACCAGAAGCAGGAACAGGAAGAGCGCCATGGCCGGGACACCTCCTTGGCGCGGCGGGGTGAGGCGTTCAGCGGCGGGCGAGTTTGCGTTCGCCGCCGGCGCCCGGGTGGTAGGCCATGTCGTAGTACTGGAAGATCTCCCCTTCCTGCTCTGCGGGCAGGACGTCGTCCGTCCCGATGGACGGACCCTTCTTCACCAGCCCCTTGGGCTGGGCGACCTTGACGTAGCCGGGCCCCACGACCGCCTCGTCGAGGGGGACGAAGACCAGTCGCTGCCGCGTGGGCAGACCGGTGCGCACCGTGGCCACCGCCGGCTCGTCGGTGGCGGTGTCGACGTAGATCGCCTCCAGCGCGCCGATCTTGTGCCCCTTGGGGTCGACGACGTCGCGGTCGCGCCACTCGCGGATATCGGCTGAATGGATCATGTGCTGCTCCTCGGTGGAGCGCCGATTCGGCACCGTGCCCCGGCGCGGACGCACCGGGATCGCCCTTACGGGTCGTCGCTTGTGACAGAGCACCGGCCCTTTTCCTCATGCTACGTCCGGAATCCGGATCCGGCCGGGGCTCCGTTTACCGCGGTCCCGCGTGGCAACGCGACACATGGGGGGCGTTGACCGGCCACCGGCCCCGGAGGCTGTGATGGATGTCGTGGAAGAGGGCCCCTACCGTTTCCGCATCGCTCCGCGCGCGCTGATGCGCGTACCCGGCGTCGTGTTCGCCTCGCGCGACCTGATCGGCCATGCCGAGAAGGCCCTGGAGCAGGTCGTCAACGTGGCGACGCTGCCGGGCATCGTCGGCGCCTCCTACGCCATGCCCGACGTCCACTGGGGCTACGGCTTCCCCATCGGAGGCGTGGCCGCCACCGACGTCGACGACGGCGGCGTGGTCTCCCCGGGCGGGGTGGGCTTCGACATCTCCTGCGGCGTGCGCCTGCTGGCGGCCGACTGCGACCGGCGGACGGTCGGACCCGCCCTGCCCGCGATCATGGACGGACTGGGCCAGGACACACCCCGCGGCGCCGTCACCGGAGCCGTCTGGCACCTGGGCAGCGACCGCCGGCTGGAACGCGTGCTGACGGGTGGGTCCCGCTACGCCGTGGAGGAGGGCCACGGCGAGGACGGCGACCTGCGGCGGTGCGAGGACGAGGGCACCGTGGCCGACGCCGACCCCGGACAGGTGAGCGCACGCGCCAGGGAACGCGGCCTCGGGCAGGTCGGCAGCCTCGGCTCGGGCAACCACTTCCTCGAGGTGCAGGAGGTCGCCGAGGTGTACGACGAAGCGGTCGCCGCCGCCTTCGGCCTCGCGCTCGGCCAGGTCTGCGTGATGATCCACTGCGGTTCCCGGGGACTGGGGCACCAGATCTGCTCCGACCACGTGCGGGCCATGGACCGGACCATGCGGCGGTACGGCATCGAGGTCCCCGACCGGCAGCTCGCCTGCGTCCCCGTGGACTCGCCCGAGGGCCGCGCCTACCTCGGCGCGATGGCGGCCGCGGCCAACTACGCCCGGGCCAACCGCCAGCTCCTCGGCGAGCTGTCCCGCCGCGTCTTCCGCCGCGAGGCGGGGGTCCGTCTGACCCTCGTCTACGACGTCTCCCACAACCTGGCGAAGATCGAGGAGCACGACGTGGAGGGCACGCGGCGCACCCTCTGCGTCCACCGCAAGGGCGCCACCCGGGCGCTCCCGCCCGGTCACCCGGACCTTCCCGCCGACCTGCGCGGCGCCGGCCAGCCGGTGCTCATCCCCGGCACCATGGGCACCTGCTCGTACGTCCTCACCGGCGTTCCCCGTGGCGACGCCTTCCACTCGACCTGCCACGGGGCGGGCCGGGAGAAGAGCCGGCACCAGGCCGCGCGGGGCGTCAGCGGCAGGGAGCTGCGGGCCCGGCTGGAGGCCCGCGGGATCGCGGTCCGCGCCTCGTCCTGGCGCGGCCTCGCCGAGGAGACGCCCGAGGCCTACAAGGACGTCTCGGCGGTGGTGGAGGCGAGCGAGGGCGCCGGGCTGTGCCGCAAGGTCGTCCGCCTGGTGCCCCTGGGCGTGGTGAAGGGGTAGGCCCGCCGCGGACCGCCGCAATTCGGACGTCCGCCGCCCTCTCTCAGACGTCGACCGTCGCCGCGCAGGTCCATCCGTACGGGCCGGGCGCCAGGTGGAGTTCGTTGAGCGAGACCGCCTTCGGCACCGCACCGGTGACCTCGACCGACCCCACGTCGGCCATCGCCATCCGTACGTCCAGCCCGTCGGCGTCCGACTCCGCCTCGACGTCCACGGGCACCTCCCCGTGCACCTCGAGCCGGAAGATGACCTCGTCCAGCAGGTCCGCCAGCAGGTCGTCGTCGGCGGCGTCGGCGACCGGTATCCGCCGCACGCACACCGGCCGCACCCCGGCGACGTCCGCGAAGCACTCGACCAGGCCCAGCACCGCCTCGACCAGGCACTGCTCCCTGGTGGGCCCCCACGCCTCGATCCGCACATCGGCGGTGTGCGGCACCGCACGGTGTCCGCCCGCCTCCGGTCCGCCACCGTACGCCTCGTCCACCATGAGGATCGCCTGCCCGGTCCACGCGACCTCAAGGCCCCGGCGGCCCGGCCTCAGCGCTTGACGGCCCGCAGGACCACGAACTTCGGGTTCGACGCGACGACCTCGCAGTTCCCGAAGAGCCGCCGCAGGCGCACGTGGTAGCCCAGATGCCGGTTCCCGATGACCAGCAGCTCGCCGCCGGGCCGCAGCGCGGACCGGGCGGTGACGAACATGCGGTGGGCGGTCGCGGCGGTGACCGCCTGGTGGGAGTGGAACGGCGGGTTGTTGAGGACGAGGTCGGCGCCGTCGGGGCGGACGGCGGCCACGGCGTCGGCGGCGTCGCCGACCAGGAACCGGGCCTTGCCCCCGGGGCCCACGTTGTCGTGGAAGGTCTCCTCGGCGGAGGCGACGGCCTGGTGCGACTCGTCCACGAACAGCACGTCGCTGTCGGGATTCGCCAGCGCCACCGCGGTCCCGACCACCCCGTTGCCGCAGCCCAGGTCGACCACACGGTCCGGGCCCTTGCGGTCCGGCAGGTGCTCGAGCAGGAAACGCGTGCCGATGTCGAGGTGGTCGGCGCAGAACACGCCCGCGTGGTTGGTGACGGTGCGGCCGGACAGCGGGCCGATGCCGTCGGGCAGCGGGTACCGCAGAGGCCACGGGTTCGCCCCGGGGGCCGCCGCCGGATTGGGGGTGCTGAAGATCAGCCGCGCCTTGCGCACCGCCAGCGAGGTGCGGGTCGGCCCGATGATCCGCTCGAAGAGACGCAGCGTGGACGTGTGGATCTCGGTGACCATGCCCGCGCCCAGGACGACGGTGCCGGGGTGCAGTGCGGGGGCCAGCCGGTGCAGCTGGTCCTCCAGCAGCGCGAGGCTCTTGGGCACCCGGACGAGCAGCACGTCGATGCGCGCCGGAGGCTCGTCGCGGGTGGTCAGCATCCGTACCTCGGCGTCCGGCGCGTTGCGCCGCAGGTTCGCCCGCGTGGCCTGCTGCCCGAGGTGGGAGTCCGTGATCTGCGTGGGGCGGTGCGCCGCCAGCGCCGTCGCCAGCGCCCCCCAGCGGTCTCCCAGGACGACGGTCGGGCCCGTCAGGTCCGTCCCGTTCTCCGCGAGGTGCCGCACCAGGTAGTCGTCCGCGGCGTCCCACGCCCGCAGCGTCTCCCGCGGCTCCGCGGGGAATCGGGTCAGTTCGAGTGCGCCCCACGGCGTGCTGAAGAGGTTCATCGCCCCCTCAGGGTACGGGCTGCCCGGGCCGCCCCCGGCTACCGGCTCCCGGGGTCGCCGGTCGTGCGAAGCGGTCCGCGCCGACGACCGGGCCCACTCCGTCGGCGGGTGCGCGTGGTCGCGGCGCACCCACCGAAACGTCGACGTCAGCCCTGGGCGGCGTTCTGGATCATCTCGGCGAGCGTGGTGACGTCCTTGGCCGGAGGCGCCGTGATGGCGGAGGTCTGGCCGTAGCCGGAGTACGCGATGGTCAGCTTGGCCGGGCCCTTGGCGGTCTTACCGGACTCCACGGTCTTGACCGCGAGGTCGTCGGCGCTGATCCACGCCTCGATCTTGACGGTGTTCTTGAGGCCGGTGGAGTGCAGTTCCTCGATGTAGGCGTCGCGCTCGTCCTTCGTGATGAGCTCCAGGACGGAGGTGTCGGCGGCGAGCTTCTTGATGTCCACGGTGCCCGTGTAGTGGGTCGCCTCGGCGCCGGCCACCTGCTCCTCGCCGGCCGCGGCGAGGTCCGCCGCGGTGGACAGCGCGGCAAGGGCCGCGGCGGGGCCGTGCGGCAGGTCCTTGGCCGGGTTGTCCTCCGCGGAGGAGCCGTCGAGCTTCAGCCACTTCTTGCCGCCCGCGGCCTCGGCCATCTCCCCCTCGACCGGGAGGAACACGCTGCCGTCCGCCATCGTCATGTGCACCTTGCCGTCCGGACCGGCCATGTCCTTCATGTCGGCGTCGGAACCGGCGTCCATGCTCAGCTCGGCCCCCTCGGAGCCCTTCTTCCAGCTCAGCGTGCCCTCGGCCTTGGTGTTGCCGTCCGCAGGGTCGACGGAGTCGACGGCGACCTTCGCGGATGCCTGCTTCTCCACCGCCTTGGTGGCGTTCCGCACGGCTTCGACGGGGGAGACCTTCTTCTCCACCGGCTCGGCGGAGCCCTGCGTCGACGCGGACTTCGGCGCCTCCTTCGTGGCGTCACCACAGGCCGCGAGACCGAGCGCGAGCGTGCCGGTCGCAGCGGTGATCGCCACAAGACGACGGATGTGCATGAAAAGTTCCCCTTCGAGCGGTAAAGATTTGTACAACGATCAATGGCCTTGGACCCTACAGCAATCGACGAACACACAAACGAGCGGGGGCTCCGCTCGAACGGAGCGCCATGTACGCCTGACTCGCCCACCGATGCCGTCGTGACGGCGGCGGACGAGTCGCTGATCGGCGGGGGAGGCGGCGATGACAGAGAGGCCGACGTCCTCGCCTCCTCCTGCCGGCGTTGCCCGCAGGGCGCGGACGAGCTGGGGGCCACGAGCATCGCGTTCCCCTCGATCGCCACCGGCGTCCACGACCATCCGGCGGAGGAAGCGGCGCGGATCGCCGCCTCAGAGCCCTCCGGACGTCGCAGAGCCCGGTCCGGCAGATCAGGCTCGTGGCCTTCGGCCGGGCCGCGCTCGGTCCGCAGCCGGGGACCCGCCACGGCGGGTGTGCCAGCCGAGCTCCGGCAGGCCTCGGCGGCCAGGCGCTCGGCGTGCTCGGCCTGCGCGAACAGGGGCGTGAACAGGATGAGCTCCGCACCGGCGGCGACGACCTCACGCAGCGCCCGGACGCACTCCGCGGGCGTCCCCGCGATCGGGGCGGCCTCGATCTCGGGTGACTTGCGCATGTACAGCGCCGCCAGTTCGGCGTCGATCCGGGCGCGGGCGCGCCGGGAGTCGTCGTCCACCGCGATGTGGACGCGCTTGGCGATCCCGAAGCCGTCCGCCGGCCTGCCACTCTCGGCCGGCGCCTGCCGCACGATCGCGACCTGCTCGGCGAACTTCTCCGTCCGGACCTGACCCGCGCCGAAGAAGCCGCTGAAGAGTCCCGGACCCATCACGGCGCGGCGCAGCGCGGTGCGCCCGCTGCCGCCGAACCACACCGGGGTAAAGGGGCTTCTGGAACGGTTTCGGCTCCATCGCCGCGTCGCTCAACCGCCAGAATTCCCCCCGAGAAGTCGACCCGGCCGACGAGGCCGACGTACTGCGCGACGAGGGCGAGGCCTACGCCGCCGAGCTGCGCGAGGCGGGCGTGGACGTCACCGCGGTGCGGGTGCTCGGCATGGTCCACGACTTCCTCATGCTCCACAGCCTCCGGGACTCCAAGGCGACCGTCGTCGCCCGCACGCTGGCCGTCGAGGCCCTGCAGCGGGCGCTGCACCCCTGAACCGCGTCAGGCGGTCGTGATCCCGTAGCGTCGCACGGCGCCACCCGGCCCGGCCTCCTCGACGCCCTCGAGCACCCCGCCGTTGCGCTCGATCGTCCTGGCGGAGGCGGTGTTCGCCGCCTCGCAGACGATCAGCACCCGGTCCAGTCCGAGCCCGCGCGCCTCGTGGAGCATCCGGCCGAGGGCCCAGGTGGCCAGGCCACGGCGGCGCGAGGAGGGCCGGATGCCGTAGCCGATGTGGCCGAACCGCAGCACGAAGTCGCCGGGCCCCTGCCGCAGGGCGATGCCCCCGTGGACCCGGTCGCCCTCGACGATCCACCGGTACCAGCAGCCGCGGCCCGCCTCCACCGCCTCCGGCCCCGACTGCCCGGCCAGCGTCGTCACCCAGGCCGCGAACCCGTCCGGCGAGTCGACCTCGTCGGACGGCTCCAGGCCGAAGCCGTCCTCGTGCGGGCCGGGACCCCATTCGTCCCGCGCCTCGAGCCAGGCGGAATGCAGACGGGTGGTGGGCGCGATCAGCTCGGGCATACGGCGACGATACCGGCGCGTCACGGTGCGCCCGAAAATCGGGTGTGTGTACGGGCGGGCGCTGTTAATTTCGCTGACGTGCCGAAGCTCAATCAGATCATCGCCGTGGAAAAGGGCGTCAAGTCCAAGTCCCTCCAGGAACTGACCCAGGCCCATCACGACGTCCAGAAGCCCGCGTTGCTCGCCGGGATCTCGCGGACGTACCAGCCGAAGGACGAGGAGGGCGAGCAACTGCCCCCGGAGTCCACCCGGGTCCAGGTGAAGGCGGAGGACGTCCTGCACGAGGTCGGGGACACCCTGACGCGGCTGTTCGACGTGACGGCGACCAAGGACTGGGCCAACCGGACCGCGGCCGCCGACGTGGTGGTGGACGGGAGGGTGCTGCTCGCACAGGTCCCCGTCCCGTACCTGCTCTTCCTGGAGAAGCAGCTCACCGACCTGCACACGTTCGTGCGCAAGCTGCCGGTCCTGGACGCGTCCGAGTCGTGGAACCCCGACCCGTCGACGGACTGCTGGAAGACCGACGCGGTGCGGACGATCCGCACGAAGAAGGTCCCGCGCAACCACGTGAAGGCCGAGGCCACGGAGAAGCACCCGGCCCAGGTCGAGGTGTACTACGAGGACGTGCCCGTGGGGTACTGGACGACCGTGAAGTTCTCCGGCGCGCTGCCGGCGCGGCGCGTGAACGAACTGCTCGCCAGGGTCGAGAAGCTGCAGCAGGCCGTGAAGTTCGCCCGCGAGGAGGCCAACGGTGCGGACGTCACCGACCAGCGCGTGGGGGAGGCGGTCTTCGGCTACCTGTTCGGGTAGCCCCATCAACGCCCCTCGTGAGAGCGGGGGGTGCGCCGAGAGCGCAAGCTGAAACTGATGTTGAAGCTGACCAGGGGTATCAGTGGGGGTTCGAATCCCTCCCCCGGCACACGGGCCGGGGTGGCCCAACCGGTAGAGGCAGCCCCGTCAATCTCAGACTCTCGCTCCAGTCTCAGCATTCGCCGCCGAACGCCGGATCGACCGAGCGCGGACGATCATCGACGGATGGGGGTTCAACTCCCCTCTGCGCCTCTTCCGTGGCGCGGTAGTTCAAAGGTAGAACACGTCGATCTCAGAATGATCCGCGACTCTTAAACGCCGCCGGCGTGCGCAATTGGGTGGCATCTCAGGAGCCCGGGCAGCTGGATATGCTCCCGGGCTCCGTCACGCCTCACTCCAGCGGGCCGGAGCCGGGGCCGGCCGTAATTCGCTTGACCTTGCCGAGGGGCGACGCTGCACTGTGGCGGGTCACCACGACGCGTGGTGCCGGTATCCCGGGGAGGCAGCGGCAGCGATGGAGATCCGTTCCACGACCGAGCAGGACCTCGACGTCTTCGTCGACACGCTCCATGCCGCGTTCGGGCGCTTCCC
This sequence comes from Streptomyces sp. NPDC001902, assembly GCF_042891295.1. Taxonomy (NCBI): domain Bacteria; kingdom Bacillati; phylum Actinomycetota; class Actinomycetes; order Kitasatosporales; family Streptomycetaceae; genus Streptomyces; species Streptomyces sp. NPDC001902. The sequence continues at coordinate 132,739 of NZ_JBIATA010000022.1, read as the reverse complement.
GGAAACCCCGCCCGACGGCCGCGGGGTCTGGTGGTCGGCGCTCGAAATGGACCGCAACCTGCTCGCCACGACGGCGGACGGACGGCCGATCGGCACCGCCGGTGCGTACTCCTTCGAGCTCACCCTGCCAGGTGAGGTCCTCGTCCCGGCCGCCGGCGTCACCGCCGTCGGCGTCGTGCCCTCGCACCGGCGTCAGGGCGTGCTCACCGCGATGATGCGGCATCAGCTCACCGGGTTGCGGGCCCGCGGGGAGTTCCTCTCCGTGCTGCTGGCCTCCGAGGCCCTGATCTACCGCAGGTTCGGTTACGGACCGGCGACCTACACGGGGCGACTGACGGTGCCGCGCCACCAGGCCGCCCTCGCCGTCCCCCGGGCGCGCGGAACGGCCGGCGCCCCGGTGGCCGGCCCGGACACCGGCTCGGTCGAGGTGCTGCGGCGTGCCGAGTGCGGGGAGATCCTGGAAGAGGTCTACGACCGGTACCGCCGCGCACAGCCCGGCGCGCTGTCCCGGCCGCACCGCTGGTGGGCCCTGGGGGCGGGGCAGCCCCCGGTCTCCCCGGCACCGCGCTACGTCGCCGTCCACCGCGACGCCGACGGCGTGCCCGACGGGTACGCCAGCTACTCCCTCGGCGAGCCCGACACCTTGACGGTCGACGAGACCATCGCCACCGACGACGCCGCCTTCACGGCCCTGGCCCGGTTCGTGCTCGGGCACGACCTGGTGGCTCAGGTCGTGTTCAAGCACGTCCCGCCCGAGCATCCGCTGCGCTGGCAGTTCGCGGATTTCCGCGCCGGCCAGGCGGGCAACCACACCGACTGGCTCTGGGTGCGGCTGCTGGACGTCCCGCGTGCACTGACCTCGCGCGGCTGGTCCACGGACGGCGAGCTCGTCCTCGACGTCGACGACCCGTTCCTGGGCGAGCACGACCGCTACCTGCTGACCGTCCGGGACAACAAGGCCGAGTGCGTCCCGACGGAGCGGGAACCCGACCTGTCCCTGGACGTGAGCGACCTGGGCTCGGTCTACCTCGGCGGCACCACCCCGAGCACGCTCGTGCGCGCCGGACACGTCCGGGCCCACCGCCCGGACGCGGCGACCCTCGCCGACGCCCTCTTCCGCGCGGAGCGCTCCCCGCACTGCCTGCACTGGTTCTGACCCCGCGTGCGCCTTCGGCGATCGCGCGGGTGACACCTCGCGGCTGCACGCCGGAGCCTTTCGGGCCCGGCGTACAGCCGCGGCGTTGTCAGCCCCCGCGGGTACCGCCCGGCCGTTCACGAGAGGGCTCGTGACCGCACCGGATCGGGGGCGTCGGGCTGGGGCGGGGTGGGGTACCTGCGGGTGACCAGGGGGACGGGGGGAGAGCGGTGCCGGGCGTGGGGGGCTTGTGGAACCGTGGTGCGCGACAACGTTGTCATTTGAGCTGGGCATGACTATACCGGCTGAGAAGGCAACGATGTCAAGGGAGTTGACGTGCACCCGAGGGGGTCTTCCCGCGCACCCTTGGGGCACGCTACTGTCCCCGCGGCTTGTGTGACCCGTGGCGCGCGACCCGTCCGAGAGAAGAAGGGCCGCGTCATGCGTTTGCGTACGACGTCCGTTCTGCTGGCCGCCGTCCTGGCGGTCGGCGGTGCCACTCCCGCCCTCGCGGCGCCCGCCGCGCCGCCACCCGATCTCGTACAGGACCCCACCGCCTACGTCGACCCCCTGATCGGCACCAAGAACGGCGGCAACGTCTTCCCCGGCGCCGTGGTCCCCCTCGGCATGCTGTCCTGGAGCCCCGAGACCACCCGCGGTGACGCCACCCGCACCACGGCGCCCGGTGGTTACCACTACGACGCGACCCGCATCCGGGGCTTCAGCCTCACCCACATGTCGGGCACCGGCTGCGCGGGCGGCAGCGGCGACATCCCGTTCCTCCCGTACGCCGGAGACGTCACCACCTCGCCCGCGGCGGACACCAAGGACGCGGTGTACGCCGCGGACTTCAAGCACGCCGACGAGACCGCCGAGCCGGGCCGCTACAAGGTGGGCCTGTCCTCCGGCGTGACGGCGGACCTGACGGCCACCGCGCGCACCGGCTCCGGCCGCTTCACCTTCCCCGCGGACAAGCCCGCCTCGATGCTGATCCGCACCGCCAACTCCGAGGTGGGGTCCACGGACTCCACCGTGACCATCGACCCGCAGGCCCGTACCGTCTCCGGCTCGGTCACCTCCGGGAACTTCTGCGGCTACCTCGACCCGGAGGGCCGGCGCTCCTACTACACCCTCTACTTCACCGCCCGCTTCGACCGCTCCTTCAAGGCGACCGGCACCTGGCAGGACGACAAGGTGACCCCCGGCTCCACCACCGCCTCGGGCGGCACGGGAGGCTTCTCCCACGGCGGGACGCCGGTCGCGGGCAAGGGCGCCGGTGGCTGGGTGGAGTTCGCGCCCGGCAGCGGACCGGTGAACGTCAAGGTCGGCATCTCGTACGTGAGCCAGGCAGGCGCCGAGGCCAACCTCGCCGCCGAGAACCCGCGGCACCGCTCCTTCGACTCGGTACGGGACGCGGCCGGTCGCGCCTGGCGCGACCGGCTGGGCGCGATCAAGGTGGGCGGTGGCACGGACGCCGAGCGCAGCACCTTCTACACCGCCCTCTACCACGCGCTGATCCACCCCAACGTCATCAGCGACACCGACCGCAGATACCGCGGCAGCGACGGCGAGGTCCACACGGTGGCCCGCGGCCACCAGGCGCAGTACGGCACCTTCTCCGGCTGGGACGTCTACCGCTCGCAGGTGCAGCTGCTCACCCTGCTGAGCCCGCGCACCGGCTCGGACATCGCCCAGTCCCTGTACGAGCTCGCCGAGCAGAACGGCGGCGTCTGGGACCGCTGGCTGCACGGCGCCTCCGGCACGCACGTCATGAACGGCGACCCGTCACCGGCCGCCCTCGCCGGGATCCGGGCCTTCGGCGGCACGGACTTCGACCTGCGCGGCGCGCTCGACTCCCTGGTGAAGGCCGCGACCGTGCCGACGGAGCGCGACCTGTCGCCGGTGGGCAAGCCGATCCTCTCCGTGGGTCAGCGCCCGTCCCTGGACAAGTACCTGAAGCTGCACTACATGCCGTCCGTCTCCAACGCCTGGGGCGGCGCCGCCGAGACGCTGGAGATGTCGGGCGCCGACTTCGCCCTCTCGCAGCTCGCCTCGGCCGCCGGCCGGAAGCACACCGCCGCCGACTTCGCCCGGCGCTCCCAGTGGTGGCAGAACAACTTCAACCTCGCCGCCGACCCGAGCGGCGGTTACATCGCCAACCGCGCGGCCGACGGCAGCTGGGTCACCGGGTTCACCCCGGCCACCGGCAACGGCTTCGTCGAGGGCACGGCCGCCCAGTACACCTGGATGGTGCAGCACGACCCGGCCGGGCTGTTCGCGGCGATGGGCGGCCGCGACGAGGCCCTCGACCGGCTGGACGCGTTCTTCCACACGGCGGACGGCAAGTGGGCCTTCACCGGCAGCGGCGGCGAGAAGTCGGAGATGGACAACGAGCCGTCGATCAACGTGCCGTACCTCTACGCCTACGCCGGCGCCCCCTACAAGACGCAGGAGACCGTGCGGGCCGCGATGGGTGCCCTGTGGTCCACGCAGCCGGGCGGCATCCCCGGCAACGACGACCTCGGCGCGATGTCCTCCTGGTACGTCTTCTCCGCGCTCGGCATGTACCCGCAGGTGCCCTCCCGCGCCGAACTCGTCCTGGGCTCCCCGCTGTTCCCGCGGATCGAGATCGACCGCCCGGCCGGGAACGACATCTCCATCCGCGCGGCGGGCGCGGCGGCCGACGCGCCGTACGTCCGGTCGCTGAAGGTCAACGGACGTGCCAGTGACCGGCCGTGGCTGCCCGCCTCCTTCGTCGAGGACGGAGGCAGGCTCGACTACACCCTGTCGCGCACCGCGGACCACACCTGGGGAGCGGGCGCGGCCGACGCACCGCCCTCGTTCCGGGAGGGTGAGCAGCCGCACCAGGTCGGCGTCGGCCCGACCACGGCGACGATCGCCCCGGGCGGTGGCACCAAGGTCGGCATCCGCGCCCTGTCGTTGCGCGGCGGCGCCGCACCGAAGGTGCGCTTCCGCGTCGAGGTGCCCGACGGCGTCACGGCGTCGCCCGCGGAGGGGGAGTTCAGTGACGGCTCCCAGGAGATCACCCTGTCCACCGCCGGCGACGTCAAGCAGGGCTTCTACGACGCCAAGGTGGCGGTGAGCTACGGGGACACCTCGTACGAGCAGCCGGTGTCCCTGACGGTGGCCGCTCCCGGTTCCCTCATCGCGGCGTACAACAGCACGGGCGTCTCGGACGACGCCGGTGACCACGACGAGGCGGACTACGACGGCGGCGGCTGGAGCTACTCCCGTCAGGCGCTCGCCGCGGCCGGCCTCACCGGCGGGACGCAGGGCACGGTCACCGGAGGCCTCGGGTTCACCTGGCCGGATTCCCCCGCCGGCCGCCCCGACAACGCCTCGGCGACCGGGCAGACCATCGAACTGGCCACGCCCGCCTCGCGGTTGTCGTTCGTCGGCAGCGCCGTCAACGGCGACCAGCAGACGACGGCGACGGTCACCTACACCGACGGCAGCACCGGTGCCGTCGACCTGTCCTTCACCGACTGGACCGTGGGAGGCGGGGGAGGCAGCGTCAAGTTCGGCAACGAGGTCGTCGCCAAGACCGCCTACCGCAACGTCGCGGGCGCGGACAAGGACCCGGTGGCCACGTACGTCTTCGCCACCAAGCCCTTCCCGGCACCGGACGGCAAGACCATCACGAGCGTGAAGCTCCCGGAGAACACGGACCTCCACGTCTTCACCCTCGCGGTGGACTGACGCGGGAAGACCCTCAGGGGCGGGCGCGGAGCCGACTCCGCGCCCGCCCTTCGTGCTGCCCGGAACGGCGCCCGCATCGGCGCCATATCAACATCACATAAAGTGGCGCACGTCATAGAGAGAATTCCACCCGACTCGGAACCCTTTTCTCGGAATTCCGTCCCGCAATGCGTATTGCCAATTCTTTGTGCGCGTATTGCCTCATATGGACGCGGGTGGCAGGAGGATATTTCCCGAGCCGTCCCACCGCGACGCTCCATTGTTTCCCCGCTCCGATACGGCGACATCCGGGTGGCGCTGCCGAACCTGGGTCACGCCCCCGTAGGAGCCGGTGCGGCCCTGGTCACAGGGCGTGCCACGCGAAGGAGAAAGCACGTTGGGCCGTTACCTACTGCGCCGCCTCGGCAACTACGCAATCCTGGTGTTCATCGCGGCCAGCGCGACGTACTTTCTCGCATCCTTCACCCTCCACCCCGACATCAACTACCTGTCGAAGAATCCCCGGCCGCCCCTGCACTCGATCTACGCGATCCTGCACGCCTACAACCTCGACCCGCACACGCCCGTGTACCTCCGGTATTGGCGCTGGCTGACCGGGATCGTGCTGCACGGCGATTTCGGCAGGACCTACGACGGCGCATCGGTCAACACCGAGCTGGGCCGCCGCGTCCTGGTCAGCACCGAGCTCCTCTTCGTCGCGACCGTCCTGGGGGCCGTCGGCGGCGTCGCGGTCGGCGCCTGGAACGCACTGCGGCAGTACCGGCCCTCCGACCGGGTGTCGACGATCGTCTCCTACGTCCTGCTGGCGACCCCGGTCGTGGTGATCGCGGTCGGACTGCGGACCCTGGACACCGCGGGCGACGGGCCGCTGGTGCAGTACATCGGGATGTACGACCCGAAGGTGCACGGCACCCTCCCGGTCGTCCTCAACAACCTCGAACACCTCGTGCTGCCGACCCTGACACTGCTGCTCGCCCAGATCCCGTTCTTCAGCCGCTACCAGCGCAGCACGATGCTCGACGTCCTGGGCAGCGACTTCCTGCGGACGGCCCGCGCCAAGGGGCTCCGGCGGCGTCAGGCGGTCCTGCGGCACGGACTGCGCACCGCGGTCATCCCCGTGATGCCGCTGGTGGTCTACAACGTCGTGCTGCTGTTCACCGGCGCCACCTTCACCGAGGAGATCTACGGGTGGCACGGCATGGGGGAGTGGCTGGTCGACTCCATTACCAGCAACGACGTCAACGCGGTCGCCGCCGTGGCGATCTTCACCGCCGGCATCGTCCTGATCGCGGGACTGCTCTCCGACCTCGTCTACGCGGCGCTCGACCCTCGGGTCCGCACCTGAGACGTCCCACGTCGACCGACTCGAGGAGATCCCCTCATGACCACCCCCGCAACCGCCGCCGGGACCGCGGCGCCACACCGGACCAGGAGCCGCGGCGCGCTCGTCCTCGCCCGCTTCGCCCGCAACCGGCTGGCCCTGGTGGGCATCGCCCTGGTGATCGCCCTGGTGCTCCTGGCGTACGCCGTACCGCCGTTCCTGCACTGGACGTACCACGACAACGACTTCGCCAGCCTGGACACCGGGCCCGGGGCCGCGCACTGGTTCGGCACGACCCACTCGGGCCAGGACCTGTTCGCGCTCACCTTGAGGGGCCTGCAGAAGTCACTGGTCGTCGGACTCGTCGGAGGGCCGCTCACGACGCTGATCGCCGCGGTGGTGGGAGCCTCGGCCGGCTACTTCGGCGGCTGGACCGACCGCGTCCTGATGTGGTTCCTCGACCTGATGCTGGTGATCCCGGCGTTCCTGCTGCTCGCCGTCCTGTCACCGGCGTTCCAGCACGGGACCTGGCTGTTCTTCGTGGTCCTGCTCGCGGCGTTCGGCTGGATGATCACCGGGCGGGTGGTGCGGAGCATGACCCGGACCCTGCGGGAGCGGGAGTACGTCCTCGCCGCGCGCTACATGGGCGTCCATCCGCTGGTCATCATCTTCCGGCACATCCTCCCCAACGCGGCGTCGATCCTCATCATCGACGCGACCGTCCAGGTGGGCGCGATCGTGCTCGGCGAGACCTCGCTGTCCTACTTCGGGTTCGGCATCCAGGCGCCCGACGTGTCCCTCGGCACCCTCATCGCCGCCGGAACGCCGGACGCCAACACCTCCCCGTGGCTGTTCTTCTTCCCCGCCGCCTTCCTCGTCCTGATCGGCCTCTCCGTCGCGTTCATCGGCGACGGAATGCGGGACGCCTTCGACCCGACGGCACGGGGAGCGAAGTCCCGGGGGCGCGCCCGGCCGGGCACGCCCACCTCCCGGCACGCGAAGGCCGGGCAGGTCCCGCCCAGCAAGCCCTCAGCCGCGGTCACCACCGCACCCACCGAGGAAGGAGTCACCCCTTGAACCCTCCCCATGCTGAAGCAGGGGGATTCCTGGCTCAGGAAGCCCCGCAGGTCAGCACCCCGCAAGGTCTTACTCCCTCAACACCAGCCGGGATGGAACCTGCCCGGTTGTTTACGGCAAAGCTGAGGTGGCTCGTGCTTGGTTCTCGCAACGCGCCGTCGCGCTGGCTTGGTTCTCGCTCAGCACGACACACACACTACCCGCCGGTCTTTCGTCCTGGGGGCGAAACCCCTTTCCCTGCCCTGCTCCGCAGGGGTCCGATCCCTCCCCGATCTGAAGGCCGGGGCATCCGCGGAGGAACCTGGTGACCGTCCCCACCGCCGCCCCCGGCGTCCCCACCCCGCGGCCGGCCTCCGGCGACCCGGTCCTGACCGTGCGCGACCTGCGGGTGTCCTTCCCCGGCGAGGCCGGACGGGTGCAGGCGGTCCGCGGGGTGGACTTCACGCTCCGCGCCGGTGAGACCCTGGCCGTCGTCGGCGAGTCCGGCTCCGGCAAGTCCGTCACCGCCACCGCCGTGCTCGGCCTGCTCCCGGACGACGCGGAGGTCACCGGCTCCGTACGGCTCAACGGCCGCGAGCTGCTCGGACTGCCGGACCGTCAGATGTCAGCCATCCGCGGCCGTGACATCGGCATGGTCTTCCAGGACCCGCTCTCGGCGCTCACCCCCGTTTTCTCCATCGGCACCCAGCTGGTGGAAGCCCTGCGGATCCACCAGGACCTCACCGCCGCCCAGGCCCGCGAACGGGCCCTGGAACTGCTGGACCTGGTGGGCATCCCCGACCCGAGGCGGCGCGTCGACGCCTTCCCGCACGAGTTCTCCGGCGGCATGCGCCAGCGGGCGATGATCGCCATGGCCATCGCCAACGACCCCGAGGTGATCATCGCCGACGAGCCCACCACGGCGCTCGACGTCACCATCCAGGCGCAGGTGCTGGAGGTCCTGGGCAAGGCCCAGGAGGTCACCGGAGCCGCGATCCTCCTGATCACCCACGACCTCGGCGTGGTGGCCGGCATGGCCGACCGGGTGGTCGTCATGTACGCCGGCAAGCCGGTGGAGACCGGGACCGCCGACCAGCTGTTCGCCACCCCCCGCATGCCCTACACCATCGGCCTGCTCGGCTCGGTGCCGCGGCTCGACAGCGGGGACCGGACGGCCCTCACCCCCATCGAGGGCACGCCGCCGTCGATGGTGGACCTCCCGGCCGGCTGCCCCTTCGCGGAGCGCTGCCCGGTGGCCGTGGACCGCTGCCGTACCGAGGAGCCCGGCCTGCGCGCCGTCGCGACCGGAGCCGGTCACGCCACGGCGTGCCATCGCGCACACGAGATCGACACGCCCGGCGGGATCCCCTCCCCGGGCATGTTCCCCACCCCCGCCTCACCGCGGCGGCCCGGCGGACCCCCGCGCGCGGAACGGCCCGAGGTGCTCCGGGTCACCCACCTCACCAAGCACTTCCCGCTCCTCAAGGGCGCGGTGTTCAAGCACCGGGTGGGCACGGTGCGCGCCGTCGACGGCGTGGACTTCGACATCCGCCAGGGCGAGACCCTCGCGCTGGTGGGCGAGTCGGGCTGCGGCAAGACCACCACCATGCTGCAGATCCTCGACCTCGCCGGGCAGCGCGGCGGCACCGTGGCCGTCCTCGGCAGGGACGTCGGGCAACTGGACGGGAAGGCGCGGCGGGAGCTGCGCCGGGACCTCCAGGTGGTGTTCCAGGACCCGATGGCGTCACTGGACTCTCGCATGCCGATCGGCGACATCCTGGCCGAGCCGCTGCGCACCCACGGCTGGGACCGGGAACGCATCGCCGCGCGCGTCCCCGAACTGCTCCGCCTCGTCGGGCTGCTGCCCGAGCACGCCGAGCGCTACCCCGCGGAGTTCTCCGGCGGACAGCGGCAGCGGATCGGCATCGCCCGGGCGCTGGCCCTGGACCCCAAGCTGGTCGTGCTGGACGAGCCGGTCTCCGCGTTGGACGTCTCGGTCCAGGCCGGGGTGATCAACCTCCTCGACGAGCTGCAGGCCGAACTCGGCCTGAGCTACCTGTTCATCGCGCACGACCTGTCGGTCATCCGGCACATCGCCGACCGCGTCGCCGTCATGTACCTCGGTCGCATCGTCGAGGCCGGCGACGTCGAGGACGTCTTCGCCCGACCGGCCCACCCCTACACCCAGGCACTGCTGTCGGCCGTGCCGCTGCCCGACCCCCGCAAGGAGCGGCAGCGCCGGCGGATCATCCTCCAGGGCGACCTGCCCAGCCCCGCGGACACCCCCTCGGGATGCCGGTTCCGCACCCGCTGCCCCAAGTACCTGCAGCTCGCACCGGCCGAGGCCAGACGCTGCGACACCGAGGACCCCGCCGCAGGGGCCCTGGGCGAGGACCACACCGCCGCCTGCCACCACGCGGCCGCCCTGGAGGTCCTGTGACGCGCCCCCGGCCTGTGACGCGCCGGCCTGTGACGCACCCCCGGCCGTCCCGCCCGGCGGACACCCGATCCACGGAACCCACAAGGAGAGTCAGTTGAACCGAAAGTCCGTAAAGCTGGCCACGGCAGTCGTGGTGTCCGCGGGTCTCCTCGCCGGCGCCACCGCGTGCGGAAGCGGCAACGGCGGCGCGAGTTCGTCGGCGCCCAAGGCCCCGCCCAAGGCGACCCTCAACCAGATCAACCCCGCCGACCCCGCGGGACTCCGGCAGGGCGGCACCCTCAACTTCCCCGTCGACGAGTACCCCACCCAGTGGAACAGCCTCAACGCGGCCTCGCAGAACACCGTCGCCGTGACCACGACGATGGCCCCCCTGCTGCCGTCGCTCTTCCACAGCACCCCCGACAACAAGCGGACCCCCAACCCGAACTACCTCAGCAAGGTGAGCACCGCCGTCAAGCACGGCAGGCAGGTCACCACCTACGCGCTCAACCCCAGGGCCCGGTGGTCCGACGGCACACCCATCACCTGGAAGGACTTCCGCGCGGACTGGCAGGCGCAGAACGGGAAGAACCCCAAGTACACCCCCGTCAGCACCTCCGGCTACGAGCAGATCTCCTCGGTCGCCGAGGGAAGCGACGCGCGGCACGTCGTCGTCACCTACGCCACACCCTTCTCCGAATGGCAGACGCTGTTCTCGCCGCTGTACCCGGCATCGCAGATCGACACCCCGCAGAAGTTCGACGCCGGCTACAAGAACCGGATCCCGGTCACCGCGGGCCCGTTCAAGGTCAGCAGGATGGACCCGACGACCAAGGTCGTCTCCGAGGTCCGGGACCCCCACTGGTGGGGCCCGAAGCCGGTGCTGGACGGCATCAACTTCCGCACCCTGGACGCCGCGTCGACACCCGGGGCCTTCGCCTCCGGCGAGATCGACGTCGAGGACATCGGGCCCGACGTGGCCGCCTACAAGCAGGCGCAGAAGGTGCCGCACACCTCCATCCGCGTGGCGGGCGCCCCGAACCTGCGGCAGATGGTGGTCAACGGCGCGAGCCCGCTGCTGAAGGACGTCCGTGTCCGCCGGGCCCTGTTCATGGCGCTGGACCGCCAGGCCATCGGCAAGGCCGACCTCGACGGCCTGCCGTTCCCTGCCCAGCCCCTCGACAACCACTTCCTCGTCAACAACGACGTCGCCTACAAGGACAACGCCGGCTCCCTCGGCCGCTTCGACCCCGCCGCGGCGGGGCGGCAACTGGACGCGGCGGGCTGGAAACCGCACGGTGACGTCCGTGAGAAGGACGGCAGGCCGCTGGAGCTGACGCTGACCATCCCGTCGGGCACGCCCATCGCCGCCAACGAGGCACAGCTGTTCACGGCGATGCTCAAGAACGTGGGCATCAAGCTCGACACCAAGGTCAAGCCGAGCGACGACTTCTTCAACGACGTCAGCGCCGGGAAGTTCGACCTCACGCTGTTCAGCGGCATCGGCTCCGTGCCGTTCTTCCCGCTGACCAACGGTGCGGCGTCCTTCGTCTCCCCCAAGCACGGCAACGTCGGCCAGAACTACTCGCGCATCGGCACCGCCGGGATCGACGCCGACATGCACAAGGCGGGCACCGAGGTCGGCCACTCCGCCTACCTCGCCGACCTCGACGCGGCCGACGCCGCGCTGTGGAAGCTGGCCGCGAACCTGCCGCTCTACCAGCGCCCGCAGATCGTCGCGACCAAGTCCGACGTGGCCAACTACGGCGCCTTCGGTTTCCAGGACACCGACTGGACCCGGATCGGCTTCACCAAGTAACCCCACTGGACCGCGGCGCGGGAGGACGACCCCCTCCTCAACGCCTCCCGCGTCGCGTCGGCCCCGACCCGAGCCGACACCCCACGAAGGGCCCTTGCCCCCGGTGCACCGGGGACAAGGGCCCTTCGTCCGTACCGCCGTCGGCTACTTGACGCCGAAGGCGCGGATCAGGGTCTGGCTGACGCTGTTCCCCTTCGCGTCCCGCGCCGTCGTGCGCAGGCTCGCGAAGCGGGCCCGGGACGGCGCGTCGAGCTGCGCCTTCCAGCCGCCGCCCGACTGCCGCAGCGTCGTCTTGCGCCAGGTGGCGCCGTCGTCGTACGACACCTCGAGGGTCACCGTGCGGATCGCCCCGGCGCCCGCCGCGCCCTTCAGGTGCGAGGCGGTGACCGTCAGCGCGGTGCGCCGCTTGGCCTTGCCGGACAGGTCGGTGGCCACCGCGTAGTCGAGCTGCACCAGCGGCAGGGGCGTGATCGCCGAGTAGTCCGTCGTGCTCGAGGTGAAGCCCCACTCGGTACGGGTGCGGGTCGAGTACGGACGGTCCGGCACGTTCCGCTCGCCCTCCACCACGATCCGGTAGGGCTGCGGCTCCGGCGACAACCCCTCGACGGTCACGATCCGCTCGTTGTAGTCCTCACCGAGCAGCTGGTCGCCCTGGTACAGCGAGACCTTCGAGGTGTTCCCGTCCACCCAGGCGACGCCCGAGTGACCGCCCGAGTCGCCCCAGGCGGGGAGGACGGACGTGCTGATGATGTCGCCCACCCGGTACGGGGCCGTCCAGCTGATGCCGTCGTTGAGCACCCGCGGGTGCTGGATCGCCGAGAACCAGGTCTCGGTGTTCGTGCTGCGCGCCTTGTAGGTGCGCGTCACGCCCCGCTGACCGAGGTCGCGCATCGCGGCGGAGGAGATCCAGCGGGCGTCCTTGCCCGCCGAGACCCACGAGGTGAGGGTGCCCTGGGCCGCGACCCGCGTGGCCTGCAGGAGCGTGGGCCGGTTGAAGATGAGCGACACGTCCTCGCGGTACGCCACGGCCTCGGCCTGCGTGCTGTTGCGGAACGACTCGTCGATGCGGGCCAGGTCCCCGGGACGGGGACGGTAGGACGGGTCCTTCGGGACCGCTCCGTCGTGGTGACGGATCAGGTCGTACGCGTAGCGCGGGTACGGGTGCGAGACCACCTTCAGCGTCGCCGTGCCGGGCTTGCGGAGCCGGTTCAGCAGCCGTGCGCTGTCGTCGGTGCCGAGCGAGGCCACCGGCAGGGGGGCGGCGTCGGGCAGGTCGGCCCAGGGGTCGAACTTGCCGTAGCCGTCGTTCAGGATCAGCAGCTGCCGTGCGCCGGCCTTCGCCGCCGCGGCGGCCTGGTCCGGGGCGGACACCGTGTCGCTGCGGCGGACGACCGCCACCTGGCCGCGCACCTTGAGCCTGCGGAACGCCGCAGCGGAGCCGTCACCGGCCCAGACGGCGCGGTAGGTGCCCGTGCCGTCCCGCAGCCTGGGGGACATGCTCTGGATGGTGACGTCGTCGTAGGTCTGCGAGCCGGAGGAGAACGTCAGCGGCGGCTGGATCTGCCGCCAGCGGGTCGCGAAGTGGTACGAGCCCTTCGTCACCTTCGGCGTCGGGGTCACCCAGAGGCTGTCGTAGCGCCAGTACTCGGGCATGTAGCTGTCCAGGAAGGGGAACAGGGCGCCGTTGGTGCGGTACTGGTCCACCCGCATGAACTCGTTGGCGGTCGGCTGCGGCGTGACGGCGGCCGCCTTGCGCAGGCTCGCGGCGTCGAACCGCACGGTGCGGTCGGTGTCGAGGTCGATCTGAGGCGCCGAGAACATCGCGAAGCCCAGCGTGTGCGTACCGTCGATCCCGGGGACGTCCGCGTTCAGCCACGCGGAGTAGGTGCTCGGGGACAGGCGCAGGTCGATGCGGCCCGAGGCGTCGACGGCGAACGCCTTGGGGGCGGTGTTGCGCTCCACGTCCTTCAGGATGAGGGTGCCGGGAAGGGCCTTGCCGTGCCGGTCCTTGGCGGCGACCGTCAGGTTGACCCGGCGGCCCTCCTTGTTCACCCCGACCGTGGTGCGGGCCAGGGCCGTGCCGTCGGCGCCGGTGGCGACGAGGCGGGTGGAGTAGGCGCCGTTGTCCTCGGCCGCGTCGAGGTGGGTGATCACGCCGACGGAGGCGGTGCCGTGGGCGGGCACGGTCAGCCGCGGTTCGGTCAGCGTGAACAGGCCCTCGGGCAGCTGGCCCGGGCTCAGGGACAGGTCCACGGTGACCGGTGCGGCGCCGGAGTTGGTGTAGGTGACGTCCTTGCGGACCGTCTGACCCGGCGTGTACGGGTAGTGCGTCTGCGCGTACGCGTCGCCGGAGGCGACCAGCGTGGCCTTCACGGCGGCGGCGACGTCCACGCGCCCGCTGCCCGCCTCGAAGGGGCTGAACCGCTGGGTGCTCGCGGTGGTGCTGATCAGGGCGGCCTTGAGCTGCTGCCCCGTCCAGTCCGGGTGCTCGGCGGCCAGCAGGGCCGCGGCGCCCGCCACGTGCGGCGTCGCCATGGAGGTGCCGCTCATCGTCTGGTACGCGCCCTCCCCCTCAGGGGCGTACTGCGAGCGCGCGGCCAGCACGTTCACCCCCGGGCCGGTCAGGTCGGGCTTGACGGCGTTGTCGCCCACGCGGGGGCCGCGGCTGGAGAACTCCGCCAGCTGGTCCACGCCCTTGCCGGGGCCGTTGACCGCGCCCACCGTCAGCGCGGCGTCGGCGGCACCGGGGGCGCTCACGGTGTACGGCGCGGGGCCGGAGTTGCCCGCCGCGATGACGAACAGCGCCCCGGTCTCCTCGCTGAGCCGGTTCACGGCCTCGCTCAGCGGGTCGGTGCCGTCGGTGGCGTCGCCGCCCAGGCTCATGCTGACGACCTTGGCGTGCTGGTCGCGGGCTGCCCATTCCATGCCGGCCAGGATCCAGGAGTCCTGGCCGCTGCCGAAGTCGTCCAGGACCTTGCCGATGTGCAGGGACGCGCCCGGGGCGACGCCCTTCTCGGTGCCACCGGAGGCGGCGCCGGTCCCGGCGACGGTCGAGGCGACGTGGGTGCCGTGACCGTGCCGGTCGGTGACGTCCGCGCCGGGCACGAAGCTCTCCGTCGCGGCTATGCGGCCGGCGAAGTCCGGGTGCGCGGCGTCGATGCCGGTGTCCAGGACGGCGACGTCCACGCCCTGCCCGGTGTCCCCGCCGGCCCAGACCTCCGGGGCGCCGATCTGCGCCGTGGTGTCCGACAGCGTGGCCTTGACCTTGCCGTCCAGCCACACCTTGGCGATGCCGCCGGCGAGCCGTCCGCCCTCCGCCGTCCTCGCGGCCGCGGTGGCCTTCGCGTCGGCACCGGTCAGGGAGGACCAGAAGTCCGCGGCCCGCTCGTGCTCGGCGGAGATCGCCGCGCCCTGGATGCTGCTGAGGGTCAGCGTCCTGCGCGCGCCCTCCGGGGTCTTGGCGCTGCGGGAGCGGGCGGCGGCGTCGGTGTACGTGACGATGAGGGGCAGCCGGTCGCTGCGCGCGTCGTCGTAGCCGTCCTTCAGCAGCGCGGTGACGTTGAAGAGCCCCTCGTCCAGGGCTCCTGACGCGATGTAGGGGACCGCGGCGTCGGGATACACGTAGGTGTCGGTGCCCACCGACATCACGTGGGCGCCGCCGGTCCTGCCGTTCGGGTCCGTGACCGAGGCGACGGCCTGGGCCCGGCCGTCCCCGGTGACGGTGACCTTGTCGCCGGTGATCAGCGTGACGGTGCGCACGGCTGCGGAAGCGGCACCGGTCGCGGCGGGGGAGGGGGACGTCGCCGAGGGGTCGGCCGATGCGGCCGGACCCGTGGCCGTCAGCACCACCAGGGCGGCGACGGCGGCTGTCAGCCCGCGTCTGCGGGACGGAGGCATGCGCAAGGGAACCTCATGGACTCGATGGGGTGGGGTGGAACGCAGTCAGCCATCCGTTCGCATCGCTGTAAAGGCGGCCCTTTGGCACTTCTGTGCCATGTCACCAAGTGGACACGGCGCAAAGCGGCGCAATGATCGGCAAGCGAGACACACTGCACGGTGTGAGCGGCCGCCGCACAGCGGCACATCCATCACACGTTGCTGACATGGCGTCAGTTCGCTCGCGTGCACGAAGGTCAGAGGTGGAGAAGGATGACGGAAGGCGCCGCACCCTTGGAGCTGGTCGGACTCGACGCGGGGGCCGAGGCCGTCTACCGCGAACTGCTCGCACACGGTGGCGGTACGGCCGACGACGTCACCGCGACGTTCGGGTTGGGTACCGGAGCGGCGGTGGCCCTGCTGGAACGCCTGCACCACTCCGGGCTGCTCAGCCGCCGCTCCTCGGGGGAGTACCTGACCGTGGATCCGCGTCACGCGCTGCGGACACTGGTGGAGTCACGTGAACGCCAACTGGCCGCCGTACGCGACGCCACCGGGCCGCTCGGCGCGCTGTTCGACGAGGCCAGGCGGTCCAGCGCCGGCGAACCCGCCACACGGACGATCAGCGGCCCGGAGGAAGTCGGGGACTGCTACTACCGTTTGCACCAGGCCGCCAAGTACGAGATGTGCGGCCTGGCCCGACCTCCCTTCCTGTTCGTTCCGAACGGTCCGCTCGACGAGGCCGCCGTACGGCGTGGCGTACGGGTGCGGGTCGTCTACGCGGCCGCCAGCTTCGACGAGGACGGCGGGGGGCAGGAGCTGGGCAGCCTGGTCTCACGCGGCGAGGAGGCCAGGGTCGTGTCCTCGCTGCCCGTCAAGCTGACCATGGCGGACCGCTCGGCGGCCATGGTGTCGTTGAGCCTGGGCCCCGACAGCACCGACACGCTCTACACCGAGGCGCCCCCCTTGCTCGAAGCCCTGACCGAGCTCTTCGAGCACTACTGGGCCGGTGCCGCCTCACTGAGCGGGCCGAGCTCGCAGCAACCACCGGCACCGGAACCCTCCACCCCCGGCGAGCAGGTGCGCAAGCCCACCGACGAGGAGCGGAACCTGCTCGCCCTCTTCGCGGCCGGGGTCAAGGACGACGCCATCGCCCGCCAGTTCGGGATCTCCACGCGGACACTGCGCCGGCGCATCCAGGACCTCTACACGGAACTGGGCACCACCAACCGGTTCGGCGCCGGTGTCGCGGCGGCCCGGCGCAACTGGGTGTGAGCGCGGAGTTGCGCCGACGTGCCGCGGAGGGACGATGGGAGGAGGGCGCGGCGGTGTGCCGTGCCGTCCGAGGTGGTCCAGGTGTCCGAGGCGCGAACGGTCGACTACGGCGTCACCAGGTTCGACGTCCCCCTGCCCGGGACGTTCGAGGAGGCCGTGCGGCGCTACGAGTCCCTGGTGCCGCAGTACCGGGCCGATGAGATCCGGGACCTCGTCCGGTCCGGCGGCTCCTGGGAGAGCGCCCTCGCGCTGGCCGAGGGGAACGCGCCCCATGGATTCATGATCTTCTGGAGGGACTCCGGAACGGCGCTCATGGGCATCGCCGGGGACACGACGCCGTTCGTGATGTACCTGATGGGCAACTACGCCATCGCCGAGCGGATGTTCCGCCACGATCCCTCCGCCATGATGCACGCGCCGCTGCGCACCGAGATCTACCGGAGCACCGGCGCACCGAGATTCGTGATCGACAAGCCGAGTTCCCACTTCGGCAGTTACGGCAGCGAGGAGATCGCCCGCGTGGGCCTGGAACTGGACCACAAGGTCGCCCACCTGCTGACACTGATGGAGGCGCCGGTGCCCGCCGGGCTCGGCTGACCCGACCATGACGGACCTGCGCTACGACACCTTCGTGTGCGACGGGTTGCGCCGCGCCCAGGGTCCCCGGTTGCCCGACGGGAGCCCGATCTTCTCCTCGCCGCTGACCTCGACGTTGGTCCTCGGCGACGCGGAAGCGGTCCTCGTCGACCCGCCGTTCACCCGTGAGCAGGTGCACGGTGTCGGGGACTGGATCGAACGCTCCGGCAGACGGCTGACGTACGTCTACGCCACCCACGGTCACGGCGACCACTGGTTCGGCACCGATCTGCTGCTGCGACGCTTCCCCGGGGCGGTTCCGTACGCCACCGAGGGCACCATCGAGCTGATGCACAGGCAGGCCACCGAGGGCCGCCGGACCAGGTGGGACGTGGACTTCCCCGGGCTCATCCCGGACAGCCCCGTGGTCTACCGGGTGGTCCCGGCCGACGGTTTCACGCTGGAGGGGCACCCGCTGCGCGTGGTGGAGACCGGCCACACCGACACCGACGACACGACCGTCCTGCACATCCCGTCGGCCGGCCTGGTCGTGGCCGGTGACGTGGCCTACAACGGGGTCCACCAGTACCTGCGGGAAAGCGCCGGCGGCGGCATCAACAAATGGCTCGCCGCGATCGGCACCGTGCTCGCGCTGCACCCGCGCGCGGTCGTGGCCGGCCACAAGAACAAGGCCCTGCCCGACGACCCCGTGATCCTGCGGCAGACCCGCGACTACCTGCTCGACGCCCAGCGCCTGCTGGCGGAGGAACCCCGTCCCCGCACGTTCTACGACCGGATGCTGCAGCTCCACCCGGACCGCCTCAACCCGGGCCCGGTCTGGTACAGCGCCCTCGCCCTCCTGCCCTGACGCCGCCGCCCGGACCGTCATCCGGAACCGGAACGGCAGCGGGGGCGTCGTGCCCAGGGACGACCCACTCGATCATGAAGCATCGTGAAGGAGCCCGGGCATGACGGCTGTGGCCACGCGTTACCTGTACCTCGTCCGGCACGGGGAGGCCGTGCCGGACGAGAGCGGTCTGTCGGGCGACGGGCGCCGCCAGGCCGCCCTGCTCGGCCGCCGGCTGGCGGAGCACCCGATATCCGTGGTCCATCACGGCCCCCTGCCCAGGGCCGCGCAGACCGCCGCCCTGATCGGGGAGCACCTGGACGGTGCCGTCCTGCGCGTCTCGGAGACCGCCGGAGACTACGTCCCGTACTTCCCGGGGCGGGACGAACTGCCCCCGGACAGCGCCGACCACCTCCTGCGCTTCCTCGACGGCGCCACGGCGCAGGAGCGCGCGCTCGGTCCGTCGCTGGCCCTGCGCGCGCTCGAGCAGTTCACCGGTCCCGTCGAGGGCGATCAGGAGCGTCACGAACTGGTCGTCACCCACAACTTCCTGGTCGGCTGGCTGGTGAGGCACGCCATGGACGCCCCGCCGTGGCGGTGGCTCGGGGTCAACCAGGGAAACGCGGCCCTGACCGTCATCCGCTACGCGCCGGGGCGGCCCGTCTCGGTCCTGGTCCAGAACGACACCCGCCACCTCCCTGCGGAGCTGCGCTGGACCGGCTTTCCGCCCGAGCTGCGGATGTGAGGGCGTGGACCGGCCGCGTCAGCTGATGGCCCCGTTGGCCGGGTCGACGTGGACCTCGTGGTCGGAGCCGTCCTTGTGGAACTCCACCTCCCAGGTACGGGTGTCGTCGTCGAGGGAGACGGAGGTGACCGTGCCGCGCCGGGCGTCCCCGGCCGCCTTCGCCGCTTCCAGGAGGTCGGTGCGGGAACCACGAAGGGCGTCCCGGGCCTCGTCGGCGTCCTGCCGGTCCTGCTCCTGCCGGGCGGTGACGACCTCGCCGTTCGCGGCGTCGATCGTCACCTCGTGCCAGGTGCCGTCCTCGGCCAGCGTCTCGACCTCCCATTCCGTGCGGCCGCGGTCGTCGTCCAGTTCGGCGGACACCACGGTGCCGGGGGCCTGTGCCCGCGCCGTGGCGACGGCGTCGGTGAGGCTCACCGTGCGGGAGCCGCTGGTCCGTTCCTCGCCGTCGGTGCCGCGGTCGTCGTCGCGGGGACCGTCGTCATCGGTGGCGTGGCCGCCGCGGTCGTCGGTGACCACGGCGGACGCCGGCTGCCGGTCGTCGTCGTCCGCCAGTGCGGTCGCCGCGACGCCCCCCGTACCGGCCAGGACGGCGACGGCGGCCGCGGTGGCGATCAGCATCTTGCGCCTCATGATGGTGTGTCCTTCCGTAGCGGTCCGGTGACCACCACGGTCGCTCCCCGTACCTGAAGCGGCGCTGAAGGATCCTGAAGGAATCCTCAGGATCGTTTTGGCAGGCTGTACCCATGCGCCTGCTGATCGTGGAGGACGAGCGGAGCCTCGCCGCTTCGCTGGCCAAGGGGCTGACCGCCGAGGGCTTCGGCGTGGACGTGGTCCACGACGGTGACGAAGCGCTGCACCAGGCCGGGCAGCGGACCTACGACCTGATCCTGCTGGACATCATGCTGCCCGGCATGAACGGCTACCGCGTCTGTGCCGCCCTGCGGGCCGCCGGAGACGACACGCCGATCCTGATGCTGACCGCCAAGGACGGGGTGTACGACGAGGCGGAGGGCCTGGACACCGGGGCCGACGACTACCTGACGAAGCCCTTCGCCTACGTCGTGCTCCTGGCCCGCGTTCGCGCGCTGCTGCGACGGCGTTCCCACGGAGGCTCACCGGTGGTCACCATCGGTGGGCTGACCGTCGAGCCCGCCCGCCGCCGGGTCACCCGCGACGGCACCGAGGTCCCGCTCACCGCGCGGGAGTTCGCGGTGCTGGAGCACCTGGTGCTGAACGCCGGCGAGGTGGTCACCAAGGCCGACATCATCGAGCACGTGTGGGACTTCGCCTACAGCGGCGACCCCAACATCGTCGAGGTCTACGTCAGCGCCCTGCGGCGCAAGCTCGGGGCCGCCACCATCCGCACCGTTCGCGGCGCCGGATACGTGATGGAGGCCGGATGAGGTCCGTCCGCGCCCGCACGGCCCTGTCCGCCACCGCGGTGGTGGGCGTCGCCCTGGTCCTGGCGGGCCTCGGGCTCGTCCTCGCGCTCCGGGCCAACCTCACCGGTCAGGCCGGCCTGCGGGCCGAGATCGCCGCGCGTGAGGTGACGGCCCAGATCGCCGCCGGGACCTCGTACGGCCGCCTCGACCTGCCGGACGGCGACGAGTACCCGGTCCGGGTCGCCGACGGCCGCGGCGGTCTCCTCGCGGCCGGAGAGGACGTGCAGCGGATCACCGGAGCGCCGGTGCCGGACACGGACGGCGACGGCGACGGCGAGTCCGAGGCCGAGCACGGCACCGGGACCGCCACCGTGGACGGCACGCAGGCGTCGTACCGGTTCGCCGTCCTCTCAGGGGAACGCGACGGTGAGCGCTACACCGTCACCGCGGGGGCCTCCCTCGCCGCCGAACAGGACGCGGTCCGTACGGCGGTGGTCTTCCTGCTGGCCGGACTGCCCGTCATGCTCGCCGTGGTCTGGACGGTGACCTGGCTCGCCGCACGCAACGCGCTGCGCCCGGTCGACGCCATCCGCGCCGAGATGGAGGCCATCACCTCCAGCACCGACCTTTCCCGCAGGGTTCCCGTCTCCCCGGCCCGGGACGAGGTGGCCCGGCTCGCCCGCGCCACCAATGACACGCTCACGGCCCTGGAATCCGCCGTCGAACGGCAACGGCGGTTCGTCGCCGACGCCTCCCACGAACTGCGCAGCCCGATCGCTGCGCTGCGCACCGAACTGGAGGTGGCGAGCGCCCATCCGGCCCTGCTGGACCTGGACAGCGCGGTGAACGACGTGGCCAGGCTCCAGACGCTCGCCTCCGACCTCCTCCTGCTCGCCCGATTCGACGCGGGGGAGGAGATGCCCATGGAGCCGGTCCCCCTGGACGAGTTGACCCGCGAGAGGGCCGCCCTGCGCTCCGGCCGGGTGCCCGTGACCGTCGACGCGACGGTCGCCGTGACGGTACGCGGTGACCGGCGGGGGCTCGAACGCGTCCTGGACAACCTCCTGGACAACGCCCAGCGTCACGCCGGCGACTCGGTCGCGGTGCGTGTCACCCGCGACGGACGGTGGGCCCTGCTGGAGGTGACCGACGACGGTCCGGGCATCCCGGCGGCCGACCGGGAACGCGTCTTCGACCGCTTCATCCGGCTGGACGAGTCCCGTGCCCGCGACGCGGGAGGCGCCGGGCTCGGCCTGGCCATCGTCCGCGACATCGTCCACCACCACGGCGGGCAGGCCGATGCCGGTGAGGCACCCCAGGGCGGTGCGCTGTTGCGCGTGCGGCTCCCGGCGGGGTGACCGCAGGTCCTGTGCCGATCCGCGACCGGCGCTTTTCGCCCCCCGGATCCGGGGCACGCTCTGGGAGTTGCCGGGTGCGGCGGCCTCAGGGACGCCGTCGCGTGGGGCGGAGGTGTTCATGGCCGAGGTGGCGGCGCCGCTGTGGGACGTGGGGAACGGGCAGGGGCTGCGGCAACTGGCGGAGCTCGGGCTGGCCCTGCTGCTCTCCAGCCTGATCGGCTGGGAGCGGGCGGCGCAACAGAAGAGCGCGGGGCTGCGCACCCACACGCTGGTCGGTGTCGCCAGCGCGTTGATGATGGAGGTCTCCCAGCACGGCTTCACCAATGTGCTCGGGCTGGACAACGTCTCCTTCGACCCGTCCCGTGTGGCCGCCCAGATCGTCTCGGGGATCGGGTTCATCGGCGGCGGCCTGATCTTCGTGCGCAGGGACGCGGTGCGCGGTCTGACCACGGCGGCCACCGTGTGGCTCACCTGTGCGATCGGCATGGCCTGCGGGGGCGGGCTGCCGATCCTGGCGCTGGCCGTCACGGCCCTGCACTTCCTGGTGGTACGGGGTTACCCCCGGCTGGTCCCGCGCCTGCTGCCCGGGGCGACGGCGACGGTCTCCGAGCTGCGCCTGACCTACCGCACGGGCACCGCCCTGCTGCCCCGGCTGATGGAGACCTGCACGCGGCTCGGGTTCCGCATCCGGGAGGTGAGGGTGGAGAGGCTGCCGGGCCGGACCGATGCCGCCGCCCGGGTCCTGCTCGAGGTCGAGGGTACGGCCGACCCCGGCCGGCTGGCTTCGGAGCTCTTCCGGCACGACGGCGTCCTCGAGGTCGGGATGACCCCGTCCGACGAGGAGTGACACCCTGCCGCCGGAGGCCGTCCGCCGCCCTGAATAAAAAATGGATGTGCATTCATTATGATGGAGCCATGCAGAGCACACCCAGCCGCACCGCGCAGCACGTCGCACTCTTCCGGGCGCTGGAGTCGGTGCGCCCGGGGCCGCGCCTGTTCACCGACCCGTACGCCGCCTCGTGCCTCGGTCCCGGCTACCGCCTGGCCGTGACGATCGCCTGCTGTCCGGGTGTGGCGCGGTTCCTCGAGCGGTGGATCGACCGGCGCTGGCCCGCAGGTCCGCGCGCCTCGGCCGTGGTCCGCACCCGGCTGATCGACGACCTGGTCGTGGACGCCCTGGAACACGGCGCCCGGCAACTCGTCCTGCTGGGCGCCGGCTACGACAGCCGGGCCTTCCGCCTGGACGCGGCGCACGACGCCACCGTCCTGGAGGTCGACCACCCGGCGACGCAGGCGGCCAAGCGAGGGCTGGCCGCCACCTGGTCCGCCCGGGCGGGCCGGCCGGGCGACGGCATCCGCTTCGTTCCCGTGGACCTGATGCACCAGGACCTCGGCGATGCCCTGCGCGAGGCGGGACTGACCGGCGAGCTGGCGGTGGTGGTGTGGGAGGGCGTGACGAACTACCTCGACGCGCCGTCGGTGCACGCCACGCTGACGGCGCTCTCCACGACGCTGGCGCCCGGGAGCCGGATCGTCCTCACCTACATGGACCGAAGGGCCCTGGACGGCACCGGTGACTTCGACGGCGTCACAGCGTGGGCGGACACGGTGCATACGGCCGGGGAACCCTTCACCTTCGGCTTCCTCCCGGACGAGCTCCCCGCGTACCTGGCCGGGCGGGGACTGGAGCTCACCTTGGACCGGTCGGCGAGGGAGGCCGCCGCGCAGTACCTGGAGCCCCTGGGGCGGCACGAGCCGGCCGCGCCCTTCTACCGGATCGCCCAGGCCGAGGTGAAGTGATGCCCAAGGTCAGTGAGGAGCACCTGCGGGCGCGGCGCGCGCAGATCCTCGACGCCGCCGCCCGCTGCTTCGCCCGTACGGGCTTCCACCGCACCACCATCCAGGACATCGCGGCCGAGTCCGGATCCAGCGCCGGCCTGGTCTACCGCTACTTCGCCGACAAGGACGACATGGTCGCGGCCATCGCGGACCGGTGGCACGACGACCAGGCCCGCCGACTGCACCTGGACGACCCCGCCGGGCACACCGCCGACGCCTTCCGGGAGGTCGCCGGAGGCTACCTGGATCTCCTGCGCTCACTCGCCGGCTCCGACGAGCGGCAGCGCGTGCAACTCGGCGTCCAGATCTGGGCCGAGGCCCTGCGGGCACCCCGGGTGCACGCGGTGGCACGCGAGGGCGTGGACCGTCCCCGCGCCGTCATCACCGACCTCGTCCGGGCGGCCCAGGAGCGCGGCGAGCTGGACGCCGCGTGGCCTGCCGACGGCCTGGCCCGGGTGTTCGTCGCGATCTACCAGGGGCTGGCGCTGCAGACCGCCTGGGATCCCGGACTGGACCACGCCGCCTACTCCGCGGCGGTCGAGCGCCTCATCGGCGCGCTGGCGCTCCGACCTGATCCTCCGTCGCCCTGAAGCACGCGCACCTCAGTCCAGCACGAGCGACGACAACTGCGGCGAGTACGTGGCGTGCAGCACGAGTGCGGCGCTGCCCACGACGGCCGCGTCCGCGCCGAGGGGGGAGGCCGCGACCTGGACGACGCGGATGTGCCGGGCCAGGGGCCGTGAGGCCAGTGCGGAGGCGACGGCGTCGACGTAGCGGGACTCCACGTGCTGGATGCCGTGACCGCCGAGGATGATGAGGTCCACGTCGATGAAGTTGGCGATGGTCACGGCGACCGTGGCCACGTGACGCGCGGCCTCGTCGATGACCGCGGCCGCGATCGGGTCGCCGGCTCCGGCCGCGCGCTGGACCGCGGCGTGGTCGACGGAGGCCGGGTCCCGGTCGTACGCGGGGGACAGCACACTGCCGCCCGGCTTGTCGGTGAGGCGGCGGTGCGTCTCGGCCACGATCGCGGACGGGTTGGCCAGTCCTTCCAGGCAGCCCCGGTTGCCGCAGTAGCACTCCGGCCCGTCCGACAGCACCGTCGAGTGGCCGAACTCGCCGGCGTTGAGCGAACCGCCACGGTAGACCTGGTGGTTGAGGACCAGACCGCCGCCGATGCCGGTGCCGAAGAACAGGTAGGCGAAGTTCGCCACGCCCCGGCCCGCGCCGGACCAGCGCTCGCCGACCGCGGCGGCCGTGGCGTCGTTGTCGAGCGTCACCGGAAGGCCGGTCGCGTCACTGAGCATCTGCTGCAGCGGGACCCGCGTCCAGTGCGCGAGCTGGGGCGGGGCGACGATCATGCCGCTGCGCTGGTCGATCGGCCCAGGGGTGGCGAGGCCCAGCCCCAGGACGTTGGCGCGCGGCACGTCCGCCTCGGCGAGCACCTCGGCGACCAGGTCGGCCATGGCGGCCACCACGTGCGTCGGATCGGTACCGGGAGGCGTGGGGTGCCGTCTGACGACCAGTGGCCGGCCGAGCAGGTCGACCACGGAGCAGGTGAGTTCGACCGGGTCGAAGACGAGGCCGACCGCGTTGCCGGCGTCCGCGTTGACCCGCAGGGTGGTGCGGGGCTTGCCGCCGCCCGCGCCACGACTGGCCCCGTCCTCCCGCACGATGCCCTCGTCCAGCAGACGGCGCACGATCCCCGAGACGGTCTGCGGGGTCAGTCCCGTCTTCTGGGCGATCTCGACCCGGCTGATCCCGTCGGCGAGTTGGATCTGGTCCAGGACCACCGCCCGGTTGTACCGCCCGACTTTGGGGAGGTTTGTTCCTGCTTGCCGCACACGCGTTCCTCTCTTACCGCAATGACGATACCGCTCAAGGGCGTTGACTTAGTAAAACAAATGGATTTAAAGTCCGGTGCCCAAGCCGCAACAGGTCCGGCATGGAGGCACGGCGCAGTGTCATCGGAGGCAAGTTGATGTCCACGAAATGTCGCATCCCAGGGGAGGCGGGCCCGCGTGATCGCCGCGGCGTCCGCAGCGTGGAGCTCCGCGCATGAGCCGCGCCCCGATGCTGCTGGAGATGCGGTCCATCACCAAGACGTTCCCCGGCGTGACGGCGCTCGCGGACGTCAACCTGGTGGTGAAGGAGGGGGAGATCCACGCGATCTGCGGCGAGAACGGCGCAGGCAAGTCCACCCTCATGAAGGTGCTGAGCGGGGTCCACCCGCACGGCAGTTACACCGGCGAGATCGTCTACCGCGGCGACACCGTGAGGTTCCACGACATCCGGGCCAGCGAGCAGGCCGGCATCGTCATCATCCACCAGGAACTGGCGCTGGTCCCCGGCATGTCGATCACGGAGAACATCTTCCTCGGCAACGAGCCGCGCAAACGCGGCTCGATCGACTGGAGGGCCGCACAGCACCGCGCGGTGGAGCTGATGGAGCGGGTCGGCCTCAAGGAGGACCCGGACACGCTCGTCAAGGACATCGGTGTCGGCAAGCAGCAACTCGTCGAGATCGCCAAGGCGTTCGCCAAGGACGTGAAGCTGCTCATCCTCGACGAGCCGACCGCGGCCCTGAACGAGACCGACTCGCAGCACCTGCTCGACCTGCTGCGCGGCTTCCGGGACCGTGGCATCACCTCCATCATGATCTCCCACAAGCTGAACGAGATCGAGGCGGTCGCCGACACCATCACCATCCTGCGCGACGGCCGGACGATCGAGAGCCTCGACGTCGAGGCCGACGGCGTGAACGAGGACCGCATCGTGCGCGGCATGGTCGGCCGCGAACTCGACAGCCGGTTCCCCGACCACACGCCCGACATCGGCGAGGTGTTCTTCGAGGTCCGCGACTGGACCGTGCGGCACCCCGCGTCCGACGAACGGCTCGTGTGCAAGGGGTCCAGCTTCACGGTGCGGCGCGGTGAGATCGTCGGGTTCGCAGGCCTCATGGGCGCCGGGCGCACCGAACTCGCGATGAGCCTGTTCGGCCGCTCCTACGGCACGTTCCTGTCGGGACGGGTCTTCAAGGACGGCAAGGAGATCCACCTCAAGACCGTGCCGGAGGCCATCCGGCACGGCCTCGCCTACGTCAGCGAGGACCGCAAGTCGGTCGGCCTCAACCTGCTGGACGACATCAAGACCTCGATGGTGGCCGCCAAGCTGTCGAAGATCTCCCGCCACCAGGTCATCGACCCGGTGAGCGAGCACCGGATCGCCGAGGAGTACCGGCAGAACCTGAGGATCAAGACCCCCAGCGTGGACGAGGAGGTCGTGAAGCTCTCCGGCGGCAACCAGCAGAAGGTCGTCCTCGCCAAGTGGATGTTCACCGACCCCGACCTGCTCATCCTCGACGAGCCCACCCGCGGGATCGACGTGGGCGCCAAGTACGAGATCTACGGGATCATCCAGCGGCTGGTCGGCCAGGGCAAGGGCGTCGTCGTCATCTCCTCGGAGCTGCCCGAGCTCATCGGACTCTGCGACCGCATCTACACCGTGTTCGAAGGCGCCATCACCGGTGAGGTGACACGCCGCGACGCGAACCCGGAACTCCTCATGAAACAGATGACCTCTATGAAGAAGACACCGAGCCCATGAGCCGCATCACAGACCTGCAGAAGAACCTCTTCGGAGGCTCGACCTCCAACGCCCGCCAGTTCGGCATGATCGCCACGCTCGTCGCGATCGTGCTCCTGTTCCAGATCTGGACGGGAGGGCTGACCCTGACCTCCGGCAACCTCATCGCCGTGGTCAGCCAGTACTCCTACATCCTGATCCTGGCCATCGGCATGCTGATGGTGATCGTCGCCGGGCACATCGACCTCTCGGTCGGCTCGGTGGCGGCGTTCACCGGGATCGTGGTCGCCAAGACGATGCAGGAGCACTCGCTCCCCTGGCCCCTGGGCATCGTGCTCGGCCTGCTCGTCGGCGCGGCGATCGGTGCCTGGCAGGGCTTCTGGGTCGCCTACGTGGGGGTGCCGGCGTTCATCGTCACCCTGGCGGGCATGCTCCTGTTCCGTGGCGGCAACCAGTACATCGGCAACGCCGACACCGTGCCGGTCCCCACCGGATTCCGTGACATCGGCGCAGGCTTCCTGCCCGAAGTGGGCCCGGACACCGGCTACAACAACCTGACCCTCCTCCTCGGTCTGGTCGCCTGCGCGGGCGTGGCCTGGCGCGAGTGGCGGGCCCGGCAGACCCGGCGCGCCATGCACGCCGACGCCGCGCCGCTGTGGGTCACGGGGATCCGTCTGGTCGTGATGGTGGGCGTCATCGTCTTCGCGACGCTGCGCTTCGCCGGCGGCCGCGTCGGCACCAGCTTCCCGATCTCCGGGATCATTCTGATCGCCCTGGTGCTCGCGTACTCGTACTACACCCGCAACACCATCGGAGGCCGGCACATCTACGCCGTCGGAGGCAACTCCCGTGCGGCCGAACTGTCCGGCGTGAAGCTCCGGCGCGTCAACTTCCTCGTCATGATGAACATGTCCGTGCTGGCCGCGCTCGCCGGCATGATCTTCGTGGCACGGTCCGCGGCCTCCGGCCCGCAGGACGGTCTGAGCTGGGAACTCGACGCCATCGCGGCCGTGTTCATCGGCGGCGCCGCCGTCTCCGGCGGCCTCGGCACCATCAGCGGCTCCATCGTCGGCGGTCTCGTCATGGCGCTGCTCAACAACGGTCTCCAACTGGAGGGCGTCGGCTCGGACATGGTCCAGATCATCAAGGGCCTGGTCCTCCTCCTCGCCGTCGCCTTCGACGTCTACAGCAAGAGCCAGGGTCGCTTCTCGATCATCGGCACCCTGATGCGTCCGTTCCGCCAGAACGAGACGTCCGCACCGGTCGACCCGCCGAACCCGGCCTCCGACCCCGACAAGGCTCCGGTCGCAGGATGACCGACCGGCAGTAACCCAGGGTGCCGCATCAGGGCGGCGCTCGATTCTCCCCGCATCACCAGGAAAGGGCACAACCCACATGCGCAGAACCATCACCAGAGCCGTCGCCGTGATCGGCGCCGCCGCGCTGCTCGCCCTGGGCACGGCGTGCTCCAACGAACGCGAGGGCTCCACCGGCAAGGACACCAGCGACGCCAAGGGCGGCTTCGCGAAGGACGCCCTGGTCGGGGTCGCGCTGCCCGCGAAGACCTCGGAGAACTGGGTGCTCGCCGGTGACCTGTTCACCAACGGCCTGAAGGACGCCGGCTTCAAGGCGGACGTGCAGTACGCGGGCGCCTCGACCACCGTCGCGGACCAGCAGGCGCAGATCTCCTCCATGGTCACCAAGGGCGCGAAGGTCATCGTCATCGGTGCGACCGACGCCTCGCAGCTGTCCACCCAGGTGGCGCAGGCCAAGCAGGCCGGTGCGACGATCATCGCCTACGACCGCCTCATCACCAACACCCCGGACGTCGACTACTACATCGCGTTCGACAACTTCAAGGTCGGCCAGCTGCAGGGCCAGGCGCTGCTGGACGGCATGAAGGCGAAGAAGGCGAAGGGCCCCTACACGATCGAGCTGTTCTCCGGTTCGCCGGACGACAACAACTCGAAGGTGTTCTTCGACGGCGCGATGGAGGTGCTGAAGCCCGCCATCGACAAGGGCGACATCGTTGTCGGTTCCGGTCAGACCGACATCAAGCAGACCGCGACGCAGGGCTGGAAGGCGGAGAACGCCCAGAGCCGCATGGACTCGCTGCTGAACTCCACCTACAACGGCAAGAAGACGCTCGACGGCGTGCTCTCCCCGAACGACACCCTCGCCCGGGCGATCATCACCTCGGTGAAGGGCGCCGGCAAGCCGGTCCCGGTCGTCACCGGCCAGGACTCCGAGGTCGAGTCGGTGAAGTCGATCATGGCGGGTGAGCAGTACTCCACCATCAACAAGGACACCCGCAAGCTCGTCGCCGAGACCATCAAGATGGTCCAGGCCCTGCAGACGGGCGGCAAGCCGACGATCAACGACACCAAGTCGTACAACAACGGCAGCAAGGTCGTCCCGTCGTACCTGCTCCCGCCGGTCATCGTGACCAAGGAGAACGCGGCCGAGGCCTACGCCAACGACCCGAAGCTCTCCCCGCTCACGAAGTAGTTCACGAAGCGGTCGCGCACGACCCCTGCCGCCGGTGCCCCGGACCACGTCCGGGGCACCGGCGGCAGCCGCGTTCCCGGCACCGGAGGACACCGCCGCCACGGGAGCCCGGTCAAGGGCAGCGCAGCAGCCGCCGCGGTCCGATCCCGTCGTCGCGGATGAGCCGGATCTCCGTCCTCCCGACGCCGTCGAGCCCGTGCAGGCACGGGACGTCGATCTCGTCACCGGCCATGGTGATGGCCGCCTCCTTCGCGGCGATCGCGTCGTCCGCATGGTCCACCACGTAGTAGAGCCAGGTGGCCGCGGGACCACGGGTGCGGACCCTGAACCCCACCAGCCACTTGTCCGCCGAGGTGGCGCGACACGCGGTCGCGTGCGGGCACCGTGGCGTGAGGGCGTACTCCTGGTCGTGTCCACGCGTGCCCCCGATCGCCGACACGGCCCTGGTGATCTGCAGCATGGCGCGCCTCCTCGCCAGGTTCCTCCGCGGATGCCCCGGCCTTCAGGCCGGGGAGGAATCGGACACCTGCGGAGCAGGGCAGGAAGGAGGGTTTCGCCCCCAGGGCGAAAGACCGGCGGGTGGTGTGTGTCGTGCTGAGCGAGAACCAAGCACGAGCCACCTCAGCTTTGCCGTAAACAACCGGGCAGGTTCCGTCCCGGCTGGTGTTGAGGGAGTAAGACCTTGCGGGGTGCTGACCTGCGGGGCTTCCTGAGCCAGGAATCCCCCTGCTTCAGTAGGGGGAGGGTTCAATCTCGGTCGTGCCCGGGTGGGACGCGGGAAGAAGTTGAGCCATCTCCCTCCTGACCGGACAGCCCCCGCCGCTGTGACAGGGTCCGGCCGCCCGAGGGACCCGGCTCAGGCCCCTGCCGCCGTGGACGGCACGGCCCAGGCGGCCGGGCACGCCGGTCCCGGGCGGCGCGTCGTGGACGCGGCCCGGGACCGGACGGCGCGCCCCTCATCCCCAGGCGCCGGCGATCTGCCGGGTCGTGGCGTTGAGCCGGTTGAACAGGTTGGTCACGCCGATCATCAGGACGATCGCCGCGAGCTGCTTCTCGTCGAAGTAGGTGGCGGCCGCGTCCCACACTTCGTCACCGACGGCCTCGGGCCGGTCGGCCAGCCGTGTGGCGGCCTCGGCCAGCGCCAGCGCCGCCCGCTCCTCCTCGCTGAAGTACGGGGCTTCCCGCCACGCGGCGACCGTCGCCAGGCGCTCGTCGCTCACCCCGGCCTTGCGGGCCGTCTTGGCGCCGCCGTCGACGCAGGCGCTGCAGCCGTTGATCTGACTGACCCGCAGATGCACCAGCTCCAGCGTCTGCCCGTCCACCCCACCGGAGTGCACGGCCTTGATCAGCTCCTGGATGGGCTGCATCGCGCCGGGCAGGACGGCGGCCGGGTTCTGCATACGGGACTGCATCATGGTTCTCCCTCTTCCGCTTCGGTGCCCCGCTCCCCGGGGCGTGACTCCATGACAGCCCTTCGGACTTGCCATGACGACGGCGGTGGGACACCGTGGGACAGCCGGAACGGCCTTGTACAGCGGCGATGCGGCCCGGAGGCGTTCTTCGGGGGCGGGACAGGAAGGCGGGGGACGGGTGGTTGCGCAGCAACGGACGGCGGAGGCCGACCCACCGGAGGAGCTGGCCGCCCGGCTCCGCATGCTCCAGGAGCTGTCCGGACGGGGCGTACGGGCCCTGGCGCGGGACACGGGCCTGAGCTCGTCGTCACTGTCGCGCTACCTCACCGGCCGGACCGTGCCGCCCTGGCCCGCCGTCGTGGCGCTCTGCCGCCTCGTCGCACGCGACCCGCGCCCGCTGCGGCCCCTGTGGGAACGGGCTTCCAACCCGCTGCCCGCGCCCCCGAGGACCAGCCGCCAGGTCCACCCCCCGACGCCGCTCGCGTCGGCCCCGCGGCCGCCCCGCAACGATCTGCCGCGTGACGCCCCCGACTTCACCGGACGCAGGGACGAACTCGCCGCCGTGCTCGCCGCGGTCGGCAGCAGCAGGGTGGTCGCCGTCGACGGCATGGCGGGTGTCGGCAAGACCTGCCTGGCGGTGCATGCCGCACACCGCCTGGCCGCCGACTACCCCGACGCCCAGCTGTACTTGGACCTGCACGGGTTCACCGAGGGCCGGCGGCCGCTCGACCCCGACCCCGCGCTGCGGGCGCTCCTCGCGGCGCTCGACGTGCCCTCCGAGAGGATCCCGCAGGAAGGCGTCGAGCAACTGGCCGCCTGCTGGCGCTCGGAACTGGCGCACCGGCGGGCCGTCGTGGTCCTGGACAACGCCGCGGACGCCGGCCAGGTCCGCCCGCTGCTGCCCGGTGCTGGCCCCTCCGTCGCCCTGGTCACCAGCCGCAACCGGCTGCTGGGCCTGGAGGAGGTGCCACCGGTCTCGCTGGACGTGCTGACCCCGCAGGAGAGCACCGAACTGCTCGCCCGCGCCAGCGGCGAGCCCGGCGGGTCCGACGGGCGGCTGGCCCGCGAACCCCAAGCGGCGGCCGAGGTGCTGCGGCTGTGCGGCAACCTGCCGCTGGCCCTGCGGCTGGCCGCGGCGCGGCTGAGGCACCGGCCGGGCTGGACCGTGGGCATCCTCGTCGAGCGGATGGCGGAGGGCCCGACCGAGTTCGACACCGCGTTCGCCATGTCGGTGAACCAGCTGGACCGTGCCCAGCGTCGCCTGTTCCGCCTGCTGAGCCTGCTGCCTGGCTCGAACTTCGACGAGTACGTCGCGGCCGCCCTCGCGGACGTGCCGCTGCGCGACACCCGGGTGATGCTCGAGGACCTGCTCGACGCGCACCTGGTCCAGCAGCCCGCCCCCGGCCGCTACCGGCTGCACGACCTGGTGCACCGGCACGCACTGCGGGCCACCACCGAGCAGGACCCGGCGGCCGAGCGGGAGCGGGCACGGGGCCGGGTGCTCGACTACTACGTGCACGCGGCGGCCGCCGCCGACGCCACCATGCCCTTCCTCTCCCGCAGCCGGGAGGCCTGCGCGGGCTCGGCCCCCGCGGAGCTGCCGCGGTTCACCGACAAGTACACCGCCCTCGCCTGGTTCGGCGCCGAGTACACCAATCTGCTGGCCGCCTTCGAGGCCGCCCTCGCCGCCGGGGCCGACGCCCATGTGTGCGAACTGCCGCGCTTCATGAGGTCGTACTTCGCCCGGCGCTGCGGCACCACCCAGCTCAACTCCCTCTTCGAGGGCTCGCTGGCCGCCGCCCGGCGCCTGGGCGACCCGCGGCAACTCGGCGAGGCACACAGCGATCTGGGCTTCGCACGCCACAACGCGGGCAGGATGGCGGAGGCCGGTGCCGCGTACGAGGCGGCCACCGCCCTGGTGGCGGAGGCGGGGGACGTCCGGGCCGAGGCCGAACTGGCGATGCGGCGCGGCTACCTGAGGTGGGACCAGGGGTACGTCGAGGAGCCGCTGGAGTTGTTCCGCCTGGCGGGGAAGCTGTACGCGGACGCCGACTGCCCGATGGGCACGGCCCACGCCACCGCCTACGAGGCCTGGGCCATGCTGCAGCTGGGGCACCGCGAGGAAGCGGCGCGACTGGCCCGTCAGGCGCTGGAGATCCCGCACGCCGACCCCGCGTGGCCGCCGGCGCTCACCGCGCTCATCACCCTCGGGGTGGCCATCGCGCGCGAGGAACCCGGACGCGCCTGCGGCCATCTGCACCACGCCCTCGCGCTGGCCCGTGAGGACGGGCACCGGCACAACGAGGCCTGGTGCCTGAACTGCCTGGGTGTCGCCCTGCGACGGATGGGCCGTTACGAGGAGGCGCTGGCCAGCCATCGCGAGGCCTTCGCGCTGCTCGACGAGCTCTTCGAGGAGCAGTGGAAGATCCACTTCCTCAACGGCTACGCCGAGACCTGCCGGTTGGCCGGTCTGCCGGAGGATGCCCTGCGGCTGCACCGGCAGGCGCTCGACCTCGCCCCCCGGGTGGGGTACCGGTACGAGGAGGCGCTGGCCCACGAGGGGATCGCCGCGGTGCTCGACGCCACGGATCCGTCCGCCGCCGCCCAGCACCGCGCGGCCGGACAGGCGATCCTGCGCGAGCTGGTCCCGGGCGTCTGACGCGCGACGTCACGCCGGGTGCGTTGTCGGTCAGCTGCTCGACCTGACGCCCGGCGGCGTGGGACAGCTCTCGCGCCGCCGGGGTCGTTGTGGACCGTACAAGAGGCTGACGGACCGGGAGCTAGATGAGGGGGAGTTCACCGCCGTCGACTGTCAGGCTTACTCCGGTGACCCACTGAGCCCGGTCCGATGCGAGGTAGGCGACGGCCTCGGCGATGTCGCGCGGGTCTCCGGGACGCCCCAGAGGGATGCCCGCTGTGGTGGCGGCAAGCGGGACGTCCATCGCGTCGGCGAAGTTCTGGCGGATCGCGTCGGCGCCCGGGGTGAGCACGTTGCCGGGGATGATCGTGGTGACGCGGATTCCGGCAGGCGCGAGCTCGGAAGCGAGCGCTTTGCCGTAGGTGTTGAGGGCGGCCTTGGCGGCAGCGTAGTGAGCCAATGGCGGCGCCGGCGTGAGGGCCGCTCCCGATGAGATGTTGACGATCACGCCGCCCGACCCGGCCTCGCGCAGCGCCGGCAGCAGCGCGTTGTTGACCCTCACGGCGGACAGGTAGTTGAGGTCGAGTGCGTCGATCCATTCCTCATCGGGAATGGATGAGACGCCCCCGATGTGGGCGCGTGCCGCCGCCGCGTTGTTGACCACGATGTCGACGCCGCCGAGTTCGTCGAGCGCTGCCGCAGTGAATGCCTGCACGCCCGCGAGCGTGCCGATGTCGCCCTGAATGAAGGTGGCGGCCTTCGGCGTCTCGTCGGAGGCGTTACGCGCCGTGGTGACGACGGTCGCGCCGCCGTCGAGCAGCCGCTGCACGATGGCCGCGCCGATCCCGCGAGTGCCTCCCGTGACGATCGCGCGCTTTCCTGCGAACTCGGTGGGGTCGGGTGAAGTGCTAGTTCTGAACATGCGGTCCAATATACAGGTTCTGGACCGAACGTCCAGAAGATCTGGACCGATGGTTCAGAACGGCGTACCATGGAGGCATGGGGCGACCACGCAAATTCAGCGAGCAAGACGTCCTGGCCGCTGTGCATCGGCAGTTCAACGAAACCGGCTACCACGGAACCTCGGTCGACGACCTCTCCCGCGCGACAGGGCTGAGCAAGGGAAGCCTCTACGGCGCGTTCGGCGACAAGGAGGCCCTGTTCCAGCGCATATTCGAGGAGTACTGCGCAAACTCCGACGAGGGTGCCGCTGCCCTGCTCGAGGGCCCGGAGGACCAGGCCCTCGACCGCCTCCGCAAATGGCTCACGGCGCCGGACGACCACACCGGTCAGCCCGGCTGTCTGCTGGCCAAGGCCACGGCCGAACTGGCGTCGGAGAACGACGCCATCGCGACCAGGTCACTCGCGGCGTTCGAAGTGCTGCTCGACAGCTGCCGCCGGCTTGTCGAGCAGGCGCAGCGCGCCGGGCACCTGGATCCGGCCGCCGACGCCGAGGCGCTCGGCGGACTGATCGTCGCCACGCATCGCGGGCTCGAAGCGCTCGCCAAGGCAGGGGTCGACGTGAAGACCAGGAACCGAATCGCCGACGCCGCGATCGACAGCATCGCACTGCCGGTTTCCTGACCCGGGAGCCGGCAGTTCCCGTCTGCGGCGCGGCGGACCTTGGTGCCCAGTCCTCTGCGGGAGCGGCCGGTGGGATGGTCGTGGGGCTCGCCGGCCGGGGCCCTTTTCTACGGGCCCCGGCCGTGTGCTGATGCGCGCGCACGATGGCGCGGTCCGCCGAGACCGCCCAATTCAGGCCCTCATCGGCGTCGGCCCGGGTCATCAGCTCGGTGAAGACCCGCTCTCGCCCCCGCGCCGTACGACGCCGCTGCGTCAGGCGGCGGGAGCGAGTTCGGCCCAGTGGACGGCGCGGCCGGTCTCCCAGCGGTCGCCGTGCGCCGAGGCCACCTGGTCCACGATCGTGAGGCCCCGGCCGTGTTCGCAGTCGCCGCAGCTGGCGGCCCATTCCCCGACGGAGGCGGCCGGTCCGCCGTCGGTGACCTCCACGCGGACCTGCCCGGTGCTGCGGTCGCGGTCCAGGTGGAGCACGATGGGCGGCCGGGCGTATTCGAAGGCGTTGGTGACGAGCTCCGAGACGACCAGCAGGATCTCGTCGGCAGTGGCTGCCGGCACCTGCCAGCGGTGCAGGGCTTCCTTGGTGAGTTTGCGGGCTTCTGCGGGGGCTTCGGGCCGGTAGGTGAGCGCCCAGCTTTCTGTTTGGGCCGGCAGGGACTGCCGGCCCGGCCGCTGCCCTGCGTCGACGGTATCCATCCCATCCCTCTCGTTGTACCTGCAGGTACAACACGGGTGGGTCACCGACGATTCCGCAGGCCGGGGGCTACGCGCCGGGGTCGCGTCGGCGCAGCAGGACACCGACCCCGTCGTCCAGGGCGAGGGTGCCGCGGGGCACGACCACCAGCTCGGCACCGGTGCACGCCGCGGCACGCAGCAGGGCCGCTCCGGCGGGTTCGCCGGGCCCTGCCGGCAGGTGCCCGGGGAGCGGCGGGGGATCGTTGACCAGGAGGGCCTCGGCGTCCGCGCGCCCCAGCGCCGCGAAGACGGCTCCGGTGCCCTCGCAGGCGGTGCGGTCCTGGGCGCGCTGCATCAGATACGCCTCGAGGCGGGCCTGGTCGGCGGCGTTGAGGCGGCCGCCGAGCTCGCGGGCGAGGTGCTCCTCCAGCAGGGCCCGGTCGGGAGCGCCGCCGGGGTTGCCGGTGCCGACCGTGACGAGGGCGTTCCCCAGGCGTTCCGGCATGTGGCCGACCAGGACACCGGCGGTCCGGGGATCACCGGGATCCCGGCCCAGCACGAGCACCTCGGCGGCGCCGCGGTCGGCGAGGTCGGTCAGGTCCCCGGCGAGACGGGGGGCGGTGCGCTGCCAGTCCTCCGCCGGGACGGTCTGCCGGACCGCCGGATCCGTGTCGATACGGCCGGCCGGCCAGCGCTCGGTCTGGGCGGCGACCTGGATGCCGCCGCCGTCCTCGGTGCGGCCGACGAACACCGCCAGGTAGGGGAGGTCCGGGGCGCGCTGCACCACCAGGGGCAGGGCGTCGGGCAGGTCGTCGAGGTCGGCGGTGTCGTGCACGGGCGGTTCGGGCAGCTCCGCGGCGAGCACGAGTTCCCCACGGGTGGCGAACAGGGCCTGGCCGTGCCGACCGGGCAGGTCGTCGTCCATGCCCACAGCGGCGTGCAGGGCGTGGACGGTGGCCGGGTCGGCGCCGTGGGCGGTGAGGTCGTCACGCAGGTGCCGCCAGCGGCATGCGATGACGCGGTCGGGATCCGCGACGTCCCGGGAGGTGTCCAGGTAGGCGCTCGCCCACGGGCCCGGCCGGTCGAACAGCGGTTGCAGGAACGACAGCTTCATCAGGGTGCCTCCCGTACGGGGCTCCTGTGGCCGGGCGACGGCCGGGGCCCGCGCGGATCGGTGTGTGCCGGCAACCGGTGCCGGCCCCCCTTGAGCGTGCCCGTACCCGCTGGAGCGTGCCCGTACCCGCGCGGTGGTCCCTCGTGCGTGTGGCGGCGCTGGCAGTGGACCGCCCGGGCCGCCACCGAGCTCAGGTGAGGCAGCCGACGTGGGCGAGGGCCTGCCGGAGCAGGACGCCCTGCCCGCCCTGCATCTCCTGCTGCAACTGCGGCGAGGACGCCTCCTGCGGGGTGAACCACACCAGGTCGAGGGCGTCCTGCCGGGGATGGCAGTCGCCCGCCACCGGGACGACGTAGGCCAGGGACACCGCGTGCTGCCGGGGGTCGTGGAAGGGCGTCACACCCTGTGTCGGGAAGTACTCGGCGATGGTGAAGGGCTGCGGCGAGACCGGGATGCGGGGCAGGGCCATGGGCCCGAGGTCCTTCTCCAGGTGGCGGATGAGCGCCTCGCGGACACGCTCGTGGTGGAGCACCCGCCCGGAGACGAGGGCGCGGCTGACGTTCCCGTCCGGTCCGATGCGCAGGAGCAGACCGATGTGTGTCACCTCCCCGCTGTCGTCGACCCGCACGGGCACGGCGTCGACGTACAGGATCGGCATGCGTGCGCGGGTCAGCTCCAGGTCGTCCGGAGACAGCCAGCCGGGCGTGGTTTCGGTCATGTCGGCCATCGAGTGATCGTACGCGGAGAGCAGGCCACGTGGGGGTG
The DNA here is from genome assembly GCF_042891295.1 of Streptomyces sp. NPDC001902. Classification (NCBI taxonomy): domain Bacteria; kingdom Bacillati; phylum Actinomycetota; class Actinomycetes; order Kitasatosporales; family Streptomycetaceae; genus Streptomyces; species Streptomyces sp. NPDC001902. The sequence continues at coordinate 95,096 of NZ_JBIATA010000022.1, read as the reverse complement.
ATCGCCGGGGTGCGCCGCGAACCTGTTCGACCCACCTTGGTGCGCTCGCGCACGTCCTGGCGCAGCGCGCCGCTCCGTTGCGGAATCGTCAATCGGTCCGGGTACGGAGGCTCCGCGCCAGGGTGGGGATCATCACCGTCGCAGGGACGAGGTGCAGCCCGATGAGGGCGGTGGTGGTGGCGGTGTCCGCCCCGGACAGGAGGGGAGGGACCAGCGAGATCGCGGTCAGCGACACCGCCGTCCACACGAATCGCCTGGCGGGGTGAGCGCTCCAGCGAAGCAGAGCGACGGCAATGACGACGCCCACGACCGAGAAGAGGCCGGTCACCACGGCGAACCCGGGCAACGGGATCGTCTCGCCACCATCGGGGACCTCGAAGCCGACGCCGGCGGCCTGGGCGAGCGCAGCGGCGAGGGTGGTGGCCACCATCGCTGCGAGCGTGGCGATGAAGCCGGTGCCGGCGAGCCTGCGGAGCCGGTGGGTGTGGCTGGTCCGGCCCGATGCCGGGCCTGCGACGACCCCGGTGCCCTTCATGGTGTTCATGTCGTTCCTCCGTCATCCGGAAACGGGCCTACGGGGTGTGGTGACCGGCATGTGACGGTCCTGGCCTTGGGGGTGACGCTGCGCACCCTCGCCGTGCGACGGCCGGGGTCGCGCAGGGCGCGGACGCCGGTGCCGCGAAGCCGGAACCCGGCGTCGCGTCCGAGGACCGGCCCGGGCTCGCCGTCGCGCAGCTCCAGCCGCACCCGCCCGCGGGTGACGACGCCGAAGGCGTCGCACCATTGCGCGGCGACCACCGTGACACGAGCGCCACCGCGCAGCGCGAGCGTCCGCACCGGGGCTACTCCGTGCCGTCCGCCGGCAGGCGCTCCGGAAGCCCGAGCCGCGGGAACCGGTCGGCGTGGAAGACGACGATCTCGGTGATCACCCCGTCGGTGACGCGCAGGACGTCGAGCGTCAACGGCAGGTAGGCGCCCTCGCGCTCGTTCCAGAGGTAGAAGGCGACGGCGGGTTGCCGGTTCACCGACGTGGGGACGCCGCGCAGACCCTGCATGTCTTCGAAGCCGTCCGCGACCCAGCCGGTCACCACCGCGTCGCGGCCCAGGGACAGGCCCGGCGTCGGCGGCATCGAGCAGCGGACGTCGTCACGCAGCATGCCGGCGAGCCGGTCGACGTCCGTGGCCACGCTGGCGTCGGTGAAGCGACGCACCAGCTCGCGCGTCCCGGAGTCCTCAGCGCCGCCGCTCCAGTCCTGCCGCTCGGCGGGCAGGTGCTCCCGCATGCCGGCGCGGGCCCGTTGCAGCGCGCTGTTGACGGAGTTGACGGAGTCGCCGAGGAGTTCCGCGACGTCCTTCGCCGGCCAGCCGAGCACGTCGCGCAGGATGAGTACGGCGCGCGGGCGCGGCGCGAGGTGCTGGACGGCGACGAGGTACGCCAGCTCGATCGTCTCCCGCGCGACGGCGACGCTCTCCGGCTCGTCGGCGTCAGCCGCGGGCAACTCGTCGAGCAGCCGGTCCGGGTAGGGCTGCAACCACAGCACCTCGCCGCCGGTCGCGGGCTCCGGGCGGCGCTTGGCGAGCAGGTCCAGGCAGGCGTTGGTGGCGATCCGGTACAGCCAGGCGCGGAACGTCGACCGCCCCTCGAAGGTCTCCCGCCGCCGCCAGGCACGGAGGAACGTCTCCTGCACGGTGTCCTCGGCGTCCTCGAACGACCCGAGCATCCGGTAGCAGTGCACGTGCAGCTCCCGCCGGTGCTGCTCCGCCAGCCCCGAGAACGCCGGCCCGTCGACCTCGCCGAGACCGCTCCCGCCCAGCTCCTCCAACCGCGTGTCCGCACTCATCGCGTCATCCTTCGGTCTCGTCGTGTCCCGTCGTAGATGTGACGGGTGCGGGCGCGACAACTCATCACCAGGGTCGGGCGGCATGGCACGGACACGCAGGGAACTCCGCCGCTTCGCGACTGCGAACCAAGGGCCCGAAGGCCCCGCCTGACGAATGGTCAGCTCGTGGAGTCTGCCGGACCCGTTACCGGGAGGGGGCCTGCGCGGTCGCGGCCTCCGCGCCCTTGCGGGCGGCGCGACGCTCCGTCGCCCAGTAGCCGAGGCCGATCAGGGGCAGCGCGGCACCGAGGACGCTGACCGCCGTCCAGCCGTCCGCGTGGTAGGCCAGTGCCCCGAGTTGCGAACCGAGCGCGCCTCCCACGAAGAAGATCGCGATGAAGGCGCTGTTCAGCCGCGACCGCGCGGCGGCGTCGAGCTGGTAGATCGTGTGCTGCCCGAGGATGAGCGAGGTCTGCACGGCCATGTCGATGAGGACCGCGGCGAAGGCGATCAGGATGATGCTGTGCTGCCCGAAGCCCGCGACGGCGAAGGCCACGGCCGCGAGGCCGAGGGCGGTCCCCGTGACCGGGCGGACGAGGCCGCGGTCCGCCCAGCGGCCCGCCAGCGGTGCCACCGCGGCACCCGCCGCGCCCACGAGCGCGAAGACCGCGACACCGATCGGCGAGTAGTGGAACGGGCCGGTGAGGAGGAAGGAGACGGGGGTCCAGAAGACGCTGAACGCGCCGAACATGGCCGCCTGGTACAGCCCCCGGCGTCGCAACGCAGAATGTGTCCGCACCAACTGCACCGTCGAACGCAGGACCCGCCCGTACGACAGGGAGGTCGTCGGGGCGTGCTGCGGCAGGGCGGCGCGCAGCGCCAGGGCCAGGAGCGCCATCAGGACCGCGGAGCCGAGGTAGACGTAGCGCCAGCCCGCGAGGTCGGAGACCAGGCTGCTGACGGTGCGGGACAGCAGGATCCCGGCGAGCAGTCCGCTCATCACCCGCCCGACGATGCGGCCGCGGGCGCGGTCGGGCGCGAGGCCCGCCGCGAACGGCACCAGGATCTGCGCGACGACGGAGGTGGCACCGCTGACCAGGGACGCGACGAGCAGCATCGGGAAGCTCGTGGCGAAACCCGCCACCACCAAGGAGACCGTGGTGACGGTCAGCAGCGCAGTGACCAGCCGGCGCTTCTCCAGCCGGTCGCCGAGCGGGACCAGGAAGACCATGCCGACCACGTAGCCGACCTGCGTCACCGTGATCAAAGTGCCGGCCGCTGCCGGACCGAGATGGAAGATCGTGCTCAGCGACGCCAGGAGCGGCTGGGCGTAGTAGAGGTTGGCGACGGTCAACCCGGAGGCGACGGCCAGCAGCCCGACCAGCCATCCCGGTACGCCGTGGGCGGGCGCCGGACGACGCACGGACCTGGTCGTGCGGGGAGCGGACACGAGGACCTTCTCGTGTCGGGAACCGGTGGTGCGGTTCGGGCGGGTGAAGTGGCGACCGAGCAACTCCTCGCGCCGCTCGGACACATGCTGCAGCGCCCGCACCGGAGGATTGCTTCCCCGGTGAGGAAGATGCATCACGATATCCGTCATCTCCGACGGAGATGACCGCCGTCACCGCCGGGCGGGGGAGTCCTCGGGGTGCGTCACCTCGAACGCCTCGACGGCCCCCGGCAGCGGCTGCGCGAAGGCGTCATGCCGCAGCCGCCGGCCGAGCGCGGTGACCGCGGGTTCGGTGTAGCGGGCCGCCAGGGGCCCGACGACGACCAGGATCAGGACGTAAGCGGTGGCCAGGGGGCCGATACGGGGCTGCGTGGCGACGGCGAGGCCCGCGATGACGATGGAGAACTCCCCGCGTGCGACGAGCGCGCCACCCGCCCGCAGCCTGCCCCGCGCGTGGATGCCCGCCCTCCGGGCGGCGTACCAACCGGTGACGATCTTGGTTCCCGTGGTGACCAGCGCCAGGGCCAGCGCCGGGAGCAGCACGGGCGGGATCGCCGCCGGATCGGTGGACAGCCCGAAGAACACGAAGAAGACGGCGGCGAACAGATCGCGCAACGGCGTCAGCAGACGTCCCGCTCCCGCCGCGACCTCACCGGACAGGGCGATGCCCACCAGGAACGCCCCGACGGCCGCCGACACCTGCAGTTTCTGGGTGATGCCCGCCACTACCAGCGCCAGGCCGAGCACGACCAGCAGGAGCATCTCGGGGTTGTCGGAGGAGACCGCCTTGCTGAGCAGCCGGCCGTGGCGCAGCGCCAGGTACAGCACCGTGCCCACGGTGCCGAGGGCGATCGCCAGCGTCACGCCTCCGGCAGCCAGGCCCAGGCCCGCCAGCAGGGTGGTCAGCAGCGGCAGGTAGACCGCCATGGCCAGGTCCTCGATGACGAGGACGCCGAGCACCACGGGCGTCTCGCGGTTGCCGAGCCGGCCGAGGTCGGTGAGCACCTTCGCGATGACACCGGACGAGGAGATCCAGGTGACCCCGGCCAGCGCGACGGCGGCCACCGGCCCCCATCCCAGCAACAGCGCCGCCACCGCGCCGGGTACCGCGTTGAGGACGAAGTCCACGACCCCCGACGGGTACTGCGCGCGCAGATTGGTGACCAGTTCCGACGCGCTGTACTCCAGGCCGAGCAGCAGGAGCAGCAGGACCACGCCGATCTCGGCGCCCACGGAGATGAAGTCCTCGCTCGCCGACAGCGGCACGATGCCGCCATGCCCGAAGGCCAGTCCGGCCAGCAGGTAGAGCGGCACGGGCGACAGCCCCATCCGGCCGGCGAAGCGCCCGATGAGGCCCAGCCCGAGGATGACGGCGCCGAGCTCGATGAGCAGCGCGGTGGTGTCGTGCATCGTCACCGCCCCGCCACGATCGCGGCCAGTGCGTCCACGCCCTCACGCGTGCCGACCACCACGAGCGTGTCTCCGATCGCCAGCCGGAAGTCCGGCCCGGGGGAGGGGTGCGCGGTGGTCCGGCGCATCACGGCCACGACGGAGGCCCCGGTCAGCGTCCGGGCGCGGGTGTCACCCAGCGGGCGCCCCGCGTACGGCGACCGGGAGTCCACCGGGATCTGTTCGGTGACCAGCCCGATGCCCTCCGTCCGCACCGCCTCCAGCGGTGTCGGGTCCAGCAACCGTGCCAGCCCGGCGGCCTCGTCGGCTTCCAGTGGGACCGACATCCCGCACGCGTCGGGATCGTCGGCCTCGTAGAAGCCGAGGAACCTCCGGCCGTCCTGGTGGACCACCACCGACAGGTTCCGCCCGGTGCGCGTGGTCACGTCGTACTGCGTGCCGATGCCCGGAAGGGTCGTCCGCCGTATGCCCACTCCTGCCTCCCAGGCGACCTGCACCCCACCCCTGCGGACGGCGTGCTCTTGACCAGCGACTTTTACATCCTTATTACGTTCATCCGGAGCGTTCTATTCCGAACGCGCCGGTCGTCGCGTGGTCGGGCAGGAGGGGGCGGCGCCGGTCACTCCTCGCCGGAGAACCGTTCCCACGCGGACTGCCGGGTGATCCCGAGGGCTTCGCCGATCCGGGTCCAGGTGACGCCGCGGCGCCGCAGTTCCTGCACCCATGAGCGCAGATCGGCCTCGGCCTGGTCGATGTGCGCGGCGACGCGCGGGATGTGGCCCAGCATCTCCGCGTCGGTCAGCGATGCCCAGAGCGGCAGGGGAGCTCCCGGCGGGGTGCCCAGGCTTCCGTCGATGATCGACGCGGACAGCGCCACGCATTCGTTGCAGATCTGCACGCCGGCGCCCGCGACCAGCTTGTCGACCTCGCGGTCCGGCTTGCCGCAGAAGGAGCACCGGGTGAATGCGTCCTGGATGCCAGAGGGGGGCACGGCTCACTCCTTGGTTGTCAGGGATTCCCTGACAAGTTAGGGCGTCAGGGGATCCCTGACAAGCCGTTCGCGTGCGTCATCTCGTCGCCGGAACCGGCCAGGTGAGGAGGTGTCAGCTCGGCCGACACCGGCCCCGGTCCTGCCGCGCGGCGGGACCGGGGCCGGCCGGATCAGGCTGCGGGCCCCACCGTCGGGGGCTGGGACAGGGCGGCCTTGACGCTTCGCGTCTGCTCGTCGGCGAGGACCTCGAACCGGTCGTGGGTCAGGGCCTCCATGGTCAGTTCCGCAACGCTGGCGGCGCTGATCTTCGGCGCGTCCGTCCATGCGCTCAGGTCGGTGTCCACGAATCCGCAGTGCACACCGACGACCAGGGTGCCCTGGTCGTGCAGGCCCTTGCGCAGGGCGTCCGTCAGAGACCACTGCGCGGCCTTGGACGCGGCGTAGCCGGGGAACTGCGGCTGCCCGACCCAGGAGGCCAGTGACAGCATGTTCACCAGCGCCCCGCCGCCGTTGCGGGCCAGTACCGGGGCGAAGGCCCGGGACACCGCCCAGGTGCCGAAGTAGTTGACCTCCATCGCCTGCCGCGCGCCGTCGAGGCCGCCCGACAGCAGCCCGGTGGTCGCGCCTCCGATACCGGCGTTGTTGACCAGGATGGAGACGTCGCCCGCCGCCTCGGCGGCCGCGGCTGTCTGCGCCTCGTCCGTCACGTCCAGCCGCAGCGGGACGAGGTCCGGATCGGTCACGCTCTTTGGGTCGCGGACGCCGGCGTAGACCTTGGCCGCGCCCTGCTCCAGGAGCGCCCGGGCGAACGCGCGCCCGATTCCTCGGTTGGCTCCCGTCACGAGGGCGACGGATCCCTTGATGTCCATACGGCTTTCCTTTGCGACACGCCCTCTCGGCAGGGCACCGGACACGGCTCGAGCACGCGGCCCTTCAGGGGCCGCGGTCCCAGGCTAGCATCTGGATTTAATAATGAAAGTCAGAGCCGTCAGGTCGTGACGACGCGGCCCCACCCGCGAAACCGCAGGTGGGGCCGGAGAAGGGGCCGGAGGGGGTGGGCCTGGTTGTCCGCCTCAGAGGGCGAGGGCGCCACCGTCGATCGGGAGCGTGGCGCCGTGGATGTGCGCGGCGTCCTCGCCGGCGAGGAAGACCACCGCGGCGGCGACCTCCTTGGCGGTGCCCGGCCGCTTGGCGGGGTAGTTCTGGGCGAGCTTCTCCAGCAGGGTGCGGTAGACCTCGTTGGCCTCGGTGACGGTCGGGCCGGGAGCGACGGTGTTGACCCGCACCCCCTTGGAGGCCAGCTCGACCGCCCAGGACTTCGTCAGTGAGTGCAGACCGGCCTTGGTGGCCCCGTAGAGCGCCGCGAAGTCCATGCCGACGACACCGTTGATCGACCCCACGTTGATCACCGCTCCGGAGCCGCGCTCCACCATGGCGGGCACCAGCGCGGCCGCGAGCAGGAACGGGACCTTGACGTTGACCGCCAGCGCCTCGTCGATCTGCTCCTCGGTCGCCTCCGTCATCGACTGCGGCGGGACCAGGTAGGCAGCGTTGTTCACCAGGATGTCGATCGGCCCGCCCGCGACCGCCGACGCCTCCTGCGCCAGCCGCCGGACCTCCGCACCGCCCACCGCCAGATCGGCCTGGACGAAGTGCGCCCGGCCCCCCTGTGCCGTGATCCCCTCGACGACCCCGGCACCGCGCTCCGCGCTGCGCCCGGTGACCACGACGGTGGCACCCTCACGTGCCAGGGCCTCCGCGACCGCACGCCCGATGCCGCTCGTCGAACCGGTGACGAGCGCGGCGCGGCCCAGTAGACGTCCCATTGCACAACCTCCAAGGAATGACGGGTACTTCCGCGCGTGACGGCGCGGGCGAGCCGGACCGGTCGCAGAAGTGATTGCTACGTCAAGTAAATCGAGGAGTGCTTGCCCCGTCAAATATCCTGCCGGTGAGGTGGGTTGGCGGCCCGCGGGCCGGGCGCCCGGCGGTTCAGGGACGGGGCCAGGGCCGTCCGGCGAGGCGTTCGATGTCGGTGTTGAAGCGCCTGAGGTAGGAGGCGAAGGCGGCGATGTCCTGGTCCGGCCAGTCGGCCATGACCTTGTCCAGGCCGCCGATGATGGCGTCGCGCTCCTCGTCCAGCATGCGGGCGCCCTGGGGCGTGATGCGGAACTTGCGCGCCATGCCGCCCTCCGGGTCGGGGATGCGTTCCACGAGCCCGGCGCGCATGGCCGCGGCGGTCTGCCGGTTGAGGGTCGAGGCGTCGAGCGCGAAGGCCTCGCTCAGCTCGCCGATCGACATGGGCCCCTGGACCCGGATACGGCTGAGGAGGATGTACGCGCTGCGGTCCAGGGCGCCGGACCTGTGGCGCAGCAGTTCGTGGCGGCTGAGGAGCATCTGCTCGTACTCGACCTCGTGGGTGGACCTGCCCATACCTCTTCCGCCTCCTGCCGTCCGCCGGGCCGCCGGTGTGCTTGTGCGGCGCCCGCTGTCATCCTCGCACAGCGCGTGCACCAGCCACATCATGTGCGCGATGCACTTCCTATGTACCATGCACATCGATCCCGAACGCAGGACCGTCAGGCGAGGAGTGCCGTCATGAACGCCCCACAACCCACAGCCCGTGCAGGGGGCGTGGTCGCCACGCTGGCCCTCGCCGGCATCACCGCCGCGATCATGCAGACGCTCGTCACCCCGCTGCTGACGGAGCTGCCGCAGATCCTGCACACCTCGTCCTCGAACGCCGCCTGGGTGATCACCGCCACCCTTCTGGTGGCGGCCGTGTGCGTGCCCGTCTTCGGGCGCCTCGGCGACCTGGTGGGCAAGCGGCGCATGCTGGTGGTCTGCTCGGTGCCGCTCGTGGCGGGCTCGGTGGTGTGCGCCCTGTCGTCCTCCGTCACGCCGATGATCGTCGGACGGGGTCTGCAGGGCATGGGCATGGGCATGGTGCCGCTCGGCATCGCCCTGCTCCGTGACGTGGTCCCCGCGGAGAAGCTCAGTTCCTCCATCGCCCTGGTCAGCGCCTCCATGGGCATCGGCGGCGGTCTGGGCCTGCCGATCGCCGCCGCGATCGCCCAGTACGCCGACTGGCGCGTGCTCTTCTGGGGCTCCGCGGGCCTGGCCGCCGTCGTCGCGGTGCTGATCTGGTTCTTCATCCCCGAGGTTCCCGCCGGCGCCAAGGGCCAGCGCTTCGACGTGCCCGGCGCGCTCGGACTGGGCGTCGGACTGGTCTGCCTGCTGCTCGCCGTCTCCAAGGGAGCCGACTGGGGCTGGGGTTCGGCGACCACGCTCGGCCTGTTCGGTGCCGCCGTCGTCGTGCTGGCCGGCTGGGGCTGGTGGGAACTGCGCACCCGCGACCCGCTGGTCGACCTGCGGACCACGGCCCGGCCCCGGGTGCTGATCACCAACCTGGCCTCGGTCTTCGTGGGCTTCGGCATGTACGCCGGGATGCTGGTCGTCCCGCAGTTGCTGCAGTTCCCCAAGGCGACCGGCTACGGCCTCGGCCAGTCCATGCTCGCGGCGGGCCTGTGGCTCCTGCCGGGCGGCATCATGATGATGATCGTCTCTCCCCTGGGCGGCAAGCTGACCAATGCCCGCGGCCCCAAGTTCACCCTGATGTGCGGCGCCCTGGTCCTCGCCGCCGGGTACGGCCTGTCGCTGGTGCTGACGGGCTCCGCCTGGGGTCTGATGCTGGCGGTCATGGTCGTCAACAGCGGCGTGGGACTCGCGTACGGATCGATGCCCGCCCTGATCATGGGTTCGGTCCCGCTGTCGGAGACCGCCGCCGCCAACGGCTTCAACGCCCTGATGCGTTCGCTCGGCACCTCGGTGGGCGCCGCCGTGATCGGTGTCGTCCTCTCCCAGATGACCACGACCGTGGGCGGCTACACCTTCACCTCCGAGAACGGCTTCCGTACCGGCCTGGTGATCGGCTGCGGCATCGCGCTGGTCGCCGCGCTCGTCGCCATGGCCATCCCGGCCGCCCGCGCCGCGTCGGGCGACGCCGAGGCCGCGCCGGCCCCGGTGGCCAAGCAGGCGGCCCTGGAGAACTGATCCGCCTCACGAACCCCACGGTTCCCCTGGGCGATCGGTCGACGAGACGCGGGGAAGCGGCCGCACTCCCGCAAGACGGGCGTGCGGCCGTACGCGTCCCTGTTCCGCGTCGTGCCGGAGAAGGCCGGGGCATACGAGGCTCAGGGCCGTCGGTGTGGCCGGCAGCGTCTCCTCCGGTTGATCACCTTCCGCCATCGCCTGACCGCCCTGTACAGGCCCTCGCGGTCGACGGGACGCCACCCGCCCCGACCGGCGCCGAGGGCTGATCGCCTCCCCTGGAGGGTTCGGACGGGCGGACGGCTGCAGATGCGCGGTGGCCGGGCCGGTGCCAGAGTCGGGAACGACCGTGATCACCCCGCGAGGCTCCGAGGCCGCGGAGGTGGGGAGCGGTCGTCAGAGGGAGCCGCCTCCGCGCGGGACGCGGCCGCCCGGGGCATCGACCGAGAGGCCGCCGTGGGAAGCTCGGAGACGGGAGCGGACACCGAGGTGGTGGAAGCGGTCGAGGCTGAACTGTCCGCCTACATGGCGGAACGGCGCCTCACCGGATCGGGTGTTCTGCCCGCGGACGCCACCTTGGCCGGCACCCTCACGGAGTTCGTGTCGCGTGGTGGCGCCCGGCTGCGCGCACGCTGCCTGTGGTGGGGCTGGCTCGCGGCGGGTGGGCCGGTCGCCCGGGACGAGGTCGTGACCCCGGTACGGCTGGGGGCGGCGCTGGAGCTGTTGCAGGCCTGCGCGCTGATCCACGACGACGTGATGGACCGCTCGGACACACGCCGGGGCGGGCCGGCGGTGCACGCGCAGTTCACCGAGGCGCACCTGCGGGCGGGCTGGTCCGGGGACGCGGCGGCCTATGGATTCGCGCAAGCGGTGCTGGCCGGGGACCTGGCCTTGGTGTGGGCGGAAGACCTCCTCAGGACCGTGCCGCTGGGCGACGTGGTGCGCCGTCAGGTCGAAGGGCTGTGGCAGGCCATGCGCTCCGAGATGGTGGCGGGCCAGCACCTCGACCTGCGCCTGCAGGCGGAACGCTCGGACGACCCCAGGGCGGCCCTGCGTACCGCCGAACTGAAGTCCGCCCTCTACAGCGTCGCCCGCCCGCTGGCAGTGGGCGCGGTCGCCGCCGGTGCGGACGACCGGACGACCGAGGTCCTGCACGAGTTCGGCCGCCGGATCGGCCTGGCCTTCCAGCTCCGTGACGACTTGCTGGGCGTCTACGGGGACCCGGCCGAAACGGGCAAGCCGTCAGGCGACGACATCCGCTCGGGAAAGCTCACGTACCTGACGGCCGTGGCGCTGCAACTGGCCCGGCGGTCCGGCTCGCCCGGAGCCGAAGCCCGGATCCGCGCGACGCTCGGCAACGCCGATGCGGACGAGACGGCGCTCGACGGCCTCCGCGGGCTGTTGCGGGACCTGGGTGCGGTGCGGGCGGTGGAGACCCGGATCGCCGCCTTGGCCGACGAGGCCGCCGGTCTCCTCACGACCGGGCTCCTCGAACCGCAGGGCGTCCGTTCCCTGGCCCGGCTGGCCCGCCGTATAGGTGCGGTCGCCGTCGTATGACGCCGCCGGTTCCACCCGCCCCCGAGCCGCAGGAGGACTGGTGATGAGGTCCGTTCAGGGCCCCACCGATCACGTGGTCGTCGTCGGCGCAGGGCTGTCCGGGCTGGCCACCGCACTGCACCTGCTGGGCGCGGGTCGCCGGGTGACCGTCCTCGAGCGGGCCGGTGGACCCGGGGGCCGCGCCGGTCTGCTCGAGCTCGGGGGTTACCGCATCGACACCGGGCCGACGGTTCTGACCATGCCCGATCTCCTCGAGGAAGCGTTCGCGGCCACCGGCGGCACCCTGGCCTCGCGGGTGGAGCTACAGCCGCTGCACCCCGCCTACCGCGCGCAGTTCGCCGACGGCTCCGCCCTCGACGTGCATTCCGACCCTGCCGTGATGGAGGCCGAGGTCGCCCGGTTCGCAGGCGGGCGGGAGGCACTGGGGTACCGGCGGCTGCGGCGCTGGCTGAGCGAGCTGTACCGGGTGCAGATGCGCGGCTTCATCGACGTCAACTTCGACTCGCCCCTGTCGCTGCTCACCCCCGACCTCGCCCGGCTGGCGGCGCTCGGCGGATTCGGCCGGCTCCAGCCGCGCATCGCGCGCTTCGTCAAGGACGAGCGTTTGCAGCGCGTCTTCTCGTTCCAGGCCCTGTACGCCGGAGTGCCACCCGCCCGGGCGCTTGCCGCGTACGCCGTGATCGCCTACATGGACACGGTCGCCGGTGTGTACTTCCCACGAGGCGGCATGCACGCCGTGGCCCGCGCGCTCGCCGCCGAGGCCGCCGGCGCGGGGGCCGACCTCCGCTACCACAGCGAGGTGGCCGTCCTGGAGCGCAGCACGGGCGGCCGGGTCACGGCCGTACGCACCGCCGAGGGTGAACGGTTCGCCTGTGACGCCGTGGTCCTCACCCCCGACCTGCCGGTGGCGTACCGGCTCCTCGGTCGCGTCCCCCGGCGGCCGGTACGGCTGCGCTGGTCGCCCTCCGCGTTCGTGCTGCACGCCGGAACCCGCCGGACCTGGCCGCAGCTGGCACACCACACCCTTTCCTTCGGCGGCGCCTGGACCCGCACCTTCGACGAACTGACGCGCCTCGGACGGCTCATGAGCGACCCCTCCCTGCTCATCACCCGCCCCACCACCACCGACCCCTCCCTCGCCCCCGAAGGCCGGCACCTGCACTACGTCCTCGCCCCGTGCCCCAACCTCTCCACCGGCCCCGCCGACTGGGCCCAGCTGGGCCCCACCTACCGGGAGCGCCTGGTGGAAGAGCTGGAAAAGCGCGGGCTGGAGGGGTTCGAGGCGTCCGTCGAGACCTCGCGGACCGTCTCACCTGCCGACTGGGCGGCCGAAGGGCACGCCGCGGGCACACCCTTCTCCGCCGCTCACACCTTCGCCCAGACCGGCCCCTTCCGCGCCCGCAACCTCGTCCACGGCGCCGAGAACGTCGTGCTGGCCGGTTGCGGCACCGTACCGGGTGTCGGAGTGCCCACCGTCCTGATCTCCGGGAAGCTAGCGGCCGCCCGCATCGCCGGGGACCGTGCGGTGGCCCGGCACCGGCCGCGCAGGAGCGTCCCGTGACCGCCCGTGAACTCGACGCCGCGGGGATCACCGAGCCCCGGACGCGGGCCGCCTACAGCCGCTGCCGGGCGCTGAACGCACGGCACGGCAAGACCTACTTCCTGGCCACCCGGTTGCTCACCCCGGACCGCCGCCCCTTCGTCCACGCCCTCTACGGCTTCGCCCGGTGGGCCGACGACATCGTCGACGACGGCCACGACGGCAGCGGTGTCACCTCCGCCGCCCGGAAGCAGGCGCTCGCCGAGTTGGAGACGGTGCTGCTGGACGGACTGCGCGCGGGCCACGCGGACCATCCCGTGGTCACCGCGCTCGCCGACACCGTCCGCCGGCACCGACTCGACCACACGCTGTTCACCGACTTCATGGCCTCGATGCAGATGGACCTGACGGTCACCGCCTACCCCACCTACGGCGACCTGGCCGGCTACATGCACGGTTCGGCCGCGGTGATCGGCCTCCAGGTCCTGCCGGTCCTCGGCACCGTGACGTCGCGTGAGGAGGCCGCTCCCGCGGCGGCCGCACTCGGCGTCGCCTTCCAGCTCACCAATTTCCTGCGCGACGTCGGGGAGGACCTCGACCGCGGTCGCGTCTACATCCCCGGCGACATCCTGGGCGCCCACGGGGCCGACCAGGCCCTCCTGACGTGGTGCCGGCAGCGGGGCACCACCGACCCACGGGTCCGCGCCGCCCTTCACGAGACCGCCGCTCTCACCCGCGGTGTGTACCGGCGGGCCGCCACCGGCATCCCCCTGCTCGCACCTGTCTCGCGCCCCTGCGTCCGAACGGCTCTGGTGCTCTACCGGGGCATCCTCGACGAGATCGAGTCCGCCGGCTACCCGGTGCTCCACCGCCGCGTGGCCGTGCCCCGCCACCGCCGTGCGCGCGAAGCCGCCCGTGGTCTGATCGCCGTCGCCTCGAGCCGCGCCGTCCATCGGGCCTGCCCGCGCCCGGCGCCGTCCGGTGCCGCATCCGACACTCCCGAGGGGTCGACGGTATGAGCCGCTCCCGCCGTCCGTTCCATCCGCTGGCCCTGCTCAGCGGTGGCAAGTGGCAGGACCAGCCGCCCACCTGGCACGAGGCCAAACCGGCCCTCGTCGCGGCCGCGCTGAAGCGCGCCCAGGCCCGGCCGTCCGGGAACTGGTACGTGGTGGCGGCCAGCTCGGAGGTCGGCAGCGGGCGCATCACCGGGAGGTGCGTGGCCGGCGTCGAACTGGTGCTGTGGCGCGACCGTCAGGGGCGGGTCCGGGCCGCCCCCGGCGCCTGCCCCCACCTGGGCGCTCCGCTGTGCGAAAGCTTCGTGCGGGACGGCACGATCGTCTGCCACTGGCACGGCCTCGCGCTGAAGCCCTCGGGGTTTCCCGGCTGGGAGCCCTACCCCGCCCACGACGACGGCCTCCTGGTGTGGGCGCGTCTGGACGCCGTCGGCGGTGAGGAGCCCTCGGCGACGCCGCCCGTCCCCACGCGGCCCGCCCTCGCCTCGTCACTGGCGGCCGTCATGACCGTCGCCGGACGTTGCGAACCCGAGGACGTCGTCGCCAACCGGCTCGACCCCTGGCACGGCGCCTGGTTCCACCCTCACTCCTTCGCCGACCTGAGTGTCGCCGAGGCACCTGCCGCCCATGACTCGCATCCGGCAGACGTCGCCGTGGACCGGTTCCTGGTCGACGTCTCCTTCCGTGTCCGTGGGCGCCTCGGCGTTCCGGTGCGGGCGGAGTTCACCGCGCCCGGGCCGCGCACCGTGGTGATGCGGATCGTCTCCGGGGAGGGCGCCACCAGTGTCGTGGAAACCCACGCCACACCCCTCGGCCCCGGCAGCGACGGACGACCGCGCACCGCCGTGATCGAAGCCGTCGTCGCCCACTCGCCGCGCCGGGGCTTCACCCTCGCGCGCCGGGCGGCACCGCTGATGCGGTCGCTGATGCGGCGCGGCGCCGGCCGGCTGTGGCGCGAGGACCTCGCCTACGCCGAGCGCCGCTACGCCCTGCGCAGCCAGGGCCGGTTCCCCGGCTGACGCCCTGCCCTGCGGTGAGCGGCCGTCCGGAGCGGCCCCGTTCGACGGGGTGCCGTGGGGCCTCGACGGATTCAGCCGCATCGGGACAGGGCGCGCATGACGTGGTTCCGCCCACCCAGAGGGACCGCCCACAACGGGTGGCCGCGTACGCCCCAGGTCGCCAGGAGCGCGTTCGCCGCCTGCATGCCCGTGGTCGCCGCGCGCTCCATCAAGGCCACCGGCAGCGCGGTGCGCACCAGGTCTCCGGCGAGCACCAGGTGGGGGTGGGAGGTGAGCACGCCGGGCCGGTCCTGGTAGCCGCCGACCGAGAAGAGCGGGCAGTCCTGCCGCCACTCGTGGCGGCTGTCGACCAGGGTCGCCCCGGCGCACTCGGGGTAGATCCGGTGCAGTTCGCGCAGCATCGAGTCCTCGACAACGGTCCGGTCGGCGGCTGGGTCGACGGCGTACGCGTGGAGCTCCACCACCGAACCCCCGGTTTCCCGAGCCCACCGGGCCGCCTCTCCCTCCCAGTGGCTCAGGACACTGACGTTGTCCACGGGGCCGAAGCCGCTGGTCCCCAGGAAGCCGGGCCGGTCGGGCCGCACGGGCCGGTCCAGCCAGCAGCGCGAGACCAGGAAGGGCGGCGCCTGCCGTAGGCGTTCGACGCCCGCGCGCCAACCGCCCCTCTCCAGGCCGGGTGACGCCGCGACCACGGCCTGAAGCCCGGACGTGTCGAGGGCGAGGACCACCGCGTCGTACCCGTGCTCCTGCGGCGCGTGAGGTGAACCGGTCGCGGTGACCGTGAGCCGGAAGCCGTCCCCGTCGGGGTGCACGGCCAGGACCGTGCGACCGGTACGGATGGCGGTCCCCATCCCGGACAGGTGGTCGGACAGCGGCTCCCACAACGCCTGCGGATACGGCTCGCGGGGAACGTCGAACAGCAGCCCCTCCGACGAACCGAGGAAGTAGATGTGGAACATCAGCACCAGCTCGGCGGCGGACAGCTCCTTCGGGTCGGCGAAGAAGCTGCGCGAGAACACCTCGAAGGCCAGGTCCCGGGCCTCTTCCGGGAAGCGGATGTCGTCCAGGAAGGCGCTCGCGCTGATCCCGTCGAGCCGCTCGTACACCTCAGGGACGCGCACGTCCAGCAGCGGCAGGGCGGCCCGCGGGTTCATCCGGGCCAGGCTCGACCAGCCGAAGCTGGGGCTGAGCGCGACGAAGCCCAGCACGCTCCACGGCGGTGTGCGCGGCACGTTGCGGAAGCTGTCACGGGCGCCGGTGCCGCGCTGGAGCGGGTAGTCGGCCAGCGGCCGCAGCGAGTCGAGACCAGGGTCGACCCGACGGAACAGTGCGCGCAGGTTGTAGTACTGGCGGAAGAAGGCGTGGAAACCCCGGCTCATCGTGACCGGGCGGCCGTCGGCCAGAGTGGTCCGCCATCCGGCGGCCCTGCCGCCGAGCACCTCCTCCCGCTCCAGCAGGTCGACCCGGACGCCGCGCTCGGCGAGTGCGGCGGTCGCGGCGATCCCGGCGATGCCTCCACCCACCACGGCGACGCGGGGCCCAGGTGCCGGAACACGATCGGCGCCGTCCCGCGCCGGCCACAGGCCGGCCCTGCGATCGCGGCCGGGACGGACCGGCCGGAAGGGGGGATTCACGGGCATGCGGTGGCCTTTCGTCGTGGAACCAGGGGGAGCTCCAGCAATGAGCGCAGCATGGCCGGCACCGGTGTGGTGAGACCGATCGCCCACTCCTCGCGCAGGGTTGACGTGCCGTCGAGGAAACGCAGGATCCGGTCCGGGGGGTTGCGGCTGAACAGAGCTTCGAAGAAGCCCGCACCACCGGCCCGGCCGGTCGCCAGCGCACGCAGCATGACGGCGTCCATGAGGCGGTGACGCGCGGCGTGCGGTACGGGTGGCCGGGGGGTCCGGCCGGCCTGCCAGGCGGCGGCCACCGCGGCCGACTGCCGCTGGATCCCGGCGAAGGAGTACCCCGTCGACGGGCGGGTGGCGCCGCCTGCCACGCCGATCCGGAACACGCTGCGCCCCGCGCGACGGGGGAAGCGCCCGTCCGTCATGGGGATGACCCCCTGTTCGACAGCTGTCACGGAGTAGTGCGCCATGCGCCTCCCGCGGACGTACTCCTCCAGTGCCGCGTCGTAAGCGGACCCCGTCATCGGTTCGGCGGAGAACTCCGTGTACTCGACCAGTGCCTCGCGAGGGGTGAAGGGCAGCACGTAGGCGAAGGACAGGCCGTGTTCGGGCTGGCGGGTGCGGAAGTCCATCAGGTCGGCGACTTCGGGGTCGAAGCGGTCGTCCCGGGTGGTGACGAACCAGCCCCGGAAGTGCTGCAGGAGCGTGGTGCGGGCGGCCGGCAGGTCGCTCGGGGGCCGTGAGTCGAAGACCCAGCGGGCGTTCAGCCGGATCGCACGTCCTGCCACGTCGTGGCCGGTCACTTCGGCGCCTCCCGGCACGTCGCGCACCTGGGTCACGGTCGCCGCGACCCTTCGTACTCCGGGCCGGCGTTCGAGTACGGCACCGACTCCGTGGAGGAAGTCGGCCGAGCGGATCATCCGGTAGGCGCGAGGGGACGTGAACGAGATGTGGCGGCCGTCCCTGGCGGTGATCCGCATCCGGTGCCAGCGGGCGGCCACCAGGCTGTCGTACTCGTCCTGCTCGTGCTCCCAGGAGCACCAGGTCCGGGCGGGGGAGCGGAGGGGCGACCCCGCCGGGGGCTCGACGAGCACGACCGATGCGGGCAGGCCGTGCGGACCCGGCGAGGCCGTCAGACGGTGTGCCAGCGACAGCCCGGCGGCGCCCGCCCCGACGATCACGACGTCGACGGCATCCAGGTGGTCGGCCTCGGTCAACGGATCCTCCCGAACGGTGACGCGTGCGGAGCGGTTGTGGCGATGATCGCCGCTTCCGCGGCCGGGAGGGACCACGGTCGACCCGGACACGCGCTTCTTGATCCGTCCGTGGACGTGCCCGCCGAGGTGCGCCTCGACGGGACCGGGGGTGGGATGGGCACTGGCCGGACGTGGCCGGCGTTCGCCGTCCGCGTACCTTTCCGGCAGCAGAGGAGCACGGCATGACCCTGATGCACGGTGGCGAACTCGCGTCCGCGTTCGACCACGCCGCCACGCTGTACGACCGGATGGTCGCCGTCAATCCGGGCTACCACGCCCATCTGCGACGGTCGGCCCGGCGGCTGCGGCTGCCTGCCGGTGGTTCGGGCATGCGGCTGCTGGACCTGGGGTGCGGCACCGGTGCGTCCACCGTCGCCCTGCTCACGGCGGCCCCGCGTGCGCGGATCACCGCGGTCGACTCCTCCGAGGGCATGCTCCAGGTCGCGGCCGGCAAGCGATGGGGCCCCGGTGTCACCTTCCACCACGCCCCGGCCGAGGGCCTTGCCGAAGCGGGGACGGCCGGACCGTTCGACGCGGTGTTCGCCGCCTACCTCTTCCGCAACGTGGCCGACCCTGATCTGGTCCTCGCCCGGGTGCTGGACACGATGGCCCCCGGCGGGCGCATCGCGGTGCACGAGTACACCCTCAGCGGGCGGCCTCGCCATCGCGCGGTATGGACCGCGGTGTGCCGGGGACTGCTCCTGCCCGTCGCGCGCCTGACCGGGGACCGCCCCCTGTACGAGCATCTGTGGCGCAGTGTCCTCGCGTTCGACACCGCCGACGTCTTCGCCGCACGGATGCGACGGGCGGGCTTCCGGCAGGTGCGGGTCCTGCCCTTGCCCGGCTGGCAGACCGGCGTCGCGCACACCTTCGTGGCACGAGCGCCGGTCGGCGGCCGGACGTGACACCGTGCGGGGTCCCCGGCTCGCGGTGAGCCGGGGACCCCGCCGGTTTCAGACGGACCTGCGCGCTGCGGATGCGCCGTTCGGCGATCCGGTGATGGTGAACTGGGAGCCGGGCTCGATCAGTACGTTGCCCTGGGCCGAGTTCGTGATCGTGACGTTGGTCAGGGTGGCACTGCCGCGGGCGCCGCTCATCGCGAGGATGCCGGAGCCGTTGACGGAGTTGTCGATGCGGACGTCGGTGACCTTGACGCCGGGCATGGAGCCGCCGCCCGTCTTGAACTGGATGCCGTCGTAGGTCGAGTCGTGGATCTCGGTGTCCCGGATGGTCACGCCCGGGATGTCCGTGCCCTGGGCGAAGAGCGTGATGGCGCCGAACTCCTGCGCCTCGCCCCAGAACGCGCCACCCGTCCGGTACAGGGCGTTGCCCGAGATGGTGGTCTGACCGGAGAAGGGGATCGGGTCGTGGTCGGTGGCGAGCATGATGCCCGGGTAGTTCATCGTGTCGGAGACGATGTTGTTCTCGATGGTGTTGCCGTAGCCGCCGTAGACCGCGATGCCGTTGGCCCGCCAGGGCAGCTGGATGGTGTTGTTGCGGAAGTGGTTGTCGTGGCCGACGTCGACGGAGGTGTCCTTGACGTACTTGCTGGCCCACACCGCCAGCGCGTCGTCGCCGGTGTTGCGGAACGAGGAGTTGTAGACGGTGGAGTTGCGGGTGCCGTTGGCGAAGTTGATGCCGTCGGCGTAGGTGTCGCGGATCCGGACGCCGGTGAACTCCAGCCCGTCGCCGGGGCCCCACAGCTCGGGGATGTTGGAGTAGTCACGGCCGACCCAGACGCCGACGTTGGCGTGCTCGATCCACACGTTGGTGATCTTCGTGTCCTTCCCGAAGCGCCCGTTGAGGCCGACACCGCCCTCGGCGTTGCCGTCGCCGCCGCGGATGGTGCCCGAGCCGAAGATGGCGATGTCGGAGATCTGGGTGTTGCCGTCGATGTCGAAGCCGAAGTTGCCCTCGTGCGGGTGGTTGATGCCGCCGGCGTTCTGCGGCGGGGTCAGGGTGTAGAGCTGGGAGTGCCACATGCCCGCGCCGCGGATGGTGACGTCCTTGATGCCCACCTGGTTGTACTGGCCGCGGTTGAGCGGGTCGTCGGTGAGGATCTTCTGCTCCTGCCGCCACTGCCCGGCCGGGATCCACACGCAGGAGATCTGGCCGTTCTGGTCGGCGGTGACCGCCCGCTGGATGGCGTCGGTGTCGTCGAGCCCGTCGCCGGGGACGGCCCCGTACTCGGTGATCGAGGTGCAGTTGGCCGGCTTGCTCAGCGCCGGAGCCACCTGCTCCAGGTCGATCAGGTCGATGACGTAGTAGGCCGCCGAGTCGCCCGCGTCGCGCTGCAGACGGAACGTGGTGCCCTGCGGGTACGTGCGCGACAGCAGTGCGTGCGCCTCGTCGAACAGCCGCCGCGCGTCGCCGCCCGGCCGGTTGGTCAGCCCCTCCGGGTCGTCGGTGCTGCCGTACAGCCAGCTGTGCTTGGAGGAGAGGTTCAGCTTCTGCACGAACGTGCCGTCGGCGTACAGGCTGATGGTGGCGTCGGCTCCGCCGCCGGCGGAGGCGTCGGGGATGGAGTTGCGCACCACGATGGAGTTGGTGGACGTGGTGGAGGTGAACTCGACGTACTGACCGCCGGAGTCGAGGCGGACGGACTTGCGGCCCGAGGACTCGGTGGCGAAGTTCGTGTGCCCGAAGGTCCGCTTGGCGTCGGCGGTGAGCAGGGTGCCCTGGTAACGGCCGTCCTCGGCCTCGTACTCGGTGTACGGCAGGGCGGCGCCGCGTCCGACGACGAGGGACTTGGTGAGCACGTTGTTGTTCTCGTTGGTCTCGGTGACGACCCCGGTGGCGTCCGCGGTGGCGGTGAGCGTGGCCCCGCCGGCGGTCGCCGTCCAGGTGCCGCCGATCGCCACGTTGACCGTGGCACCGGCCGCGACCTGACCGGTCGTGCCGGTCAGCGTGGTGGTGCCGGCCTGGAGCCGGGTCACCGAACCCGCCGCGGCGGCGGTGATGCCGCGGTTGTGCACGGCGACGGTGAAGGAGACGGACGCGCCCACGGCCGGATTCGCCGGGTTCGTGGCGATGGAGGTCACCTCGAGGTCGGGGCCGGGGGCCTGGCTGACGACCAGCCGGTCCGCGGCGTTCCGGCTGTTGTTGGTGTCGTCCAGCTCGGCGACCGTGTTGCGAGGGTCGACCACCGCGGAGACGGCGTAGTTGCCGGCCGCGCGGGTTCCGGTGGAGACGGCGACGGTGGCGGACGCACCCGGGTCGAGGGCGGGCACGTCGGCGCTGCCGGCGACTGTGCCCTCCACGCTGACGTCCACGGTCGTCGCGGCCGAGCGCGCGGTGCCGGCGTTGCGCACCCCGGCGTTCACGGTGACCGCGTCCCGCTCCGACGGGGCGGCCGGTGACCAGGTCAGGCCGGTGACGGTGAGGTCGGGCGCGGGCGCCGCGGTGCCGACGACCTGGAACTCGGCGACCTGCCCGCCGGGCGCGCCGGTGTTGGAGAAGAACCGCAGGCGCACGTCGGCCCAGCGGCCGCTGACCGGGATGGTCACCGCGTTGCCCGTTCCCGGGCTGAAGGCGTAGTCCGCGCGGTCGCGCAGCGAGGTGAAGCCGGTGTCGGACGCCCCGCGGCCCAGCACCTGGATGCCCTGGGTCCTGGCGCCCCACACCGGGTCCGGGTTGAGCTTGACCACCACGGCGGTGACGTCCGCGGCGGAGCCGAGCTTCACGGTGAGGTCCGCCGGGTGGCCGGCCGCCTCCCAGTAGGTGGAGGTGGAGTCGTCGGTGGCGTTGGCGGCGACATAGGTCTGCGTCGACGACGTGGCCTCGACCGGCTTGTTGCGCGCCAGGTTGGTGCCGGTGGGCGGCGGGTCGGTGCTGCCGCCGTCCTCTCCGTACACCTCCAGCTCGGACAGCTGCGCGGCGTTCCAGCCGGTGTTGCCGGTGACGTTGACGCGGACGTACCGGCCGTTGACGGGCGAGCTCAGGTCCACGGCGACGGTGTTGGCCTGGGCCGGGTTGAACACCCGGCCGGCGGAGGCGGAGAGCGTGGTGAACGAGGATCCGTCGGTGCTGCTCTGCAGGGAGAGCGTCTCGGTCCGGGTCTCCCAGCCGGAGGGCAATTTGAGCACGATCCGGTCGACGGCACGGGTGGCGCCGAGGTCGACCTGCACCCACTGGGGGAAGGAGCCGGCCGGGCCCTCCCAGTAGGAGGCCTGGGCGCCGTCGGTGGTGTTCCCGGCCGGGTACGCGCCGAGGGAACCGCCGGCGGTGGCAGGGCGGCCGAGGGCGAGGTTGACGTCGGCGGCGGCAGCGTCCGAGGCCGTGGGGGCTGCCTGGGCGGTGGCGGAGATCGGTAACAGCCCGACCGTCATGAGCCCGGCCAGGACGGCGGCGGACAGCGACCGTCGGCCGAGGGGTCTCCAATGCATAGGGTCCTCTATTCCGTGGGGGGCGGGGAGCGCGGCAGCCGGGCGGGGAGGAACCAGGAGGAGCAGGGGGAGCAGGAGAAGCAGGGGAAGCGGGGACCGAAGGGGAGCGTCCCGACGTGAGAGCCGGCCATGCACGCCAATTGAGTCAGCCAGTCAACTTCTTGCGGAAACTGCGTCATTAGGTTTCTCGTACGTCTCGGTTTTGTCAACAGCTTGTAATTCAGGGGTAGTTGAGGCCGAGGCGTGCTTGCGTCACTTGCGGATCGTTTGCGCGCGTGGGCCTGTGGGTCGTGGCGGCATAGACCCTGGTAGACCCTAGGAACGGCGGCCCGATGAGCCGGAGTCGGCGTGGCGAACGCTCGGAGGGGATGCAATTTATTGAGTGCTCTACGCAAGATCGCTGGCGGGCATGCGAAAGGGCCGGTGCCCGGCACGATGTCGTGCCGGGCACCGGCCCCTCACGGTGTCACTTCAGGCCGAAGGCCCGGGTGACGGTCTGGGTGACTCCGCCGCCGTTGCGCTGCTCGGCGGTGACGCGGATCGACACGTAGCCGGCCCGGTGCGGCGCGTTCAGAGCCGCCTGCCAGGTGCCCTTCTTCTGTTTGAGCCCCTGCCGCAGCCAGGTCCTGCCGTCGTCGTAGGAGACCTCCAGCCGGACCGAGGAGACCGCGTCCCCCGCGGCCGAGCTGCCGAGCACCACCGGAGAGACGGAGAGTTCCGTCCTGCGCTGCGCCCGGCCCTCGGCGTCCAGTGCCGTGCCGTAGTCCAACTGCACCAACGGGACGGCCTGCACACCCTCCGGCGCACCGGAGCTGAAGCGCCACTCGGTGCGGGTGGCGGTGGAGTAGGGGCTGAGCGCGGTGTCGCCCTTGGTGTCGACGACCAGCCGGTACGGGAGCTTCTCCGGCGCCAGGTCACCCGCGCCGAACCAGGGGAAGCCCTCCATGTGGGTCAGTTGGCGGTCGCCCTGGTAGAACGAGATCGCCTGGTACATGCCCGACCCGCCGCTGTGCGCGGAGCCTGCGTCGCCGAACCCCTGGATGTAGGCGCTCATCGCGTTCTCGCCCCGGTACGGGAGGTCGGAGGTGACCATGCGGGGCCGGGTGATGGGCCCGAACCAGCGGTCCTTGTGCACACTTCCGGCCCGGTAGGTCAACAGGTCCGTCGACGAACTTCCCCAGCCGTCCAGCGTGGCGTTCTGCTGCCACGTGACCCCGGCCGTGACCCACTCGGTCCGGCGCCCGGGGGCGGCCACCTCGGCGGGGAGCGCGTTGGGCGAGAACCCGTTGTACGGCGGGTAGTCGTACGACGGGAAGTCCAGCCGCGACTCGGTGACCTGCCGCCCCGGAGGCGGAGTGAAGTCGACGTCGACGCGCGCGAGGCTGCGGGCGTCCGTCCTGGCGGAGGGATCCGCGGGGATCCGTCCGAGGTGCTGGTCGACCAGGTCGTACAGGTACTTCGGCGCGGGATGCGCCTCGACCGCCAGCCGCACGCCCTTCCTGCCCGCGGCGGTGGCCTCCTTGATCAGCGCCTCCCCTTCGTCCAGGGACAGCGAGGCGACCGGGAGCTGCCCGGTCGTCACCTTGTCGGGGTCGCCGTACCAGTCGCTGCCGCGGCCCTCGCGGTCGTTGACCACCAGGAGCAGTGCCGCACCGGCGGCGCGCGCCGCCGCGGCCTGATCGGCCGGCGTCACGGCGTCGCTGTCGCGGACCACCACGGCCCGGCCGCGGGCGGACACGCCGGCGTACTCGGCCCGCGTGCCGGTACCGGCGAAGACGGCGTCCAGGCGCGAGGTGCCGTCCCGCAGCGGCCGGGAACCGGGCTGCACGAGGGGGTCGTCGAGGCGGTGGCCCCGGTAGGTGATCTCCAGGGGCCGCTGCTCGGCACGGATCCTGGTGGTGAAGACGAAGCTTCCCTTGCGCACCTTGTCCTTGGTCGGCAGCGCCCACAGGCTGTCGTACGTCGCCGAGGGCCAGATCCGCTCGCGCAGGGCGCTCCCGTCGCCGGGGGTCGGAGTGCCGGAGGTGAAGGAGCGGTACAGGTCGATCCTGCTGCTCACCACGCTGGTCGGCTGCGGTGTCGCCACCTTGACCTGGCGGGCCCGGGAGGCGTCGAGCACCACGGAGCGGTCGCCGGTGAGCTCGATCTCGGGTGCCGTCAGCACCGCGAGCCCGAGGGAGTGGGGCCCGTGGAGTCCCTGCACGTCCGCCAGCGACGCGACCATGTAGGAACCGGGCGCCCAGCGGCTGGTCAGCGACCCGTCGGGAACCCACAGGTAGGTGGAACCGCCGTCCGCGCTCCGGACCTCGACCTCGCCGCTCGCGGGCCGGCCGGAGCGGTCCTTCAGGCGGATGGTGAGGTCGTACTTCTCGGACTCCACGGAGACCCCGACCGCCGTGTGGACGTCACCGCCCGCGTGGCGTGCCGTGACCCGGGCGCCGTACTGGCCCGCCGCGAGGCCCTTCGGATTCACCACGACCTCGGCGGTGGCGGTGCCGTTCGCCGGAACCGTCACCCGGTCGCCGGACAACGCGAACACCTGCGCCGGGGAGTCGCCGCGGTCGACGGAGAGCTGCAACGTGATCGGGCGGTCGGTGGTGTTGGTGTAGGTGATCTGCCGCTTGACCGGCTGGCGCTGCGCACCGGGCGACCACCGCACCAGCCCCGCGTCGACCGATCCGGTCGCGATGACCTGGTCCTGGTTGTAGGCGGCGGCCACGTTCAGCCGGCCGGTGCCCGCCCGGTAGGGGCTGTAGTCGGGGGTCGGCACGGTGGTGCCCATCAGGGCGTCCTTGATCTGCCGGCCCGTCCACCGCGGGTGCTTCTGCGCCAGGAGGACCGCCGCCCCGGCCACATGGGGCGTGGCCATGGAAGTGCCGCTGTCGACCCGGTAGAAGCCCTCGCCCCACTCCATGTACTGCGAGCGCGCCGCCAGCACGTCCACGCCGGGGGCGGTCATGTCGGGCTTGATGGCGTCGTCGTTCATCCGGGGTCCCGCGCTGGAGAACTCGGCGACGTGGTCGGACGCGTCCACCGCGCCGACGGTGAGCGCGGCGTCCGCCGTCCCGGGCGCTGCCACGCTGTACGCGCCGGGCCCGTCGTTGCCCGCGGCGATGACGAAGAGCGCACCCGTCTCGGCGCTCAGCCGGTTGACGGCCTGGCTCAGCGGATCGTCCTGGGTGTGCCAGCCGCTGACGCCCAGGCTCATGCTGACCACCTTGGCGTGCTCGGTCCGCGCCGCCCACTCCATACCGGCGATGATCCCCGAAATGGTCCCGGATCCGGTGTCGTCCAGGACCTTGCCCACCAGCAGGTCGGCGCCGGGGGCGACCCCCTGCTCCTTGCCGCCGGAGGCGGCGCCCGTCCCGGCGACGGTGGACGCCGTGTGGGTGCCGTGCCCGTTCCGGTCGACGACGTTCCCGTCCGGGACGAAGCTGCGGGACGCCACGACGCGGTCCACCAGGTCCGGATGGGTGGCGTCCACCCCGGTGTCGAGGACGGCCACCCGCACCCCGGCTCCCGTGCCTCCCGCGGCCCAGGCGGCGGGCGCCCCGACCTGCGCCGTGGTGTCGGCGAGCGTCGCCTTCGCCTTGCCGTCGAGCCACACCTTGTCGACGCCGGCGGTGAACCGCGGTGCGGCCGCGGCCCGTTCGGCGTCGGCCCGCGCGGTGCCGGTGAGGGACGACCAGAAAGCCGCCGTCTTCGACCGCCGGGTGCGGACCGCCTCGCCGCGGACCGAGGGAAGGCTGCGCGTGGTCTCGGCCCCCGGCAGCGCCGAGGAGCGGGACGTGAGGGTGGCGGAGCCCTCGGTGCGGGTGACGATCAGGGGGAGCGCGCTGAGGTGCGCGTCGTCGTAGCCCTGGGCGATCAGCTGCGTGACGTTGAAGAGTTGCTTGTCGAGCAGCCCCTTCGCGATGTACGCCACCGCCTCGTCGGGGAACACGTAGGTGTCCCCGCCCTCGGTCGCGACGCGCACCGAGCCCGTGGCCCCCGGCGCGCGCTCGACCTCCACCGCGGGCGCGGTGCCTTTCGGCCCCTGGGTCACCGTCACCTTGTCACCGGTGACCAACGTGACCCGTGCGGGCGTGCGTTGTGCCTCGGCGGTCGCGGGTGTCGCCGGGGCCGACGGGGAGGGGGGAACGCTGTTCGCCGCTCCAGGGGTGACGAGAGCGACGACAACGGCGGCAGCCACGGCCGCCGCATATCTTCGGGTAGAAGGGGGTCTCACATTGCCCTCCAGCGTGGATGATTGCACGAATTCGATCACCACTGAAGAGGACGTGTAAAGAGCTTGAACCTGAGGCTATCGGAATGTAGCGTTCTCTGTTTTCGGGTCGGATGGACCTGGTCGTGGCGGCCGGGTGAGGTGCCCTCAGGAGGCCCCGATGACCTGCGGGTTAAGAGCCCGGGGGAGGGTCCGCGAAATTTACCGACCGGAAACCAAAGAACTCCACCGGCGATGCGGCCGGGGCCCCGCTTTCCCCGAAAGTTTCGAGGAGGGGAATGAATGCTCCCACCGTTTTGCCGTGAATTCGGGAGCGCCCGAAGATGTCGCCATTTGTGACACCAAAGCCGTGGGGACGCGGCCGTGACCTCAGCCAACTCCCCATGCTGGCCTGGGACATGGTGTGCGAGACTGCCGTGATCGACAGCACGACCGACCCCCCCTCGGCGATGGAGTCCGTCATGACGACCGGCACCACCCCCCACTCACCGCGGATCGACACCAGCAGGGCCCACCCGGCGCGCGTGTACGACTGGCTGCTGGGCGGCAAGGACAACTACCCCGTCGACGAGGCCGTCGGCGAGAAGCTGCCGCCCGAGGCGCGTGACGCGGCCCGGCAGAACCGGCAGTTCATGCAACGGGCCGCCGCCTGGCTCGCCGCGCAGGGCGTCGACCAGTTCCTCGACATCGGCTCGGGCATCCCCACCGAACCCAACCTGCACCAGATCGTCCAGCGCGTGACACCGGCGGCGAAGGTCGTCTACACGGACAACGACCCCCTCGTGCTGCACCACGCGCAGGCGCTGCTGGCGGGCCGCCCCGAGGGCGTCACGGACTTCCTCGAGGCCGACGTCCGGCGGCCGGAGGAGATCGTCGAGCACGCGCGGGGCGTCCTGGACTTCACACGCCCCGTCGCGCTCTCGCTCATCGCCCTGCTGCACTTCGTCCCCGACGAGCAGGACGCCCACGGCATCGTGCGCCCCCTGCTGGCCGCGCTGCCGCCGGGCAGTTACCTCGTCCTGTCCCACGCCGCGTCCGATCTCTTCCCGGAGCTCGCCGAACAGGTCACCGCCGAGTACGCCAAGGGCGGCATCCGCCTCGGCTTCCGTTCGCGCCCGGAAGTCGCCCGCTTCTTCGACGGCCTGGACCTGGTCGCCCCCGGCCTGGTGACGGCCCCGGAGTGGTTCAGGACCTCCCCGGCGCCGTCCCCCGAGGACAGTGGGATCTACGCAGGAGTCGCCCGCGTCCCGTGACGCCGCAACGGTGCGAGACGCGCTCCGGCCGGGTCGCAGCGTCACCGTCCGGCGGGGAGCGGCCGTCCGGCGGGCAGGTCGTCCTCGGCGGGCCGCCACCCCAGCTCGGGCGCGACCAGGTGCCGTAGGTCGTGCAGGATCTGCTCGTACTCCTCCCGGTGGAACTCGTACGGCAGCTCCAGCCGCAGCTCGGTCACCGAGGCGAGGACGGGGTCCGCCGTCAACCGTTCCAGGATCTGCTCTGCGGTCCCGACCACATCGGGAGCGAACAGGACCTGCTTCGGGCCGAAGGCCCGCGGGGCAAGGGTGCGCTCGCGCCGGCCGGCCGCGTAGCGCTCGTAGCGGGCCCGGGTGACCGCGTCGGCGCTGTCCAAGGGCACGATCACACGCCCCACGGCCACGCGCGGCGCCGGCCGGGCCTCGTCGAGGGCGCGCCGGTACTCGGAGAGCAGGTTCGACTGGGCCGTCGTGAAGTCGTCGGTGCCCTCGCTGCTGACGATGTTGCCGGACAACAGGTTCAGGCCGTTCCCGGCGGCCCAGCGGACCGAACGCACGCTGCCGGCGCCGTACCAGATCCGGTCCACCAGCGCGGGGTCGTGCGGTTGCAGCCGCGGCCGCTGGGTGTTCCCGGGCGACTGGATCACCGTGTCAGGGCCGCCGAGGTAGTGGCCGCGCAGGTTGTCGACGAGCCGGGCGATCCTGCCGTACGACAGGTCCAGGCTGCGCCAGTCGCCGTCGTGCACCAGGTCGCCGAGCAGCTCGGCGTGGGGCATGCCGGTGCTGAAACCGGCCTGGAGCCGTCCCCGGGACAGCACGTCGGCCAGCGACAGGTCCTCGGCCAGCCGGAACGGGCTCTCGTACCCGATCGGGATGACCGCGGTCCCGAGCTCGACCCGCCGGGTGCGCTGCCCGGCCGCGGCGAGGAACACCGCGGCCGAGCCCACCCCGTGTTCGAGGTGGCGCTGCCGGATCCAGGCGCCGTCGAAACCGAGCCGTTCGCCGTACTCGAACAGCTGCAGCGTGTGCTCCAGACCGGTGTACGGATCGTCGTCCTCGAAGTTCCCCGGAGTGAGGAACGCCAGGGAGGTGATCCCGGGGTTGGTCATGGGTGCCTCCTCACGGCGTGGTGGGCCCGGCGGCAGCGGAGGGGCGAGGCCCGCCCGGGATCGCCGCGAGCAGTTCGCGGGTGTACGGGTGGCGGGGGCGGGCGAACAACTCCTCGGCCGTCCCGGTCTCGACGATGCGCCCGGACCGCATCACGGCCACCTCGTGCGCGATCTGCCGCACCACTGCCAGGTCGTGCGAGATGAACAGGTAGGCCACCGCCGTGTCGGCCTGGAGCTCGGCGAGCAGATCGAGCACCTGGGCCTGGACGGACACGTCGAGCGCGGACACCGGCTCGTCGCACACCACCAGGTCAGGGGAGAGGGCGAGGGCGCGCGCGATCGCCACGCGCTGCCGCTGCCCGCCGGACAGCTCGGCGGGGCGTCGGTCCAGGGTCGAGGCGGGCAGCGCCACCCGGTCGAGGAGTTCGCGCGCCCTGGCCAGCCGGGAGCGCCGGTCGCCGACCCTGAAGGCGCGCAGCGGTTCGGTGATCACCTCGCCGATGGAGAACCTCGGGTCCAGCGAGGCGTACGGGTTCTGGTAGACGAGTTGGGCCCGGCGGCGCAGTTGCCTCGTCCCTTCGCCGCGGACGGTCGTGACGTCGGCGCCGTCGAACAGGATGCGTCCCCCGGTCGGATCGGTCAGGCGCAGCACCAGGCGGGCGGTGGTCGACTTCCCGGAGCCGGATTCGCCGACCAGGGCCAGGGTCCGGCCGCGGTGGATGGTGAAGCTGACGTCGTCGACCGCGCGCAGCGTCCGGGCGCCGCCCGCGGCACGCGGCAGCCGGAACTCCTTGACGGCACGGTGGACGTCGACCAACGGCGGTGTCTGCGCGCCCGCGGTGCGCGCGCCTGCGGTGCGCGGGCCGGCCGCGGCCACGGGACGAGCCGCGTTCAGGCCGGCGGCGCTCGCCAGGAGCCGGCGGGTGTAGGGGTGTTGCGGGTCCTCCAGGACGGCGCGGGTCGGGCCGGACTCGACCACACGTCCCTGCGACATCACGACCACGCGCTGTGCCCGGTCGGCGGCGACCCCGAGATCGTGGGTCACGAGCAGGACCGCGGTGCCGTACTCCGCGGTGAGGGCCTGGAGCCGGTCGAGGATCACCCGCTGCACGGTGACGTCGAGCGCGCTGGTGGGCTCGTCGGCGACGACCAGTTGCGGATTCGCGGCGACGGCCACGGCGATCAGCGCCCGCTGGCGCATGCCGCCGGAGAGCTCGTGCGGATACTGACGTGCGCGGACCGCCGGATCCGGCAGCCCGGCCCGGCCCAGGACGGCGATCGCCTCCGAGGGTGCGGTGCGACGGGTCGCCAACCCGTGGATGCGCAGGACCTCGGCGACCTGTTCGCCGATGCGCTTGACCGGGTTGAGCGACACCGACGGGTCCTGGGGCACGAGTCCTATCCGTGCACCGCGCACCCTCCGCAGTTCCGCCTCCGGCAGTGTGGTGAGGTCGTGCCTGCCGAAGCGGACCGCACCGGCCTCGATCCTGCCGTTCGCGGCCAGCAGCCGCGTGATCGCGTGCGCGGTCGTGCTCTTGCCGGACCCCGACTCGCCGACCACGGCGACCACTTCACCCGGCAGCACGTCGAGGTCCACGCCCCGCACCGCCGGCACAGGGCCGCCGCGGGTGTCGTACGACACCGTCAGGCCGCGTATCTCCAACAGCGGTGTGGCCACGTCCTCATCCATTCGGGTCGCGTCGGTCAGGGGAGCGTTCATCGCTGCCGGGACGTTTCGCCGTCCAGCGCGCGTGCGATGCGGTTGGTGGCCAGGACCGTCGCGGCGATGACCAGGCCGGGCAGCGCGGTGAGCCACCAGGCGTTGCCCAGGTAGTTGCGGCCGTGGGAGATCAGCGTGCCCCACTCGGGGGCCGGCGGGGGAGCGCCGTAGCCCAGGAAGCTCAGCGCGGACACGGACAGGATCGCGGTGCCGAGTTCGAGGGTCGCCAGCACGACGACCGGGCCCGCGGCGCCTGGCAGCACGTGCCGGCCCAGCACCGAGTACCAGCGGGCCCCGCAGGAGCGTGACGCCTCGACGAACACCGCCTGCCGCACCCGCAGCACCTCCGAGCGCGCCACCCGGGCGAACCCGGCGACGCTGGCGATCCCGACCGCGACCGCCACCTTCACCGTCCCGTACCCCAGCGCGGTGACCAGGGCCAGGGACAGGAACAGCGCCGGGATGGACAGCAGCACGTCCACGATGCGCATCAGGACGTCGTCGACCCAGCGGCCCGTGAAACCGGCGAGCAGACCGAGCAGGCCGCCGACCACGAAGGCGACCGCCACCGCGATCAGCGTCGCCTTGAGGGAGAGCTGCGCCCCGTGGACGACACGGGAGAACAGGTCACGTCCCAGCTCGTCCGTGCCGAACCAGTGCTCGCCGCTCGGGCCGCGGAAGTTCTGCGACGGCACCCCCTCCAACGGGTCGCGCGAGGTGAACAGCCCCGGACGGAACGAGGCCAGGACCACCAGGACGACGACGAGGGCCGAGGCCGCCAGTCCCGGGCGGCGCAGCAGGAACCGCAAGAACCGCAGGACCTGCCGTGCCCGGGCGCGGCGGCGGGGTCCCGGGTCCGTGCCGTGTCCTGGGCCGCCCGGTCGTGCCGGGCCCGGGCCGGCGTCGGTCGAGTCCTCGACAAGGCTCTGGCTCATGCGAAACGCGCCTTCCTGCTCGAGGCCACCACGACCCGCGGGTCCAGCAGCGGATAGACGAGGTCGACGACCAGGTTCGACAGCACGAAGACCAGTGCCCCGAACACCACGACCCCCTGGACGAGCGGGATGTCCTGGGCGGTGACCGCGGCGGCCGTCACACGGCCCAGGCCGTCGCGGGAGAACACCGTCTCCACGACCACGGAACCGGCGACGAGCTGCCCGACCAGCAGCCCGACGACCGTGAGGGCCGGCAGGGACGCGTTGCGCAGCGCGTGCCGGAGGAGGACGCGCCACCGGCCGGCGCCCTTGGCACGGGCGGTCTCCACGTAGGCCTGGTCCAGCGCCGTGAGCAGGCTCTTGGCCAGTACCTGCGCGACCAGTGCGCCGGTGGGGACGGCCAGTGTCACCGCGGGCAGCACCAGCCCGCGCAGCCCGTCGTTGCCGAAGGCCGGGAACCAGCGCAGCCGGAAGGAGAACGCCTCGACCAGGACCAGCCCGACCCAGAACGTCGGTACCGACACCCCGAGAGGCGGCAGCGACAGGAGCACCTGCCGCAGCCACCGGTGCCCGGTGGACGCCGCCAGCACCGCCACACCGCCGCCGAGGACCACCGCGAGCAGCAGCGCCGCCCCGGTGAGCTGCAGGGTCTGCGGCAGCGCGTCGGCCAGGGTCGCGGACACCGGCCGGCCGGTGGTGACCGAGTCGCCGAAGTCGCCGCGCACGGCCCGGCCGAGGTGGTCGGCGTACTGCGCCAGTACCGGTTTGTCGAATCCGTACTGGTGCCGGAGCGCGGCGAGCTGCGCCGGATCGATCTCGGCCGAGTCCGATCCGGCGCCCGCCATCGCCGACACCGGATCGCCCGGCAGGAAGTCGAGCACGAGGAACGACACGGTGTACGCCGCCCACAGCACCCCGGCCGCCTGCGCGAGTCGCGCGATCACGTAGCGGTACATGCGCTAGCCGATCCAGGTGTCGTGCAGCTGGATCCTGCTGGAGGCGTCGAAGTCGAGGTCGTGGACCTTCCTCGACACACCCAGCTGGGTCTGCAGTTCGACCACTGGCACGGAGTAGGCGTTCCGCACGAGCAACCGCTGTGCCTCGCCCACCAGCCGGGTCCGCTCGGCCGGGTCGGTGGTCGCCGCCTGCCGGTCCAGCACCGAGTCCAGCGGGCTCGGCGGCAGGCGGTACGAGTTGGCCAGCTCGGTGGAGTACGAGCTGCGCAGGATGTCGGGGTCGGCGCGGGTCACGTTCCCCCACAGCCCGTCGAAGTCACCGGACTGCTGCACCTGGGCGATCTGGGAGATCTGCAGTTCCTTGAGCACCACGTCGACACCGGCGGACTTGAGCTGCTGCTGGATCAGTTCCAGGGCCGGCTGGTTCGTGGCCGCGTTCGCGAACCACTTGACGGTCAGGCTCAGTCTGGTGCCGTTCTTGGAGCGGATGCCGTCCTGTCCGCGCTTCCAGCCGGCCGCGTCCAGCAGGGACGCCGCCTTCGCGGGGTCGTGGGCCAGGTCGGGGCCCTGGTCCTGATAGCCCGGCGTGGTGTGCGCCAGGACGCTGGTCGCCGGCCGGGTGCCGGTGGGGAACACGGTGTCGGCGATCTGCTCGCGGTCGATGGCGTACCGGATCGCCTGCCGTACGCCGGCGTCCTTCAGGACCGGCCGGGAGTTGTTGAGCCCCAGACCGAACACGACGCCGGGGTTGGCCCGGCGCTGCAGCGTCACCTGACCGCCCTTGAGCGTCGCCTCGTCCGCCCGGCCGACGCTGCCGATCGCGTCCACCTGGCCGGACTGCAGACTGCCGGCCCGCACGCCTGCCTCGGGCACCACTTTGAACACGAGCCGGTCCAGGTACGCCTCGCCCGTCTTGAGCCAGCGCGAGGAACCCCAGTCGTACCCCGTGCGCTTGGCCAGGGTGGTCGACTGGTTCTGCACGTAGCGCTCGAGTACGAAGGGCCCGGAGCCGACCACGCCCTGGCTGCACCGGCGCTGCGGGGTCTTCTTCACGGTCGCCGACGACTCGATGCCGAGCGAGTGCGTCGACGTGGCCTGGAGGAACTGGGCGTTGGGCTTCCTGAACCTCACCCGGACCGTGAGCGTGTCGACCGCGGTCGTGCCCTCGACGCCGCTCAGGTATCCCTGGGCGAGGATCGCGAGGGCGCCGAGCTTGGGGACGGCGTCGAAGTTGTCCTTGACCACCTGCGCGGTCAGCGGTGATCCGTCGCTGAAGGTGACGCCCGGTCTGAGGTGGAAGGTGAACGTCGTTGCGTCCGGGCTGACCTCCCAGCTCTCGGCCAGCCACGGCACGATCTTCCCGGTCTCCGGGTCCTGGTCGGTCAGGGAGTCCACGACCTGGCGCAGCGAGTAGATGGTGTCGTTGCTGCCGACCTGCTGGGGATCGACGCATCCCGCGTCGGAACCCACGGCGAAGGTCAGGGTGCCACCGGGCCGGGCCCGGCCGGTACCGCTGCCGGGATCGCCGCCGCTCGACCCGCATGCGGTCAGCAGGACGCCGGCGGTCAGGAGGACGGACAGCGCCGCCCACCGGGTGGATCGGGAACGCTGATGAGCTGTCACGGAGGTTTCTCCTACTCGTGTCACCACGCACCGGGCCACGCGAGCGCTGGCCGTGCACGGACGTGCCGCCCCGCCGGGCACGACGCCGCGACGGAGTGACTGTGTTCAGTGGGCCTGGGAAGCCGGAGGGAGCCCGGTGGCGCGGGACGACGCACCGGACACACCTGCCGGGAGGTGCGGAAGGCAGGAGCCGCGGCCGGCGGGGAGGTCAGCCGGCCGGGCGGATCCGGATCAGCCCTGACACAGACAGCTGGTGAAGCGCTGCAGATCGATGTGGCGGCGGCGGGAGAGGCCGGAGAACAGTGTCGCCGCCGCGAGGGAGGCACTCAGGTCGCTGGTGTGGCGCATGCCGCGGCCCGGTCAGCCCGCCGCACGCTGTGCGGACGCCGAACGGTGGGCGAGCGGTTCTCGCAGGCCGAGGTGGGAGCGGAGCGTGGTGCCGGTGTACCCGGTGCGGTAGACGCCACGTTCCTGTAGCTCCGGGACGAGCAGGTCGACGATGTCGTCGAGACCGTCCGGGATCAGGTAGGGCGTGACGTTGAAGCCGTCGACCGCCCCGTGCCGTACGAAGCGGGCGAACCTGTCCGCGAGGCCGGAGGGCGTGCCGACGTGGCCGCGCTGGGGGCCGAGCGCGATGACGGTCTCGCGCAGCGACCAGCCGTGCGCCTCCGCCTTGGCCCGCCACTCGGCGACCACGGTGCGGGGATCGGTCACGCGCCGGGCACCGAAGGAGCCGTCGTTCTCGCCGACCACCGGGTCCTCCTTCGGCAACGGCCCGTCGGCGTCACGCTCCGACAGGTCGGTGCCCCACAGCAGCCCGGCGATTCCCAGCGCCGTGGCAGGTGTGACCTGCTGCGACCGTATCCAGCGCTTCTTCTCCCGCGCCTCCTCCTCCGTGGCGCCGATGATGATCTCCGTGCCGGGCAGGATGCGCAGGTCGTCCTCGGGCCGTCCGGCCGCGCGCAGCCGCCGCCGGATGTCCGCGGCGAAGGCCAGCGCGTCGTCGAAGTCGTCGCCGTGCGCCGAGAAGATGACGTCGGCGTTGCGGGCGGCGAAGTCGCGGCCCTCACCGGAGTCCCCCGCCTGGAAGATGACGGGGTGGCCCTGGGGGCTGCGCGGCAGGGTCGGAGCGAGGTCGACGTCGAACTGCGGCCCTTGGTGGCGTACGCGGCCCACGGCGCCCGGTACCGCCCAGGCCGGCGCGGACGCGGAGCCCGCGACGGCACCGTCCTGCCAGCCGTCCCACAGCGCACGGGCCACGGTGAGGAACTCCTCGGCGCGCCGGTAGCGGTCGCCGTGGTCGAGGTAGCCGCCGCGGCGGAAGTTCGCGCCGGTCCAGGCGTTGTCCGTGGTCACCACGTTCCACCCGGCGCGGCCTTCGGAGAGCAGGTCGAGCCCGGACAGGCGGCGGGCGAGGTCGGCGGGCTCGTTGAAGGTGGAGTTGGAGGTGCTGACCAGGCCGATGCGGCGGGTGACGGCGGCCAGCGCGGCGAGCTGGGTGATCGCGTCCGGCCGTCCGGCCACGTCGAGGTCGTGGATGCGGCCGTCGACCTCGCGCAGCCGGAGCCCCTCGCCGAGGAAGAAGGCGTCGAACAGGCCCCGTTCGGCGGTCCGGGCGACCCGGCGGAACGAAGCGGGATCGATCTGGGAGCCGCTTTCCGGGGCGGACCAGATGGTCCAGTGGTTCACGCCCTGGAAGAACACCCCGAAGTGCAGCTGGGCATGGGGCCGGGGGACATCGAGAGGATCGGTGCGGGTCATCGGGCGTCCTCCTGGGCGGCCGCGGTGGCGAAACGGTTGGCGGGGCGCTGGAGACCCAGGGCCGAGCGCAGCGACGTGCCAGGTAGCGGGCGGGCGGTGATCCGCCGCTCGGCGAGGGCGGGCAGGACGAGCCGGGAGAGGACGCAGAGGTCCTCGTCCAGCACCAGCGGATGCAGACGTACGCCGTCGACGGCACCGCTCAGGTCGTCCAGCAACGCGACCAGCCGCCCGGCGGATCCGACGTGCCGCAGCCGGCCCCGGTCGGTCCACGGCGCGTGGCGCTCCAGGTCGGCGACGCGCTCGGCACCACCGGCCGCCGGGGTGTCGAGCGCGACCTCGACCTCCGCGAAGACGCGAGGTGTGCCCGCGGCAGCGGCCGCCGCCGCGACCGTCCTGACGTCGCGGCCGGCGACCAGCGCGACGTCCAGGTGCGCGGCGGGGACGAGATGCGGCCGGCCCAGGACGACGAGCTGCCCCTGCGGCGGGCGCGGCACGATCGCCGGGCCCTTCACGGCGTACGACTCCCCGGTGAAGTCGACGTAATGGAGCCGGTCACGGTCAAGGTAGCGGCTGGTGGCCACCGAACGGATGACGGCGTCGTCCTCCCAGGAGTCCCACAGCGCCCGCACCACCTCCACGGCGTCACGGGTCTCCGCCGCCCGTGCGCGGGAGTCGGTGACCGGCGGCCGCCCCCACGCACGAGCCGCCCCGGGATGGTCCTCCTCGGTGACGACCCACGCCCCGCGCCCGGCGGAGACGTGGTCCAGGGACGCCAGCTGGCTGGACACGTGGAAGGGTTCGGCGTAGGTGACCGGCAGGACCGGCGCGATCCCGATGGTGCTCGTGGACGCGGCGATGAAAGCAGCCCGTTCCACCGCGCCGATGCGGCCCACCGGATCCGGCGCTGCCCCCGGCGGCAGCACGCCGTCGTCCAGGGTGAGGAGGGTGAACCCGGCGTTCTCCGCCACGGCGGCCACACCGGCCACGCGGCGCGGGGTCAGGAGCCGGTCGGGGGAGTGGTCCGCGCGGCGCCAAGCCGCGGGGTGGGCGCCCTCGCCGTCGATCTCGATGGCGAGGTGCAAAGGGGGACGGGACATGGGCGGGCGGTCCTTCCGGGAGCACGGGAACCCGCGGCCGTTGGGCCACGTGGGAACGGCCGGCGGAACGGGCCGGCAGGGCTCAGAGCTGCGGGGAAGGACAGACCGCGGAGGAGGTCCGGCAGTAGTCGACATGCCGCCGGGTGATCAGGCGCGCGTCGCCGGCACTCCGCGGTGCCGCGCCGGATGCACGCATCGAGGGCCTCCACCCGTCCGGTCGATGTCGGTTCAACGTACGTCGTCGGGCCCCGGGACTGTCAAGGCCGCCCCGGGAGACGTCACGAGGAGGCACCGCACGCCCGGGCGTTGCGCACGAACATCCCGTGGAGATCGCGGACGGCGCGCGGGACGGAGCCGGAGTGGCGGCGCTGCAGCACCAGCAGCACCTCCGTCGCGTCCCCCGCGAGAGGGCGCGTCGTGATCGCGCCGCTGCGCTCCAGGGGGTCGCCGACGACGCTGAAGTCCGGCAGCACGGCGGCGCCCAGACCCTCGGCGACCATCAGCTTTCCCATCTCCGCACCGTCGGTGGAGTACGAGAAGGACGGCGTCCGCCCGCCGAGCAGACGGTGCACGAAACGGTGCATGACGTACCCGGACCGCATCACGACCAGGGGCTCGCCCAGGAGGCTCTCGGTGTCGACCGTGTCCAGGGCCGCCAGCGGACTGTCGGGACGGATGCACACCACGGGACGGCCGCGCAGGAGCTCGGTGGACTCGATGCCAGGTGGCATGTCATCGCCCCGCAGGTAGTTCACCAGCCCCAGGTCGAAGCCACCCTCCAGCAGCCCGCGGTGGATGTCCGCCTGCTGCGCGCCGACCACCTCGACCTGGGTGACCGGGTGCGAGGCCCGGAACTCGCGCACGGTCGGGATGAGCAACGGGACGGTGGCGCTGTTGACCGTGCCGAGCCGCACCATGCGGCTGACGCGGTGCTGCTCCCCGGCCGCGCCACGGAGCCGGTCGACCGCGTCCAGCACGCTCAGGATGTGGGGCAGCAGTTCCCTGCCCTCGTCGCTGATCTTCGCCCCCGACCGCTTGCGTTCCAGCAGGTCCACCCCGAGCTCGCGCTCGAGGTTCCGTACGGTCTCGCTGAGCGCCGGCTGGGACAGGTGCAGTTCCTCGGCGGCACGCCGCAGCGAGCCGGACCGTGTGACGGCGGCGATGTACTCGAGCTGTTCGATGCGCACGGCAGGAGAGTGCCGCCGGCAGCGAGCCGGGTTCAAGGGAATCCCTGTCACAAGCTCGTGAATACCGTCTCTCAGCATGTGGAATCGCGTCCGGGCGTTCTTGACCGGCCGGACTTCCTGCTGTTCCATCGAAGACATGAAGCGACAGGACCTCACGCGGCGACGCCACGTCGACCTCGAGCGTGTCTCCAGCTCCTTCTGTCGCCGCCGGGCCTGAACGCGCCCGAGGGAAACCCTCGCACGCACGTCGATCTCCCCGTGAATTCCTTCTGCGGCCGCCTTCTGCCGTGACCGCCGCCTGCCCGGGAACCTCCGTCCCGCGCGCCTGAATTCCGGTCGACGAACCTCCTCCCCGCCCTCGCGCGCGCCGATCCGTGCGCATCTTCGCCAGGAGACCCCCATGCCCGCACCACCCGCGACCGACCCCGTCCGTTTCGCCTACCGGGTGCCGAACGTCAGCGGCGGACTGGTCACGAGCAGCATCGAACAGCGCTGGGACTACGACGACAACCGCGAACTGGCCGTGCGCGCCGAGGACAACGGGCCGTTGCCCCTCGTCCGCGAGATGGAGGCCGCCCGGCCCGCCGGCGACGCCCCCGCCCTCACCCGCACCGCTCACTGACCCCGCCCCGACACCTGGAAGGTCCCGGTATGGCCACCGTCCTGTCCGTCTCCGGAAGCCCCTCCGCAACGTCCCGTACCGCGCGGCTGCTGCGCCACCTGGACGACCGGCTCACCGCCCAGGGGCACGAAGTGATCCCGCTGGACGTCCGCACACTCCCGCCCGAGGCCCTGCTGCACGCCGACTTCGGCCATCCGGCGATCGTCGAGGCCGTGGCCCTCTTCGCCCGGGCGGACGGCGTCGTGATCGGCACCCCCGTCTACAAGGCCGCCTACTCCGGGCTGCTGAAGTCGCTGCTCGACCTGCTCCCGCAGTACGCGCTCGCGGGCAAGACCGTCCTCCCGCTGGCGACCGGCGGCACCACCGCCCACGTCCTGGCCATCGACTACGCCCTGCGCCCCGTACTGAGCTCCATGAACCCGGCGCACATCACGCCGGGCTGGTTCACCCTCGACAAGGACATCACCGTGGGCGACGACGGCACGCTGACCGTGGCCCCCGCATCGGCCGAGGCACTGCGTCAGGTCACGGACCAGTTCTCACGTGCGCTCGGCGGCCACCCCGCCTTCCTGGCGGCCACCGGATGAGCGCCGCGACCACCATCGCCGACGACGCCGAGGCGCTCGCCGTCGCCGCCGCACTCGCCGCCGACTTCCGCAAGGGCGCCGCCGAGCGGGACGCACGGCGCAGGCTCCCGCGCCCGGAGCTGGAACGGTTGTCCGCCTCCGGTCTCCTCGCGGTGACCGTGCCCGCCGAGTTCGGCGGCGCGGACGTCAGCACCGCGACGCTCGCCGGCATCTTCCATCTGCTGGCCGCCGCCGATCTCAGTCTCGCCCAGATCCCGCAGAGCCACTTCGTGTACGTCAACGTGCTGCGCCGGCAGGGCACCCGCGAGCAGAAGGAGTTCTTCTTCCGTGAGGTGCTGCGGGGGTAGCGGTTCGGCAACGCCCAGTCCGAAGCGGGCACCCGGCACGTGCAGGACATCCGGACCCGGCTCACCCGGCTGCCGGACGGCACGTACGCGCTCGACGGCGTCAAGCACTACTCCACCGGCGCCCTGTTCGCCGACTGGATCCCGGTCCTCGCCCGCGCCGACGACGGGAACCTCCACGTGGCGTACGTGCCGCGTGACGCGCCCGGCCTCACCGTCGTGGACGACTGGGACGGCATGGGGCAGCGCACGACCGCCAGCGGCACCGTACGCCTGGAGTCGGTGCCCGTTCCCGCCGAACGGGTCGTGCCCCACCACCTCACCTTCCGGGGCCCGCAACTGCACGGCGCCGTGGCCCAGCTGCTGCACGCCGCCATCGACGCGGGGATCGCCGCCGGCGCGCTGGCGGAGGCCGTGGAGTTCGTCCGCACCAAGAGCCGCCCCTGGTTCGAGAGCGTCGAGGAAGGGCACGAGACCGCCGCCGAGGACCCCCTGCTCATCCAGCGGTTCGGGGAACTGGCCATCCGGGTGCGGGCCGCCGACGCGCTCCTGGCCGCCGCGGCGAAAGCCGTGGACGCGGCGCGTGCCGACCTGACCGAGACCTCGGCCGCCGAGGCCTCGATCGCGGTGGCCGCGGCCAAGGTGACGGCGGCCGAAACCGCGGTGGAGGTAGCCAGCGCCCTCTTCGAGGTCTCCGGCACCCGGTCGGCACTCGACTCCCTGGGCCTGCACCGTCACTGGCGCGACGCCCGCACCCACACCCTGCACGACCCGTCCCGCTGGAAGGTCCAGCACATCGGCCGGTACGTGCTCAACGGCACCAGTCCGCCCCGCCACGGCCTGCTGTGACGGACCACCCCGATCGGAGAGCCCACGTGTCCCTCACCTTCCACTGGTTCCTGCCCACCAACGGCGACAGCCGCCACGTCGTCGGAGGCGGCCACGGCACCCCGGCCACGCGGTCCGGCCGCGACCGGCCGCCGACGGTCGCCTACCTGAGCCAGATCGCCCGCGCCGCGGAGGACCTCGGCTTCGCCGGCGCGCTCACCCCCACGGGCGCGTGGTGCGAGGACGCATGGCTGACCACCGCCATGGTCAGCCAGCACACGGAACGGCTGAAGTTCCTGGTGGCCTTCCGGCCCGGCTTCGTCTCGCCGACGCTCGCCGCGCAGATGGCGTCCACCTTCCAGCGCCAGACCGGCGGACGGCTGCTCCTCAACGTCGTCACGGGGGGAGAGGGCCATGAGCAGCGGGCGTACGGCGACTTCCTGGACAAGGACGCGCGGTACCGCCGCACCGGCGAGTTCCTGGAGGTCGTGAAGGGACTGTGGGAGGGCAAGTCCGTCGACCTTCGCGGTGAGCACCTCCAGGTCGAGGACGCGAAGCTCGCCCGGGTGCCCGACCCGGTTCCCGAGGTGTACTTCGGGGGTTCCTCACCGGTGGCCGGCGAGGTCGCCGCCCGGCACGCGGACGTCTACCTCACCTGGGGCGAGCCGCCCGCGCAGGTCGCGGAGAAGATCGCCTGGATCAGGGGCCTGGCGGCCGGACAGGGACGCACCCTGCGCTTCGGCATCCGGTTGCACGTCATCACGCGCGACACCTCCGAGCAGGCCTGGGCCGAGGCCGACCGGCTCCTGGACGGATTCGACCCGCAGACCGTCGCGGCCGTCCAGGCCGGACTGTCCCGCAGCGAGTCCGAGGGCCAGCGGCGCATGCTCGATCTGCACCGCGGCGGCAGCCGCGACCGCCTGGTGGTCCACCCCAACCTGTGGGCGGGCATCGGCCTGGTCCGCGGTGGCGCGGGTACCGCGCTGGTCGGTAGTCACGACGAGGTCGCCGAGCGGATCAAGGAGTACCACGCCCTCGGCATCGAGGAGTTCATCCTCTCCGGCTATCCGCACCTGGAGGAGGCGTACTGGTTCGGAGAGGGGGTCCTGCCGAGACTCCAGGCACAGCGCCTGTGGCGGCACCCCTTGGGCAGTCAGGCGGCCGACTCGGCGCAGATCCCCTTCGCGGGCGCGGGAGGAACACCGTGATCCGCACCTGAGCGCCGGGCTCCTTCTCGCACGCCGTCAGGGCCCGGGGAGCCGAGCTCCCCGGGCCGGTGCTGGGCGTCGCGCCGGGCGTCGCGCCGGGCGTCAGCGCAGCCAGGCGTGGTCGCGGACGACGGGCAGCCGGGCCCAGACGCGGCCCAGGCCCCAGGTGGTGCCCGCGGAGGCGGCGGCAAGGGCGATCAGCACGACCGCGTACACGAGGTGGTAGTCGGCGAAGGGGTTGGTCGACATGCTGGGCGACCCGTCGGCCAGGTGCCGGGCCGGAGGCCACTCGGCGACCCACATCAGGGCCATCATCGCGGTGCCGGCCACGGCGGAGATCCGCAGCGCCACACCGCTCATGACCGCGACGCCGACGCCCAGCAGGCCCAGCATGAACAGCCAGTCCGCCCAGGCGGCGCCGGCCCAGGCGTGGAAGGTGGACTGCAAGGGACCCGCGGCGACGCCGCTGAGGAACCCCTTGGTCGGCGAGCCGCCGTCGATCCAGCCCTTGCCGGAGCCGGTGGCGTAGCCGAGACCGAAGGTCTTGTCGAGGAAGGCCCACAGGAAGACGAACCCGGTCAGGACGCGCAGTCCGGCGAGAACGTACACGCGGGCGGACGTGGCGGACGTTGCGGACGTGGCAGCAGCCTCGCCGGACGGGGCGGTGCCTGTGCCGGTCCTGCGCCGTGCGGGGAGGCGGAACCCGGTGTGCCGCTGGGGGTGTCCTTGGATGGCCATGGTGCTGATCCCTTCCGATCCGGGCGGAGCGTGAACCTGGTGGATTTCGTTGCGTGTTCACTGTCCTGCGTGGCGGAGGTGCGACGCCGTGGGCCGAAGGCCCGTGGGCATGGGGCCGAACGTCCCTTCTGCAGCGACCAGTTGGTGCACCGGACCGTGTGCGCTGAACGGTTCGCGGACATGGGCAGTCAGCGCCGGGTCCGGCGCGCGAATGCCGCGCAGCGGGAAACGATGCCGAGCGCCTCAGTTGGCCGCCCCCGGATCATGGAGGCGCAGCACGCCCACGCGCTTGACGTGCCGGGCCCCGCGGCGAGGCGGCCGAGCCGTCGACGGCGGCCGGCTCGTCGGTCGAGGACCGAGTGGGCGCGACAGGTCCCCTGCGGGAGCCGGGGCCGTGGGCGACGCCCCCCGGCCACCGTGCCGGTCGCAACGGCGGAACGCCGGTGGAGGGACGTTCGAAGTCGCCCCGATCCGGCTATCTTGAAGCTGGTCACCTGCCTGCTGTGCCGGATGGAGGATCCGTGGGGATGGACGGCAGCGAGGGCGCCGAGCGCCTGCCCCGGCTGAGGCTCGACGAGCTGCTGGACGAACTGCAGACACGCATCGACGCGGTCCGGGGGACGCGGGACCGCGTGCACAGCCTGCTGGAGGCGGTGCTGTCGGTCGGGCGGGAGCTGGACCTGCCGCAGGTGCTGCGGCGGATCGTGGAGGCGGCAGTGGTGCTGGTGGACGCCGAGTACGGGGCGCTGGGCGTGATCGGCGACGACGCGAAGCTCGCGCAGTTCCTGACCGTCGGGGTCTCGGACGAGCAGATCGAGGCGATCGGCCCCCTGCCGTCCGGCCACGGCATCCTCGGCGAACTGATCCGGCACCCCGAACCGCTGCGCCTGCGCGAGCTCTCCCACCATCCGGCCTCGTACGGATTCCCGGTCGACCACCCGCCGATGCACTCGTTCCTCGGGGTGCCGATCCGCGTCCGTGACGAAGTGTTCGGCAACCTGTACCTGACGGAGAAGCGCGGCGCCAAGGAGTTCGACGACGAGGACGAGACCGTGTTGTCCACCCTCGCCGTCGCCGCGGGCGTCGCCGTCGACAACGCACGTCTCTACCAGGAAGCCCGGTCGAAGCAGCGGTGGCTGGAGGCGAACGCGGAGGTCACCGCCAGTCTCCTGTCGGGGGTGGACGAGTCCCGCATCCTGGAGCTGATCGTGGAGCGCGCACGCAGCATCACCGGCGCGGATCTCGGGGTGGTCGCCCTGCCGGTCGACGGCACGACGGACGTGGAGGTGGCGATCGCCACCGGCACCGACGCGGACCTCCACCGTGGACTCACCCTCCCCCGGCAGGGGTCGTTCGCGGGCGCCGCCATGGAGGCCACCGAACCGATCACCAGCCCGGACGTGGAGCACGATCCGCGCATCACGGCCGGCCCGCCCCGGTTCGCCGGGCTCGGCCCTGCGGTGGCCGTCCCGATGAGCGCCCCGCAGGGGGTGCGCGGCGCGCTGTTGCTGGCCCGCGCAGAAGGGCAGCCGGTGTTCACCGAGACCGAGACGGAGCTGCTGCTGGCGTTCGCCGGATCGGCCGCCCTCGCCATGGAACTCGCCGAGCGACGCCGTGCCGCAGAGCAGATGGCACAGCTCGAGGACCGCGACCGTATCGCCCGGGACCTGCACGACCTGGCCATCCAGCGGTTGTTCGCCACCGGCATGACCCTGCAGAGCGCGGCGCGTTTCGTCGACCATCCCCAGGCGAGCGAGCGCCTGCTGCGCGCAGTGGACGACCTGGACGAAACCATCAAGATCATCCGCTCGACGATCTTCGGCCTCCGTGTCCACGAAACGACCCCGACCCGGCACGGTCTGCGGGTGCGCACCGCGAAGGGGGTCGAGGAGGCCGTGCCCGCGCTCGGGTTCACCCCGTCACTGCGGATGGAGGGCCTCATCGACACCGATGTTCCGGCCCCGGTGGCCGACGAGGTCGTCGCGGTGCTGGGTGAGGCACTGTCGAATATGGCACG
The DNA here is from genome assembly GCF_042891295.1 of Streptomyces sp. NPDC001902. Lineage (NCBI taxonomy): Bacteria > Bacillati > Actinomycetota > Actinomycetes > Kitasatosporales > Streptomycetaceae > Streptomyces > Streptomyces sp. NPDC001902. The sequence goes on along the minus strand of NZ_JBIATA010000022.1, from coordinate 50,770 downwards.
GCACGCACACGCCGGTTCGGCTGAGGTCGCCCTGGTGGTCGGCTCCGGCATCCTGGCACTTGCCGTGACCGACGACGGGGTGGGACTGCCCGAAGGCGGCCGCCGCAGCGGTCTGACGAATCTCGCCAGGCGGGCCGAGAAGCTCGGTGGGTCGTTCACCGTCCGGACGAGGCCGTCCGGGGGGACGCACCTGGAGTGGAAGGTGCCGCTCGGCCCGGAGCCGGCGCGTGATGTCCCTCCATGACCTCCACGACCTCCGTCGCCGACATGCGCGGGCTTGCCGGGCCCTGCGGGCCGTACCCGAGCCGGACGAGCATCTGGACGTGTCCCGGCCCGCTTTCCGCGCTGCGCAGCGCCCAACGCAGGTCGGGCCACTCCAGTGCCTGGTGCAGCAGCGACGCCCGCACCCGGTGCGCGGTGGCCACCAGAAGGACGTGCTCCAACGCCTGGCCGGCCCGCAGCCAGTCCGCACGCCGGTCGTGGGCGGTCGACAGCACCGCGATCAGCGGCTGCTGCTCGAATACCGCGGCCGGCAGCTGATTCTGCGGACCCAGCGCGGAGAAGTCCCGCATCGGCAGCCGCCCTGCGGCGTCCCGCGGGCCCAGGGCCAGCGGCGTCAGGCCGTCCCGAGCACCTTCGCGGATCCAGCCCCGGCTCTCGGTACGGCGCGCGGGGTCGGTCACACCCCGCTGCTCCGCCTCCGAGGTCAGCCGCAGTATCCGCTGGGTCTCGCCGACGTCCGGCACGTACAGTTTCGCCCCCTCCGAGTGGGCGGCGTCCGCCAGTTCGGCGAGGACCGGCCCCGGGGGCCGGTGCGCCGAGAAGGGAGCGTGGCTGCTGTGCCGGCGCCACAACGCCTGGTACAGGTCCGCACGGTGCTCCCCACCGCTGCGGGACGGTCCGGCCAGCCGTACCGAAGCCAGCAGGTCCGGCTGCGCCGGGACCGGCAGCAGCCGGACGACGGGCTCCCAGCCGAAGTGGGCCACCGCGACCCGCAGGTTGAACACCGCCGCTCCGACGGACACGTGCAGCGCCCGGCCCAGCGGGTCGGCCTCACGCAGCCCGCGCTCACCCGCGGCACGGACCAGGACCGTGGCGGTGTCCGGCTCCAGGCGGAAACGCCACGGCTGGCTGTTGTGGAAGGACGGCGCGGCGACGGCGGCGGAAATGAGCTTCTCCAACGTCGCGCCGTCGAGGGTCGTCGGCATCATGGTGGTCTCCTCCCGGCCCGGAACCTGGCTCCAGGTTCCGCCCCGCCGTGCTCGCGGGGGAGGGGCCGCTCGTCCCTGAGGCAGGAGCCACGCGGCACCATCTCAGCGTCGTGACTCGGCGTCCCCGCCGCCCCCGGTCTGGTGCTGGGTGGCGAGCACGGCGGCCTGGATGCGGCGTTCCACGCCGAGCTTGGCCAGCATCCGGGAGATGTGGTTCTTGACCGTCTTCTCCGACAGGAACAGCCGCTTGCCGATCTGCCGGTTCGTCAGGCCCTCTCCGATGAGTTCCAGGATCTCCCGCTCGCGCGGAGTGAGCGTGGCGAGGGTCTCGTCCTGCGGACTCGCCGGTTCTTCCTGGTGGCGCAGGCTGCTCATCAACCGGGCGGTGGTCGCCGGGTCGAGCATCGACTGGCCCGAGGCCACGGTCCTGACGGCGGAGATCAGGTCGGAGCCCTTGATCTGCTTCAGCACGTAGCCGGCGGCGCCCGCCATGATCGCGTCCAGCAGGGCGTCGTCGTCGTCGAAGGACGTCAGCATCAGACAGGCCAGTTCCGGCATGCGCGAGCGCAGCTCCCGGCAGACACCGATGCCGTCGCCGTCCGGGAGACGCACGTCGAGGATCGCCACGTCCGGCCGCAGGGCCGGTCCCCGCGCCAGTGCGTGGCCGACCGTGCCGGCCTCCCCGACGACCTCGATGTCGGGTTCGGCGTCGAGGAGGTCGTGCACGCCCCGCCGTACCACCTCGTGGTCGTCGACCAGGAACACCCTGATCGGCGCCCGCGGTGAGAACTCCTCTGCACCGGTCATGCCGGCCCCCTGCCGTGTGTCGCTGCCCTGACTTCCCGTGTCCCGGTGATCCTCACCCACCAGGGCCGGGCGCGCCAGGGCCGAACGGACCCATCGGAACGGGGCGGGCCCGTCAGGGGACGTCGATGCGCCTGCCGGTGATCGCGGCCGCGTCGATCCGCACCCACTCGCTGCGGTCGTCGTCGCCCGGCCACGGGCCGCTGTACGCCCGCCGGGCGAGGTGCCGCACGGCCTCCGGGTCCTCGACGCGCCTGGCCGGGCCCCGTACCAGGACGCTCCAGCCCTGGCTGAGCGCCTCGTCCACGTGGTCCACCTCGAAGACGACCTCCGTTCCGGTGACCTCGGCCGGCCCGGAACCGGGGGCGGTCCTGAAGACGACGGAACCGTCGACCACGCTGTAGTTCACGGGCAGGATGGCCTCGCGGCCGGGAGCGGTCACTGCGATCCGGCCCACGCCGTGGCCGTCCAGGCGCGACCAGCATTCCTCGGGGGAGAGCTCCACCAGGCGTGCGTGCGATGAGGCGCGCCCGAGGCGGCCGGGCGGAAGGTCGGCCTCCCCTCCGTTGAGCGCCACGACCGTGGTGTCCAGGGCGGCCGCGAGCGTTCCCAGCGTTCCCGGACCGGGAGCGGCTGTGGACTGCTCCTCGATGAACCGCAGGTAACTGGTGGCCATGCCGGCCCGGGCCGCGACTTCCTCACGGGTCAGACCCAACTCGTCGCGCCGCTTCGCCACACGGCGCCCCATGTCACCAGGGGCGGCCGGATACGGATTCGGTGCCATGCTGCTCACGTCCTTGGTCCCGAGGATCTGAGAGACCGCGCACTGCCGCGTGCGGGTCGGACCCTTACGATCGTCCCCCACCGGCGGCTCCTGAGACAGGGCCGAACGGACCCGGCAGCCGGTGAGAACGGCCTGCCCGGCCCACCCGGGCGGCCTCTTCGGCCCCTGCTCCTCAACCCCGCCTCCGTGCGACCGTCGCCGCAGGGAAAGGGGGCGTGGCCATGAGCGGTCGGGTGATGTTCTGGCGGTGGCGGCGCAATTCGATGCGACGCGGAACGGATGTCGCGGAGGCGTGGACGGGAGTGGTGGCGGCGGTCCTGATGGCCGTCGGTGGTCCCGCCGCGGGGGTCGCCTCCGCGGTCGCCGTGGAGCACGACGCGCTGCACCAAGGTGACGGCATGCGCCAGGTGACGGCGATCCTCACCGAGGACGCGGCGGACGCGGTGGAGAACTCCTACACGGGGTCCTCCGGTACGGTGCGGGCCACCGTGCGGTGGACCGCCCCGGACGGCGTCGCGCACGTCGGCAGCGCTCGCGTGGAGGCGAACAGCCGGACAGGGTCCACCACACCCGTCTGGGTGGACCGGCACGACGAGATCAGGGAACCACCGCTCACACCGGTGCAGGCACAGGTGCAGGGCCAGGTGTTCGGTGTCTTCGCCGCCACCGGCGCGTGCGGGCTGGTCCTGGCAGGACGCTGGGCCGTCCGGCTGCGGATCGACCGTCATCGGGCGGCGGCGTGGGAGCGGGAGTGGGCCGAAGTGGAACCCTCGTGGGGCCACCGGCGGGCATGATCACCCCCAACGCCCGGGGTGCTTCCGGTGTGCTTCAGTCCCACACGGCGTCGACGACGCCCTCCACGGCTCGGGCGAACCGTGACGCCACAGGGACCAGCGACGGGTCTCCCGGCGCGCCGGAGAAGTGGACGACGCCCTCCTCGACGCGTGCCCGTACCGGTGAGGGCTCGCCGGGGAAGAGGTACCCGGCGATCTCGCGGTTGACCTCCTCGGCGATCTCCTCGTCCGGACGCAGGAAGACCTTCAGCAGGTCGCCGCGGCTGACGATGCCGCACAGCATGCCCTCGGCGTCGATGACCGGCAGCCGCTTGACGTTCCGGAACGCCATGGCGCGCGCCGCCTGGGCCAGCGTGGCGTCGGCGTGCACGCACACGGCGGGGGCGCTCATCAGCTCGTCGGCGGTGGTGGCGCCGGCCTTGCACAGATCCGGCAGGCGCCGCATCTGCTCGTTGCGGGAGGGAGCGCTGTCGCGGTACTCCTCCTTGGGCAGCAGGTCGGCCTCGGACACCAGGCCGACTACCCGCCCCTCGCCCTCCAGCACGGGGAGTGCACTGACCTTCCACCGCTCCATGGTCGTGACGATCTCCTTGAACGAGGCGTCCCGGCCGACGGCGACGACGGAACGGGTCATCACGTCGCTGACGATGTGCGGGCTGCCGTGCATCGGTCCCTCTCCTCCTGGCGGGCGGAAGCGTCAGTGCGCGGTGCCGCTGCCGGCAGGACCGTAGAGGTCCAGCAGACGGGTGCGGGTCTGCAGCAGGCGGTGGGCGACGATCTCCGCCACCCGGCGGGACACGGCCCGGCCGAAGGCAGGGTCGGCCTCGCACAGCGCCCGCACGATCGTGGCGTCGTACTCCGTCGCCCGCACCGGGCTCTGCGCCTGGGCGCCCAGATGCCAGCTGTACGGAGGGAACAGCCACGACCAGCCGAGAAGGTCGCCGTGTCCGAGAGTCTCCAGCACGGCGGGGCGGCGCCCGGGGACGTGGAGGTCGAGTGCGACAGATCCGGTGTGGATGATCCAGAACCTGTCGGCTCGTTGCCCCTCCTCGAAGATCCGGGTCCCGGCCGGGAAGGACACCTCGCGGCCGAGTTCCGTCAGGCGCTGTCGGGCCTGGGCCGGCAGTACGTCGAGCAGGCCGTTCGTCGTGGCGGTGGTCATCACCGGCACCTCCGTCCTGAGGACCGTCCACACGATGTGACGGGGGACGACCGGGCAGCCCTGGCGGCGGCCTCGTCCTCAGCCTGCACCCCGGCACCCTCCGGCCGCAGGGGCCTACCGGCCCCTTGTCCTGGCCCGCCCGGTACCGAAGGCGGGTGCACGTCGGAGCCACCGCTGACCAGGGGGTCCGGCGCTCAGCCGATGGGGACCAGGACGACGGGGCAGTGCGCGTGCTGGAGCACCGCGTGGGTGACCGGTCCCAGGCGCATGCCGAGCGGGCGGTCCTCGCGGCGATGGGCGCCGACCACCACCACGTCCGCCGCGCGGCTCGCCTCCACAAGTGCGGCGGCGGCGTGTCCCGGAACGGAGTCCACCCGCACGGCGACATCCGGAAAGCGTTCGGTCAGCTTTGAGACGGCGAACCGGGCCAGTTCCTTGTGCTGCCGTGCCTGGGAGGCCAGGTCCTGGCGGTGGGACGTGGGCCACTCTCCCATGGAGATGTGCGGGTGGGCCCAGGCATGGAGGACCCTCAGCCGTGCGGCGCGTCGTTCGGCCTCCTCGAACGCGAACAGGGCGGCCTCGGCGTCGCTTTCGTCCTCCAGGCCGAGCAGCACCTTGTCGTGCAGCAGCCCCCGTCGGACGGCCGCGTCCTCGCCGCGGACGACCATCAGCGGGCCAACGGTGTGGGCGGCCACCCGCAGGCTGACGGAGCCCAGGAGCAGGCCGGCGAAACCGCCACGGCCTCTTGTGCCGACCACGGTCAGGGTCGCGGTCCGGCCCAGGCGCACCAGCGCCGAGGCCGCCGGCTCGGCTGCCTGCTCCAGTGCGACGGACAGCCCCGGGTGCCGGTCCTCCACGCGTCTGGCGGCCAAGTCCAGTACCGTACGGGCCGCTTCGCCCGGCGGGCGCTCGCCATCGGCCTCCAGGCCGAATCCGACCTCGCCCGGATCGGGCCACGGCAGACCGAGCACGATCCGCAGGGCGGCGTCCCGCCGGTGTGCCTCGTCGGCCGCCCGGTCCAGGGCGCGCACGGCAGGGTCCGATCCGTCGACCCCCACGACGACCTCCCCGTGCGGTGCGCGGGGCGGCCCCGCTGCGTATCCGCTGTCCGTCATGCCCTGCCTCCCTTGGTCGTCATGTCAGCCCACCACGATGCGGCGGCCCGTCACGTTCGCCGGTGTGATGCGCACCCACAGGTCGCGGTCCCCGCCGGCCCACGGCCCGGTGTACGCCTGTTCGTTGAGCCGCCGGACGCCCGCGGGGTCGGTGACGGTGTGCGCCATCCCACGGACGAGGACGCTCCAGCCCTGGCTCAGGGCGTCGTCCACCTCGTCGACCTCGAAGGCGCATTTGGTGTCGGAGGCCTCCGCGGGGGTGGCGGCCGGCGAGGTGCGGAAGGCGATCGTGCCCTGGTCGATGCTGTAGTTGACCGGTACGACGGTGAGTCCCTCGGGCATGGACAGGGCGAGCCTTCCCACCCCGTGAGAGGACAGCAGTCTCCAGCACTCCTCACCGCCCAGTTCCACCAGTTCGGCGCGGCCTGCGGCCTGTCCGCGGCCCGGCGGCAGATCGGCCTCGCCTCCGCTGAGCGCGGAGACGCTGGTGTCCAGCGCCATGGCCAGGCCGCGCAGTGTCGCGATGCCGGGAGCTGCGGTGGAATCCTCCTCCACGTACCGCAGATAGCCAGGGGCAATGCCCGTACGGGCCGCCACTTCCTCCCGCGACAGGCCCAATTCCTCACGGCGCATCGTGATGCGCCGGCCCATGTCCCCGGGCGCGGTGGCTGAGGAGTGCTTCGTCATGACCGTCGGTCCTTTCCTCAGAGCTCAGTCGGTGAGCGCCACCGCCGAGTGGTGCGGGCCGCCGAGCACGACCTTGAGCGCCGCGGTGTCGGCCGCCCGGCCGAACACGCCGTAGGCCTCCTCCATGTCGTGGAGTTCGAAGGTGTGGGTGACGAGGGAAGCGGCCGGAAGGCGTCCGGAAGCCATCATGCGCAACAGCACCGGGGTCGAGTACGTGTCCACCAGCCGCGTGGTGATGGTCACGTTCCTCCTCCACAGGTCCTCCAGGTGAAGGGTGACCGGCGCGCCGTGGACGCCGACGTTGGCCGTATGGCCGCCCGGCCACCCTTGAGGATGTGCAGATCGGTTCCGCAGACGGTGACCGCGCCGACGCGCACGATCGCGTCGCCGGGGTCCTTGACCTGCGGATCCGGCACCTCCTGCCGGCGGGCCTGTCCGGGCCCCTGGAAAACCCACGCCTTCACGGCCTTCCCTCCTTCGGACGGAGTCGTGTCCTGCCGTCAGGGTGTTGCGCGGCGCCAGGCGTCCGCTTGGGCCGGCCGGGCCCGTCGAGGGGGCCGACCGGTTGCCTCAGGGGAGCCTCACACGCGACTCGACGTGAGGTCGAAGCGCACGTCCACGACACCCTCGACGGAGCGCACCATCCGTGCCACGACCGGGACCAGCGACCTGTCGGCGAGCAGGCCGCTCACCGTCACGATTCCGTCGGTGACTTCGACGTCCACCAACTGCCACGCGCCCGGCAGGACTTCGCCCGCGAGGACGTTCTGCACGTCACGGGCGATGTACTCGTCCGTCCGCAGGAACACCTTGAGCAGGTCGCCGCGGCTCACCACGCCGCGCAACGTTCCGTCGGCGTCGACCACGGGCAGCCGTTTCACGTGGTGCAGCGCCATCGTCCGTGCCGCCTGCGCCAGGGGGGCGTCCTCGCGCACGGTGACCGCCGGGGCCGTCATCAGCTGCTCGGAGGTGACGGCGGCCGCCTTGTCCGGGCCCGCGCCGATCGGCGGGGCGACGTCCTCGCGGTGTTCCTCCTTGCGCAGCAGATCCGCCTCGGAGACCACGCCGACGACCCGGGTGCCGTCGGCCACCACGGGCAGCGCGCTGACCTTCCACTGTTCCAGGGTCCGCACGATCTCCTTGAAGGACGTGCCCAGGGCCACCGCGACGACCTTGCGTGTCATCACGTCGCTCACCGTCGCCGGTTGCAGGTTGGCGTTCATGGCCGCCTCCTTCGACGAGGGACGGAAAACCTCCCGCACCCAGTCTGGGACCCGCCGGTAACCGCCGCCATTGGGCCACCCGGCCCCGTGGACGGGCCCAACGCCCCCTGCCGTCGTACAGAGCCGCGGCGGTCTGCTGGACGAAGGGAAAGCCCGACCGAGGGAGGCCGACATGCTGCGAGACCGGCAGTTCACCCGCCCGGGCCCGATGCGTACCCGAAGCGGCTGCGAGATCACCGTGTCCCGAGTCGATCCCGTCGAGCGCCCTGTCGGGACGGGGCGGATCGGCCTGGACGTTGCACGGTCGTCCTGCGACCGATGGCGCGGCCGGGCGGGCCTCACCCCTGCCGAGGCCCGCCACCTGGCCGCGATGCTGACGGCCCAGGCCCGCGCCGTCGAGCGGGAAGCCCTGCGCGACGCGGATGACCGGGGCGACGCGGATGACCGGGGCGACCTTCCCGTGGAGGTACGCCGGGTGGAAGGCGATCACTACGCCACCGTCGTACGCGGGCACCGGATCGACACCGACCAGCCGCTCGGCGGCCCGGGGACGGACCGGGGACCCACCCCGGTGGAGCTGTTCGTGGCGTCCCTCGCGTCATGCGTCGCCCACTACGCCGGGCGCTACCTGGACCGGCACCACCTGCCCGGCGATGAACTGCGGGTCGGCGCCCGCTTCACCAAGGCACCCGGCGCGCGGATCAGTGCGGTCGCCCTTCGGCTGACGGTCCCCCCTCTGCCGCCCGAACGCGCCGCCGGACTGCTGGCCGTGGCGCGGCACTGCACGATCCACAACACCTTGTCGGCACCACCCGAGGTGACCCTCGACCTCACGACCGCCGTCGGGAGCGCACCGTGAAGGTCTCCGAGTTCATGAACGCGCCCGTCGTCACCGTGCAGCCCGGCACCTCGGCGCGGCAGGCCGCCCTGCGGATGGAGGACGCCGGGGTCGGATCCGTACTGGTCGCCCGCGCGGATCGCCTGCTGGGTATCGTCACCGACCGTGATCTGGTCATACGCTGCCTGGCGCAGGGTGGCGACCCGGACATGCCGGTGTCCGAACTGATGTCGGCCCCCGTGACCACGCTGGACGTCACCGACGACCTCGCGGACGCCTACCGGACGTTCCGCCGCTGCGGCGTGCGGCGCCTGCCCGTGCTGGACGGGCACCGGCTCGCAGGGGTGCTCACCGTCGACGATCTCTTCCTCGACGTCTTCCAGCACCTGGCCGATCTCCTGGGACCCGTGGCCTGGACGGTACTGAAGGAACCGCCCGAGGACGGCACGGCAGGGCTGGTGGCGTCCGGACCCCCGGCCTGGCCGGGGTGATCGCACCACCGCGACCGGGGAAGCGCCGACGGCGGAGAGGTGATCCCGTGGGACCCGCAACCCACCACGACACGGCTGTGGCCCGACAAGGGCTCTCACAAGAAGATGCGGAACGACGACTCGCCCGCTACGGCGGGAACGAGGTGGCGCCGCGCCCGCCGACCCCGCTGTGGCGTCGCGTGGCGCAGCAGATGAAGGACCCGCTGATCCTGGTCCTGGTCGTGGCCGCCGTCCTCACCCTCGCCACGGGCGACTTCCCCGACGCGTGCGTCATCTTGCTCGTCATCACCGTCAACACGGCCGTCGGCGTGGCGCAGGAGGTCCGTGCCGAACAGGCCGTGGCCGCCCTGACGGCTCTCAGCGCACCCGCCGCCCGTGTGGTCCGCGACGGTGAGGAGCGTCGGGTGCCGGCGGTGGAGGTGGTGCCGGGCGACGTGGTGCTGCTGGGGGAGGGCGACATCGTTCCCGCGGACGGCGAGGTGACGGAGGCCGCGGCGCTGCTGGTGGACGAGTCGTCGATCACGGGCGAGTCCGTTCCGGTGGACAAGGACGCCGGTGCCTCGACGGCGTCGGGCACTGTCGTCGTCCGCGGCCGGGGCACGGTCGTCGTGACCGCGACGGGAGCCGCGAGCGCGACCGGCCGCATCGCCTCGCTCATCGGTACGGCGCCCGCGCTGACCCCGCTGCAGCGCAGGCTCGCCGGTTTCGGACGGGTCCTCGCCGCCGTCACTGTGGTGCTGTGCGCCGTGGTGCTGACCATCGGGCTGCTGCGAGGGCAGCCGGTGGAGCTGATGGTCGTGGCGGCGATCAGCCTGGCCGTCGCGGCCGTACCCGAGTCCCTGCCCGCCGTCGTGACGCTCGGGCTGGCCCTCGGCGCCCGGCGGATGGCCGCCCGGAACGCCATCGTGCGCCACCTGCCGGCGGTGGAGACGCTGGGTTCCGTCACCGTCCTCGCCACGGACAAGACCGGCACCCTCACCGAGGGCCGCATGGTCGCCGAACGGTTCTGGACCCCTGAGGGCGAGGCCGAGGCTCGTGGCAAGGGCTACGAACCGCAGGGGAGCCTGGTGCGGGACGGCCGGGCCGTCATTCCCGACGATGCGCCTGATCTGGCCCGACTGCTGCGCGCCGCCGTACTGTGCAACGACGCCGGGCTGGAGCCCTCGGCCGGCGCGGACGGTGCGACGACCTGGCATGCCCTGGGCGACCCCACCGAGGCCGCCCTCCTCGTCGCCGGGGCACGGCTGGGCCTGGACCGCGAGGCACTCCTACGGGAGCTGCCACGCGTGGACGAGGTTCCGTTCGACAGCGGCCGCAAACGCATGACCACCGTTCACCGTGGACCAGTCGACGGTTGCCTCGTGGTGTCCAAGGGCGCACCGGAGGTCATGCTGCGGGCCGAAGTCCTCGACGACCCGCTTCCCGTGCTCGCTGCGGCCGCCGGTCGTGCCGAGGAGTTGGCGCGCCAGGGGTACCGTGTGCTCGCCGTGGCGGCTGCCGACCACTGCCCGCCGTCCTCGACCGGCACCCCTGGCGACTGGGAGTCCGTCGGGCTGTCGCTGCTCGGTCTCGTCGCCGTCCTCGACCCGCCACGGCCCACAGCCGCGGACACCGTGGCAGCCTGCCGCACCGCGGGGGTCGTCCCCGTCATGATCACCGGGGACCATCCGCTGACCGCGGGCGCCGTCGCGGGTCGCCTCGGCATCCTCGACGGCAGCCGCGTGACGACCGGAGACCGGATCGACCACGGCCTCGTGGGCGATCCCACCGGCACCCGGGTGTACGCCCGTACCACCCCCGAGCAGAAACTCGACATCGTCCAGGCATGGCGCCGCAGCGGTCACGTCGTCGCGATGACCGGCGACGGCGTCAACGACGGCCCGGCTCTGCACCACGCCGACATCGGCGTCGCCATGGGACGCCGCGGCACAGAGGTGGCACGGCAGGCCGCCGATCTCGTCCTGGCCGACGACGACCTGGGCACGGTGGTCTCCGCCGTGGAGGAGGGCCGCCGGGTCTACGCCAACGTCCGCCGCTTTCTGCTCTACGCCCTGTGCGGGGGAACGGCCGAGATCCTGGTCATGCTCCTCGGCCCCTTCCTGGGCATGCCACTGCCGCTGCTCCCGGCCCAGATCCTGTGGATCAACCTGCTCACCCACGGCCTTCCCGGGGTGGCACTGGGCGCCGAGCCGGCCGACCCCGCGGTCATGCGCCGACCGCCCCGCCCGCCGGGCGAAAGCGTGCTCGGCGCCGGGCTGTGGCCGCGGATCCTGCTGATGGGCTGCTTCGTCACCGTCCTCACGCTGCTCACGGGCATGTGGGCGCACGACACCGGGCGTCCGTGGCAGAGCATGGTCTTCCTCGTCCTCGGGGCCACCCAGCTCGGAATCGCCCTCGCATCCCGGGCCCGCCACGGCAGTTGGGCCAACCCCTTCCTGCTGGTCGCCGTCGCGACAGCACTTGCCCTGCAGATCGCGGGCGTCTGTCTGCCCCCGCTGCGCGCGCTGCTGGGCACGGAACCGCTCTCGGCCGGAGACCTCGGCATCGCGTGCGGTCTGTCGGCCCTCGGCTACCTGGCGATGCGCCTGCAGGCACGGCTCTTTCCCGCGTCGTCGAAGGACCCGCGGATGCCGTCGGGCGCGCGTGGGTCCGCGGGCTCGCCGCTCAGGCGACGTGGGCGCTGAATCCCGGCGTTCGCCAGGTACGGCCGTCGGGCAGGATGGCCAGCGCCTCGTACCCGTCCAGCGTCTCCAGCCAGGCGCGGGATCCGTTGCCACGTGCGAAGGCCGCGGTGGCGTAGGCGTCGGTCATCGTCAGGCCCGGCCCGATGACGGTGATGGACGCCAGGGCGGCGGCGGGGGTGCCGCCGTGCGGGTCGAGGATGTGGGCGCCGCGTTCCGCGGTGCCCGAGGTCGCGATGGCCAGGTCGCCGCTCGCGGACACGACGACGGCCGGCGCTCCCGGGTGAAGCGGGTCGGCGATGCCGATGCGCCAAGGGGTGCCCGGGGCCGCCTGGCCCCGGAGGCGGACGTCGCCGCCCCCGTTCACGCAGGTGTGGTGTGCCCCGGCCTCGTGGAGCATCCGGGAGGCGTTCTCGGTGGCCCACCCCTTGACGAGACCCGAGGGGTCGAGGGTGCCGCCGGCCGTGATGCTGAACCAGCCGTCCGTCTCGTGGCTCGCCCGGGCGCACAGCTCCAGCACGTCGCGCACCTCGCCCGGACAGTCATCGAGGCCGATCTCGCCGCGGCCGAGCCTGCTGACGGCGCTGTCGGGACGGTACGTGGAGAACACGGCGTCCACGGTGTGCAGATGGCGGACGGCACGGTCGAGGGCATCGCGGACGGCGCAGGTGGCCCGGTCCCGGACGTCGAAGGAGAAGACGGTGCCCATCACGTGTTCGACGTGGTGCAGCCCGCGGGCGGGGTCACGCACGGGCCTGGTCCAGAGCGCTCTGCAGGGACCGGACGTACCCCTGGCTGGTGTAGCTCGCCCCGGACACGGCGTCGATGCGGGCACTCTGGGCGCCGAGGGCCTCCTGCGTCAGGCGGGGCAGGGCGTAGGCGGCGATCTGCCGGTCCCTGCCGTTCTCGTCCGGCGCCTGGAGGACCCGGACGGCGGTGATCCTTCCGTCGGCGAGCGTGGCCGCCACCTGCACCGTCCCGTAGGGAGTGTCCACGGGCGCACCGGTGAAGGTGCCGTTGGCGGCGCCGTGGCCGCCTGGGGACGCCTGCTCCGACCGCTGGGGCGTGGGCGAGGCAGCCGAGGGATCCGGACCGCCCGCCACGACGGACGGCTGGTGGGGTTTGAGGAAGAGCATCCCGGCGATGAGGGCACTGGTCCCGGTGGTGGTGAGCACGGCGCGACGCATGCGGTGGTTCTCCTCAGAACGCGAACGACTCGTGGTGGATGCGGCGGGCGGGCACTCCCGCCTCGCGCAAGGCCCGCACCGCGGCTTCCGTCATGGGCGGCGGGCCGCAGAGGTAGACGTCGTGACCGGCCAGCCCGGGGACGAGGGCGGACAGTGCCTGCGCGGTCAGGGGGGAGTGGTGGCGAGCGGGGTCGTCCACCACGTAATGGACCGTGGCGCCGCGCCTGTGCGCTATCGCGTCGAGTTCGCCGCGCAGGGCGAGGTCTTCCGGACGGCGTGCCCGGTAGACGAGGGTCACCGGGCCGGGCAGGGTCTCGAAGAGAGTCCGCAGCGGGGTGATGCCGACACCTCCCGCCAGCAGGAGGACCTTCGACGCGGTGCGACGGTCCGCGGTGAACGCGCCGTAGGGGCCTTCCGCCCACACGCGGGTGCCCGGGGTCAGCTGGGCCAGGGCGCCGCTGTGGCCGCCCGCGGACTTCACGGTGATGCGCAGGTGCCGAGGGTGGGGCGGGGCGGACAGGGAGTACGGGTTGGCGGTCCACCACAGCCCGCGGGTCAGGAAGCGCCAGCGCAGGAACTGTCCCGGCGCACCCGCCAGCTCGTCCAGGTGCTCACCGGTGAGGTGGACGGACACGATCCCGGGTGCCTCCGGGTGGACGGCGACGACCGTGAGCCCGTGGCGGAGGCCGCGCCGGAGCGGGACGGCGAATCGGTACCAGGCGACCAGGACGGCGGCGCCGAGGTAGAGCGCGTACCAGGCGGTCTGGGCTGCCCGGTTCCCGACGAAGTCCGCTCCGTTGGACAGCTGGTGCCCGAAGGCGAGGAAGACCGCGAGGTAGGTGGCGAAGTGCAGGTAGTGCCAGGTCTCGTAGCTCATCTTCCGGCGGGCCGCACGCGCGGAGACCGCACCCGTGGCGACGAACAGCAGGAATCCGGCGGTGCCCTTGAGGAGGTCCGGATAGTCCAGGACGAGTGTCATGGTCTGTCCCACGAAGGAGGCGTGCGAGGCGGCGGCGTAACCCCAGATGATCAGCAGCGTGTGGGCCAGGGCCAGGGAGACGGTGCAGCGCCCGCCCCAGGCGTGCCAGCGGGCGAGCCGGTCGGTTCCGACACTGTGGTCGAGGAGGGGCACGCGAGCCATCAGCACGAGCAGGACCGCGCAGGCGTATCCGGCGAGGAGGCCCGTGATGCGGCCCGCACCGGTCAGCCACCCCGCCGGACCGACGACGGAGGTGGTGTCGGACCACCACAACGCCAGCACTCCCGCGGCGCCCGCCCAGATCGCGAGCGGCGCGAGCACCGGGACGAGGCTGCGGCGCGGCCGCCGGTGGCGCAGTCCGCGACCGGCGTGGGCGGTGGTGGAGGTGGCGGCCATGAGGCTCCCAGGAGCGTGATCGTCGTCGGGCGCCCCCAGCATCGGCATCGAACCTCTGCGTTTCCTCTGATCCGGGCAGCCCAGCGGGAACTCAGAGGAAACGCAGAGGTTTCCGGGGCCGCCGTGGGGACGTGTGCGAGGGATGCTGTACTCACCATGGAAGAGAGCCGCACACCACCCCCCGGCATGCACCGTCCCGACGGGAGCCCGGTGCGCATCCTGGTCGTCGACGACGAGCCCGATGTCACCGACGTGCTCTCCGCCGCCCTGGCCGGAGAGGGCTGCCGGGTACGGACGGCCGCAGACGGGGCGTCCGCGCTCGCGACCGCCCGCGACTTCCGCCCTGACGCGGTCGTCCTGGACTGGATGCTGCCCGACGTCGACGGCCTGCACGTCCTGCGCGAGCTGCGGCGTGACGCCGACCGCGTGTGCGTGCTGTTCCTGACGGCTCGCGACGCGGTCGAGGACCGCGTCGCCGGCATCACGGCGGGCGGCGACGACTACGTGACCAAGCCGTACAGCCTGGAGGAGGTCATCGCGCGGCTGCGCGGTCTGCTCCGCAGGGCCGGGATGACCGCCGCCACCGACGTGGACCGGCTGGTCGTCGGCGACCTCACGATGGACGAGGAGGCCCGGGAGGTCCGCCGTGCCGGGACCCTGATCGAGCTGTCCCGGACGGAGTTCGAGCTGCTGCGGTTCCTCATGCGCAACCCGCGCCGGGTGCTGTCCAAGAGCCAGATCCTCGACCGGGTCTGGGCGTACGACTTCGGCGGCCAGGCCCATGTCGTCGAGCTCTACATCAGTTATCTCCGCAAGAAGATCGACGCGGGACGTTCCCCGATGATCCACACGGTCCGCGGCGTCGGATACGTCCTGAGGTCCGAGGCCCCATGAGACGACTCCCTCCCCGCACCCTGCGGGGTCAGCTCACCGCCGGGCTCCTCGTCCTGCTGGCGGTGGCCTGCGCGGCCGTGGGCGTCACCACCGTCCTCGCGCTCAAGGGATTCCTGCTGGGACGACTGGACGAGCAGTTGACGGCGACCGGGGGGCGCTTCGCGGCCAGTCTGGAGCACGAGAGGACGCCCGACGCGGACAACCGCCCCGACACCAGGGGGCAGGCCGACGCGACCTTCGGCGCCCGACTGCTGGGCGGCGACGTCACCCACGCCGCCGTGGTCGACGACGCGGCCGACCGCCCCCTGGCGCTCTCCGCCGGAGACCGACGCGCCCTGGGAGGTGTCCCGGTCGACGGGAGGGGGCACAGCATCCGCATCGCCTCGCTCGGCGCCTACCGCGTCACGGCGGTCCGCGGCGACGACGGCGACGTCCTGCTCACCGGACTTCCACTGCACCCCGTCGAAGCGACGCTGCACCGCCTCGAAGCCGTGGAGGCCGTGGTCTTCGGCGCGGCCCTCCTCGCCACCGGAGTCGCGGGGACGTTGTGGGTACGGGTGAGCCTGCGACCCCTGCACCGGGTCACCGAGCACGCGTCCGGTGTCGCACGCCTGCCCCTGGCCACCGGCGAGGTCGCCATGCCGCGGCCCCTGCCGGACACCGACCCCCGCACCGAGGTCGGCCAGGTCGCCGCCGCGCTCAACCACATGCTCGGGCACGTGGAGGACGCCCTGGTCCGGCGTCAGGCCGGCGAGGAGCGACTCCGGCACTTCGCCGCCGACGCCAGCCACGAACTGCGGACCCCCGTCGCGAACATCAGGGGCCACGCCGAACTCGCCCTTCGCCATCGGGGCCCTGTCCCCGCCGAGATCCGCCACGCCCTCGATCGCATCCAGTCCGAGTCGCAGCGCATGACGCACCTCGTCGACGACCTCCTGCTCCTGGCCCGTCTCGATGCGGGTCGCCCTCTCGAGCACGAGGAGGTCGACCTGACCCGGCTCGTCCTCGACGCCGTCGACGACGCCCGCGCCGCGGGACCGGGCCACCGCTGGTTCCTGGACCTTCCCGAGGAGCCCGTCGTGGTGTCCGGAGACGGCCATCGTCTACAGCAGGCCCTCGGGAACCTCATGGCCAACGCCCGCACGCACACCCCGGCCGGTACGGAAGTGTCGGTCGCCCTCTCCTCGGACGCGGACGGCGCACGTCTCACCGTCAGCGACGACGGGCCCGGGATCCCGGCGGAACTCCAGCCCGAGGTCTTCACCCGCTTCGTCCGTGCCGACCAGGCCCGTTCGCGCAGTACGGGCAGTACCGGCCTCGGACTCGCGATCGTCCACGCGATCGTCACCGCCCACCACGGCGCCGTCGAGGTCACCAGCCGCCCCGGGCACACCGAGTTCCGGGTGTCGCTCCCCGCTCGCTCCGGCTGACCACGTGCCGGCCGACGAGCCGCCCGTCTCACTGGACGGCCGTGTGGATCTCCTGTTCGGTCGCAGAGTGGGAGACCACGAGCAGTTCGTCGCCGGGCCGCAGCACCATCTGCGGCGTCGGCACGTTGGGCCGGCCCTCGCGGACCACGGTGGCGATCACGCTGCCCTCCGGCAGGACCACCTCGGCCAGCGGGCGGCCGGCGGCCCGGGACGCGGCACGGATGGCGGTCTCGATGACGTTGACCCCTGCCTTGCTCAGCCGCAGCAGGGCCACGGTGTCGGTGGCTCCCGTCGCCTCCTCGATCAGCGAGATCAGCGGCGTGGCGGCGGGTACCGCGCTGTCCACCCCCCACGTGCCGTCGAACAGCCAGGCGTTCTCCTCGTCGTTGACGCGGGCGGCCACGCGCGGGACGCCGAAGTGGCGTTTGGCCAGGAGGCTGACGATCAGGTTGTCCTCGTCCTCCCCGGTGGTGGCGATGACCAGATCGGCGTTGAGCGCGCCCGCGTGTTCGAGCAGGTCCGGGTCGCACGCGTCGCCGGTCAGCATCCGGACGGCGAGTCGCGGGCCGAGTTCGGCGGCGCGTGCCTCGTCCCGTTCGAGGACGGTCACGTCGTACCGTGCGGCGGCGAGCACTTGGGCCACCTGGGCGCCGAGCCGTCCGGCGCCCGCGACGATCGCTCTCATGTCCCGAGCTCCTTGCCGAGGAAACCGCGCAGGCGACCGAGGGCCGTGGTGGCGACGGTGAAGGTGACCACGTCCCCGGGCTCGGCCAGCGTGTGGCGCGAGGGAACGAGCGAGTGCCCGCCGCGGGTGACCTCCGCGACACGGATCTCGCCGTCGACCTCGAACACCGACAGTGGGCGGCCGGTGAGGTAGTCGGGCAGGCTGGAACGGACGAGCAGTGTCTCGCCGTCGCCGAACCCCAGTTCCGGCGCGAGGTGCCGGTGCAGCAGAAGGCGGTGCAGCCGGTCGACGGTCCAGCTGACGCTGCTGATGGTGCGGATGCCCAGGCCCCGGTGGACCTCGGCCCTGCGCGGGTCGTCGACCCTGGCAAGGACGACAGGCACCCGGTACGTCTGCCTCGCCACTCGCGCGGTGACGATGTTGCCGTTGTCCCGGCCGGTCACCGCCAGCAGCGCGTCGGCGTGTCCGACGCCCGCCGCGTCCAGCACCGCGCGGCTGTAGCCGTTGCCCTCGAGGAAGTGCCCGGCGAAACCTTCACGAAGGGCTTTCCGGGCCTGCGGACGACGGTCGACCACCCAGATGTCGTGGCCCTCGGCGGTGAGGCGCAGGGCCAGCGCGGAACCCACCCGCCCGCAGCCCACGATGATCACCTTCATGCCCCCGCCCCTTCCCGTCGCCCCGCGCCGGGCAGTGGCCGGAAACGCCGCAGCCACCACTTGCGCAGTTCCTCGGCGGCCAGCGGCAGTGCGCCGAACGCGGCGAGCACGGCCCAGTCGGCGGCGTCCAGCGGCGCGGTGTGGAACACGGCCTGCAGGAAGGGCAGATAGGAGATCGCCGCCATGATGGCGACCCCCAGCAAGCCCGCGGCGATGAGCGCGGGGTTGGTCCACAGGCCGATGCGGAAGACGCTCTCGCGGTCGGTGCGCACCGCCTGGGCGTTGAAGAACTGGCTGACGACGATGCCCGCCTGGACCATGGTGATCGCCTCCCGGTAGACGGGGTTGCCGGCGGTGAAGTCCGCGTAGGGGACGCCCGCGGAGTTGACGTGCCAGAAGAAGACCGCGCACACCCCCAGCGCCTGGATGCTGCCGAGGAACAGGAAGCGGCGGACCACTGCCGCGGAGAACAGCGGTTCGCGCCGGGAACGCGGCGGTCGGTCCATCACATCGGGCTCGGGGGGCTCGGCGCCGAGCGCGAGCGCGGGCAGCACGTCCGATCCCAGGTCGATGGCGAGGATCTGCACGGCGGTGATCGGCACGAGCGGGAACCCCACGAAGGTCGCGACGAGGATCGGGACCAGCTCGGCGACGTTGTGGCTGAACAGGTAGACCAGGAACTTGCGGATGTTGCGGTAGACCGAGCGGCCCAGACGGACGGCCGCCGCGATCGACGCGAAGGAGTCGTCCAGCAGTACCATCTCGGCGGCCTCGCGGGCCACGTCGGTGCCCCCGGCTCCCATGGCCACCCCGATGTCGGCGTGTTTGAGCGCGGGAGCGTCGTTGGCGCCGTCCCCGGTGACCGCCACCACGTGGCCGGTCCCCTGCAGGGCTGCGACAGCCCGCATCTTGTGCTCGGGGCTGACCCGGCACAGCAGCAACTCGCCAGGGCGCCCCAGCAGTTCGCGCAGTGCCTCGCTGTCCATGGAGTCCAGGTCCGCGCCCGTCATCACCAAGGGTGCCGCCCCGCGGACGATCCCCACCCGCCGCGCGACCGCCTCGGCGGTCAGCGGATGGTCGCCGGTGACCATCACGATGCGGATCCCCGCCCGACGGCAAGCCGTGACGGCGTCGGTGACCTCCGGGCGCGGCGGATCCTGCATTCCGGCCAGCCCCAGGAACACCAGGTGGGACTCGGCTTCCTCCTGTGATCCTGACGGCTGCCCGGGCGGCAGCGTCCGCTGTGCCACCCCCAGTACCCGCAGTCCTTGCGCGGCCATCGCGTCGTTCGCCTCGGTGATCGCTTCCCGTGCCCGGGCGGTCAGCGGCTCGGGCCCCGACTCGCCGACGGCATGCGTGCAGCGCGCGAGCAGTTCCTGCGCCGCACCCTTCACGCAGATCTGGCTGCCGCCGTCCGGGAGCGCGTTCACCGTGCTCATGACTTTGCGGTCGGAGTCGAAGGGGAACTCCGTCACCCGCGGTGTGCGCTGCTCCTCGCCGGCGGTGTCCACTCCGGCCTTGGCGGCCGCCACCAGCAGGGCGCCTTCCGTGGTGTCGCCCAGGATGCGCGTACCGCCCCGCTCACCCGGGGGCAACAGGCGTGCGTCGCAGCACAGGGCGG
This sequence comes from Streptomyces sp. NPDC001902, assembly GCF_042891295.1. Lineage (NCBI taxonomy): Bacteria > Bacillati > Actinomycetota > Actinomycetes > Kitasatosporales > Streptomycetaceae > Streptomyces > Streptomyces sp. NPDC001902. Next base: position 31,132 of record NZ_JBIATA010000022.1, on the reverse strand, counting down.
CCACCCGCAGCAGTTCCCGTACCGGGCCGGGATCGGTGAGCGTGCCGACGGGCTCGTATCCGACACCGGACACCTCGTGCCAGGCCCCGCGTGCCCACAGCCGGGTCACGGTCATCTCGGCCTGGGTGAGGGTGCCGGTCTTGTCGGTGCAGATCACCGTCGTCGACCCGAGCGCCTCCACCGCCAGCAGCTTCTTCACCAGCGCGTTGCGCCGGGCCATCCGCCGCACGCCGATGGCCAGCGACACCGACAACGTCGCCGGGAGTCCCTCCGGGACCAGGGCGACCATGACGCCGAGCGCGAAGACGAACGAGGCCACCACCGGCTGCCCCGACGGGATCCGGATCGCGAACAGCAGGGCTCCGATCACCAGGGCCGCCAGCGCGACCCGCCGGGCCATCGCCGCGACCTGTACCTGCAACGGGGTCCGCTGACGGGGCGCCCGTGCCGTCAGCCGGAAGATCCGGCCGAACTCGGTCGCCGCGCCGGTCGCGAAGACAACGGCCTTGCCCGAGCCGGCCACCACGTCGGTACCCATGAACAGGCAGTCACGCGCCTGCAGCAGCGGGCCGGCCGGTACCGCCTCCGCGGTCCGCCGCACGGGCTCGCTCTCCCCGGTGAGTGCGGCGTTGTTCAGCTCGACCGCCCGTGCCTCGACGAGCCGGCAGTCGGCGGGCACCGCGTCGCCCGCCTCCAGGACCAGCAGATCACCCGGCACGAGTTCCCGTACGGGCAGCGGCACCCGCTCCCCGTCGCGCAGCACGGTGCACGTGTGCGGCACCATCGCCTGAAGTGACTCGGCGGTGCGCTCGGCCGAGTACTCCTGGGCGAAGCCGATCACGGCGTTGAGCAGCACCACCGCGGCGATGGCGAAGGCGAGCTGGAGCGTCCCTTCGTCGCGGGGCTCCTGCAGCCCGTACGCGAGGAACGTGATGGCGGAGGCGACCAGCAGCACCACTGCGAACAGATCGGTGAACTGGGACAGCAGCCGCGGCCACGGTCCCCGCCCGGCTGCTGCGGGCAACTCGTTGGAGCCGTGACGTGCCAGGCGCGCTGCGGCCTCGGCGGGGGTGAGACCGCGCGGCGAGCTGCCCAGTGCCGGGAACACCTGCTCCGGGGGCAGGCAGGGCACGTCCGCCGGGTCGACGTCGTGGGCGCCCGGGGCAAGCGCAAGCCTCCGGGGGACGACGGGGGCGGATTTCATCCGAGCCCGTCCCCGGGAAGACCGCCGGGACCGGCGGGAGGTGTGCCGTCGCGGCCCGCGAGGAGTGCACCGTGTCCGATCACCTCGAGTCCTGCCGGTGACCGGTCGCCTGTTCCAGTACCTCGAGCCTCTGCCGGTACTCCACGTCGTCGATCTCGCCGCGGGCGTACCGCTCGGCCAGTAGCTCCCGCGGGCTCGGGAGCTGCCGCTCGGCGGACCGGGCCGGACCGGTGTCGTGGGTGCGGCGCACCAGTACCGTCACGGCCAGGCCGACGAGCACCAGCAGCACGAGCCAGCCGAGTGACATCAGGGCCCAGCCCCAGCCGTTCATGTGGTCGTAGACGAACATCGTGTCCTCCTCACGGAGTGCGTAGCCGTTCGGCGGTGACGCCGTGGACCGTGGGATCCGCGGGCCGTCCGTGCGTGTCGTCGATCCGGTACGTGAGCCGGTTCACCACGGCGACCACGCCGTCGACGTGCCGGGTCATGGCCTCGGCCAGGGGCACCTCACTGCGGCGCTCCAAGCGGCCCTCGAGGGTGACCACCCCGAGGTGGACGCTCACCCCGATCGCGCGCGGGGCCAGCCACAGGGCGCGGACGACGACCTCGTCGACGACCTCGGTCCGGATCTCGCGGTCCGGGCGGAGGAAGACCTGGAGCAGGTCGCCACGGGTGACGATGCCGACGAGACGGTCCTCGTCGTCGACCACGGGCAGTCGGTTGACGCGGTGGTCCGCCATGGTGCGTGCGGCGACGGCGATGCTCTCCCCCGCGCGTACGGTGATCGCCGGAGTGGACATCAGCTGCCCGGCGGTGCGTGCGCGGCCACGGACGGCATTCCTCCGGGCGGAGGGGGACAGCGCCTGCAGGCGCCGCCCGCGCCAGCCCTCCTGCCGGGCCGCCTGGCGCAGCATCAGGTCGCTCTCGGAGACGACTCCGAGCACCTTGTCGTCGTCGTCGACCACGGGCAGGCCGCTGATCCGGTGCCGTGCGAGCAACGCGACGACGTCCTTGAACGGAGTGCCCTCACGGACACTGACGACGTCCGCCGTCATCAGGTGACCGGTCTTGCGGTGCTTCATCGTCGTCTCCTCCTGGCCGCGGCAGGCTCACCGAAGCCGGCGCAGGTACGGGTCCCGGGCTTGCCGCGGGAGCACGCGGATGCGGACGTCGAGGGCCTCCACGCCGCTCGGGCGGGCGACCACGGGATTGAGGTCGGCCTCGGCGAGCTGCGGCAGGTCGGACGCCATCGCCGACAGCCGCAGCAGCAGTTGCTCGAGCCCCTCCAGGTCGGCCGCCGTGCTGCCGCGGTGACCGAACAGGAGCGGGGCACACCGCGGCGCGGTGATCAGGTCGTGGACGTCGAGGTCGGTGAGCGGGGCCAGCCGCGCCGCGTGGTCGGCCAGCACCTCGGTGGCGGTGCCGCCCAGGCCGAACAGGACCAGCGGCCCGAACACCTCGTCCTGGACGAGACCTGCGAACAGTTCGGTGCCCCGGCCCGCCATCGGCTGCACCAGTACGCCCGTCAGCACCTCGCCGAAACGTCCGGCCAGCTCGCGGTACCCGGCGCGGACCTGCTCCTCGCCTTGGAGGTCCAGCAAGACCGCCCCGTGCTCGCTCTTGTGCACCAGGCCCGGCCAGTGGGCCTTGAGCGCCACCCGTCCACCGGGTCCGGTGAGCCGCCCCGCCGCCTCGACGGCCTGCTGCTCGTCCTGCGCCCATGCCTGCGCCACGTGCGGGATGCCGTAGTGGTCGAGCAACTCGGCGCAGGCGTACGGGGCGAGCCAGCCTCCGTCGGGGTGTGCGGCGAGGAACCCCTCGACCAAGGCCCTCGCGGCGGCCGCGTCGGTGCCCTTCACGACGGGCACGGTGCCCGGCGGCCGGGCCAGCCCGCGGGCCCGCGCCGCCGCGTGGGCCAGTGCCTGGGCCGCGGCCCGCGGGTCGTTGTAGGCGGGTACTGCCCCACCGCCTGCGGTGTGCAGCAGCCGTACGCCCTCGGGCTGGTCGAGCAGGACCGCGGCCACGGTTGCGGCCCGGCCGTCGCCAAGGCCGTGCGTGAGGGCCCGCACCGGGTCGTCACCGGTCGCCGCGGCCAGGGCGGTGGGGACCAGGACGAGCAGTACGGCGTCCACGGACGGGTGGCCGGCGAGCCGGTCCACGCAGGCGCGCAGTGCGCTCTCGCCCACCGCGGCGGTCGTGTCCACCGGATTGGCGGCGCTCGCACCCAAGGGCAGCAGACCGAGCAGTTCCCGGGTCACGGCTTCCGGTAGGACGGGCACCGAGAGCCCGGCCTCCTGGCAGGCGTCCGCCGCCAGTACCCCGGCGCCACCCGCGTTGGACACCACGGCGACACGGGTGCCGTCGGGGAGTGGCTGCGAGTGCAGGAGAGCGGCGGTCTCGAGGAGTTCGCCGATCGTGCGCGTCGCGATGATCCCCGCCTGGGTGAACAGCGCCTGCCGGGTCATCGTCGGCGTCGCGGCGGCAGCCGTGTGCGAGGCCGCGGCACGCCGCCCGGCCTCGGAACGGCCCGCGTCGACGGTCAGCACGGGCATGACGCGTGCCACCCGGCGGGCGGTGCGGGAGAATGCGCGCGGGTTGCCGAAGGACTCCAGGTGGAGCAGCGCCATGTCGGTGCGGCCGTCGCCCTCCCACCACTGCAACAGGTCGTTGCCGCTGACGTCGTACTTGTCGCCGAGCGAGACGAACTCCGAGACCCCGATGCCCAGCCGGGCCAGGCCGCCGAGCAGCGCGATGCCCACCCCGCCCGACTGGACGGCGACACCGGCGGTACCGGGCAGCGGCCGGTGCGCGGCGAAGGTGGCCTCCAGCCGTACGTCCTCCTCGGTGTTCGCGATGCCGAGGCAGTTCGGGCCGACCAGGCGCATCCCGTAGTGGCGGCAGGCACCGAGCAGCGCCACGGCCTGGCCCGAGTCCAGCCCGGAGGTGACGACGACCAGCGCGCGCACCCCGACGGCACCACACTGGCGCGCGACCTCCGGCACCGCCGCGGCCGGGATGGCGAGCACGGCCAGCTCGGGAACCTGCGGCAGCTCGGCCACGGACGGGTACGCGGGAACGTCCGCGATGGTGCCGGCGTGCGGGTTGACCGCGTACAGAGGACCGGTGAAGCCGCCGCGCAGCAGGTTGCGCAGGACCGCCCGCCCCACCGACGACGGCTTGGTGCCGGCCCCGACGACCACCACCGAGCGCGGGCGCAGGAGCGGCCGCATGCTCGCGGTGTCGGCGCCACGGCCTCGTTCGTCACAGGCCGCCAGGTACCGCTCGTCGGCATCGAGGCGGATGGTGCACTGCACTTCGGGGCCGTCGAAGTGGCGGGCGGTCCGCAGCCTCAGATCTGCGAAGACCTTGAGCACGGCGTGGTTGTCCGCGAGGGCGTCGGCTTCGAAGGTCCTGATGCCGTCGGAGCGGGCCGCGTGCACCAGGTGCTCCAGCAGCAGGGTTCCGACGCCGGTGTGGTGGACGTCGTCGGCCACGGCCAGAGCGACGTCGGCCGCCTCGGGGTCCTGTCCGGTGACGTACTCGGCGAGGCCCACCAGCCGGTCGCCGAGCAGCGCGAGCAAGGTCAGCCGACCAGGCCGGGCGGGTTCGTGGAGACGGTCGGCGGCGAGCTGTCCCGAACGCCGGCCCACGCAGAAGAACCGCAACCGCACGTTCTCCGGCGACATCCGTGCGTACAGGTGCTCGACCCGGTCGTGGTCGTCCGGCCCCGCGGCGCGGATCTCCACGGTCCTGCCGTCCGCCAGCAGCGCGTGGGTCGGCTGCGGCCGGCGCAACGCGGTGTCCGTCATCGCTGTTCCCCTCTCCTCGGCTCCCTCCCACCATCGGGCGGGGACCGAGGTGCTCCCAGGGGTCGGCCGGGGCTCCGACGGGGGCCGAAAGGCCCCTCATCCGGCGCCGGCCGGGGCGGACGAGGGTCAGGCGGTGCCCCGTCCGGAACGCGCGGCCGCGGCGTCAGACGAGAGCTCGTGGAGGGCGAGGACACGGCACCGTCCACTGCCTGCTCCCGCAGGGTCAGCGGTGCGCCGGGGCGGGCCGGACGGTGTCGTCGGCCTTGTAGCCCAGCCGGGCCTCGACGTCGACGACGCCGTCGACGCCGCGGCACAGCTCGGTGACCACCGGCACGAGGCTGCGGCGATCCATCACGCCCTCGAGGGTGACCTTCCCGTCGACCACCTGGACCGTGACGGCGTTGGGGGCGAGCCCGAGCGTCTTCACCAGCAGGTCACCGGCTATCTCCTCACGGATGGCGCGGTCCCTGCGCAGGAAGACCCGGAGCAGGTCGGCGCGGCTGACCACCCCCACCAGTCGGCCCGTCTCGTCCACCACCGGCAGCCGCTTCACCCCTCGACGCTCCATCACCCGGGCCGCCTCGACCACGGACCACTCGGGCCGCGCGACGACGGGCGGGCTGCTCATCAGCCCCTCCGCGGTCGTGGCGGCGAGGCCGGAACGCTCGCCCGGCCGCGGATGCCGGGCCGGCAGCAGGCCGGTCGGATCCGGCTGCCCCGCCTCCTTGTGCAGGAGGTCCGCCTCGGACACCACGCCCACCGGCCGGTTCCCTTCGTCCACGACGGGAACGGCCGTGACGTCGTGTTCCGCCAGCAGCTTCGCGATCTCCTTGAACGGCGTGTCCGGCCGCGCCGACACGACTGCCCTGGTCATCAGATCGCCGACGTTGCGGTGGTACATCTCCCCGCCTCCCTGCACTGTCGTCTCAGGCCGGGTCCGCCGTGGACGGGCCCCGCCTCGTCAGGTCCACTGTCGGTCGTTTCCACCGTGCCCCGCATGGGCCGGTGGGGCCACCGGTACGGCCGAGGGTCCCCTGGGACGGGCCGACTGGCCCATGTGCGCATGGGGCACCGACCGGCAGGGTCGTCGGTACGGGAACCACAACATCGAGAGGCGGTGGAAGCCATGACGCTTCCCCTGGTCGTGGGCACCGACGGCTCGGATGCCGCCCTGAAGGCGGTCGACTGGGCCGCGGACGAGGCCGAGGTACGCGGGCTGCCGCTGCGGATCGTGCACGCCTCCCTGTGGGAGCGGTACGAGGGACGGGCCCCTTCCTTCAGCCGGGTACCTCCCGAAGCGCAGATCCTGGCCCAGCACATCGCGAGTTCCGCACGGGAGCGGGCCGGCCTGCGCCGCCCCGGCCTCGAGGTGTCGGCCGAGGTCCTTGCCGAGGACACCACGTACGCGTTGCTGCGCGAAGCGACCCGCGCCACCGCCGTGGTGGTGGGCCACCGTGGCCGCGGCGACATGGCGGGCCTGCTGCTGGGCTCCGTCGGTCTGACCCTGGCCGGCCGTGCGGAGTGCCCGGTGGTCGTGGTGAGGGGCGACCGAGAGGAACGGGACGCCGGCTCCGGCCAGGGCTGGATCGTGCTCGGTGTAGGGCCGGACGAGAACTCCGCCGCCGCCGTGGAGTTCGCCTTCCACGAGGCCCAACTGCGCGGATGCGGTGTGCGGGCCGTTCACGCTTGGCGGATGCCGCCGGGCGGGAGCGCCGAGTACGGCTACGAGGACGAGGCGGCCAAAAACCACCGACGTCGTGCCGAGGAACACCTTGACCAGGCCCTGCGGGCCGCGGCGACCGCCCGCCCCGGCGTGCGCCACCACCGGTATGTGCAGGAGGGCCATGCCCGCAAGGTCCTGCTCGCGACGCTGGACGACGCTGACCTGCTGGTCGTCGGCGCCCGTCGCCGCAACAGCCCCTTCGGGCTCCAGCTCGGCCCCGTCAACCATGCGGTGATCCACCACGCCCCGTGCCCGGTCGCCCTCGTCCCCCAGCCCGCGTGATCCGCGGTTGAGCCGGCCCTGCCCCGCTCCCGGGGCGGGGCAGCGGGGTCGAAGGGAGACTGGAGAGGAAGGCCTGTCGCACGACCCCGAGGCGCAGGAGGGGGCCGCGCGGCGGGCCCGGCCCGGCCGCCGGATTCCCTGGAGAGGGGCGACGATGGGGGAGTGGACCTGGTCGTACGAGGGTTACGACCCAGCCCAGGAACGGTTGCGCGAGGCCCTGTGCACTCTTGGCAACGGCTACTTCGCCACCCGCGGCGCCGCCCCGGAGACCGTGGCCGGCCCCCACCACTACCCCGGCACCTACGCCGCCGGGTGCTACAACCGGCTCCACTCCACCGTCGCCGGGCGGAAGGTGCAGAACGAGGACATGGTCAACCTGCCCAACTGGCTGCCCCTGCGGTTCAGGATCGGCGACGGCGGGGCGTGGTTCGCCCCCGACGACGGCTCACTGCTGGAGCACCGGCAGGACCTAGACCTCCGACGCGGCACCCTGACGCGGACGTTGCGGCTGCGTGACCCGCGCGGGCGGGTCCTCGCCGTCGAGCAGACCCGGCTGGTGCACATGCACGCCCCGCACCTCGCCGCACTGCGCACCGTCTTCCGCGTGGAGGGCGACTGGTCCGCCGACCTGGAGGTCGAGTCCGCGCTCGACGGCGACGTCGGCAACGCAGGTGTCGCCCGCTACGGGGACCTGAACGGCCGTCACCTCACCCGGATGCACACCGGAACCTCCGAACCGGACACCGTCTGGCTGCGGTGCCGTACCACCGCCTCCGACATCCGCATCGCGCTCGCCGCGCGGACACGCGCCACGACGTCTCCGACGGCCGTACGGACACTGGAGCCGGGGGAGCGCACCGTGGTCCACCGGCTGACCGTCCCGGTCGCGCCGGACCGGCCGGCCGTCGTCGAGAAGACCGTCGCCCTGCACACCTCCCGGGACCCGGCGATCAGCGACCCGCTGCACGCCGCCCTCGACCGTGTTGAACGGGCCCCGGACTTCGCCGGCCTCCTCGCCACGCACACCGCCGCCTGGGCCCGGCTGTGGCGCCGCGCCGGCCTGGACATTCCCGGCGAAGCCGGACGGATCCTGCGGCTGCACGCCTTCCACGTCCTGCAGACCCTCTCCCCGCACACCGCCGAGCTGGACGTGGGCGTGCCCGCCAGGGGACTGCACGGAGAGGCCTACCGAGGACACGTCTTCTGGGACGAACTGTTCGTCCTGCCCTACCTCGACCTGCACTTCCCCGAGGTGTCCCGGGCGCTGCTGGAGTACCGCCACCGCCGTCTGGAGGAGGCGTGCCGGGCGGCGGAACAGGTGGGGTGCACGGGAGCGATGTACCCGTGGCAGAGCGGCAGCGACGGACGCGAGGAGACCCAGACCCTCCACCTCAACCCGCGCTCGGGACGCTGGCTGCCGGACCACACCCGGCTCCAGCACCACGTCGGCTCCGCCGTGGCCTACAACATCTGGCGGTACGGCCAGGCCACCGGCGACACGGAGTTCCTGTACACCAAGGGCGCCGAGATGCTGTTGCAGATCGCCCGCTTCTGGGCCTGCCGCGCCACCTGGGACCCCGACTGCGACACCGGCGGCCGCTACCGCATCCGCGGCGTCGTCGGACCCGACGAGTACCACGACGCCTACCCCGGCTCCGCGACACCCGGAGTCGACGACAACACGTACACCAACGTCACCGCCGCCTGGGTACTGGAGCGGACCCTGGAGCTGTGGCGGACCCTCCCCGCGCCGCGCCGCGACGAACTCCGCGAGCGGACGTGCCTCGGCCCGGAGGAGACGGACCGCTGGGAGGACGTCTCGCGCAAGCTGTACGTCCCCTGGCATGCCGGCGTGATCAGCCAGTTCACGGGCTACGACGGGCTGGAGGAGATCGACTGGGCGGGCTACCGGGCCCGGTACGGGGACATCCGCCGGCTGGACCGGATCCTGGAGGCCGAGGGGGACTCGGTCAACCGCTACCGGGCGTCCAAGCAGGCCGACGTGCTCATGCTGGGCTACCTGTTCCCACCCACCGAACTGCACCGCCTGTTCGGGCGCCTGGGGTACCGGCTGGACGACGGCACATGGCAGTCAACGGTCGACTACTACCTGCGCCGCACCAGCCACGGCTCCACCCTCAGCGGGGTGGTGCACGCCTGGGTGCTGACCCGGGCCCACCCGGCCGACGCATGGTCCTGCGCGCAGGAGGCACTGCTAGGGGACGTCACCGACGTCCAGGGCGGCACCACCGAGGAAGGCATACACCTGGGTGCCATGTCCGGCACCCTCGACCTCGTCCAGCGCGGCCTGACCGGTCTGGAAGCCCGTGAGGACGCCCTGTGGCTCGATCCGGCGCCGCTGCCGCAGCTGTCGCGCTTCGCCTTCACGGTCCGCTACCGGGGTCACTGGGGCGTGCGGATCCACGTCGACGGAGGCCGCATCAGCGTCGCCGTCCCCGCCTCCGCGGGGGCACCGGTCCGGATCCGCATCGGCGGCCGGACCTGGTCCGTCCCGCCCGGCCGCTTCCGGCTACTCGACCTGCCGGCCCGATGAAATCGGTCCGCGGCGCGGGCCCTTCACTGCACAAGGCAACTGATCGACTACGATCCGTGACATGACGTGGCGAGCGGGTCGGCGCATCTCCTTCCGTGGAGTGCTCCTGCTGCTGGGCGTGCTCGTGTTCACGAGCATCCACCTGGTGGCCTGCGCGCACGGGCCGGACCGTACGGGTGGCGACACCCTCACCGCCGGTCCCGCCGCGGCGGCCCCGTGCCAGCCGCAGGACGCCGCGACCCGCCCGGACCAGGACGTCGCACGCGGCGACGGACCTCCCGCCGACCACCACGCCCTGTGCGGAGTCGCACTCGACCGGCTCCCCGATCCCCGTCCCCGGCTGGCCGACACCCCCACGGTTTCCGGCATCGGGGCGGCGCCTGCCGTACCGGCGCCGGCCATCCACCCCCCGAAGGCCGAGGCCGCAGGCGCCGGACGGCCCTGCGCACCCGCACGTTCCGGCCCCGGAACACTGAGCCTGCTCTGCGTATCGCGGACCTGACAGGGCCCCAGCCCCGCCCGCCGCACCGCGCACCGCGCAGCGGGCACGGCTGCACGCGCCCCCGGATCCGTACGACCAACGGCCGCGCCACGGCGACGGCCGCAGGAGAAACCCGTATGAGCACCCTCCCTCACCCCGGCACGCCCGCGTCCCCGGCCGCACTCCTCGCCGCCACCGCGCCCCCGCGCCGCACTCCGGCCGGACTGGTCGGCAACACGCCCGTGCTGTGGGTCGGATCGCCCTTCGTCCCCGACGGCCGCGGCTTCTGGGCCAAACTCGAGGGCTTCAACCCCGGCGGCATCAAGGACCGCTCCGCGCTGTACATGATCGAGGCGGCCCGCGCCCGCGGTGAACTCCTCCCCGGTGCCCGCATCGTGGAGTCCACCAGCGGCACGCTCGGCCTCGGGCTCGCCCTCGCGGGGGCCGTGCACGGACACGCGGTCACGGCGGTCACCGACCCCGGCATGGAACCGCCCATGGTCTCCCTGCTCACCGCCTACGGAGCGACCGTCGACATCGTCGCCGAACCGCACGCCGTCGGCGGCTGGCAGCAGGCCCGCCGCGACAGGGTGCGGGAACTCCTCGCCGCCGATCCGACCGCCTGGTGCCCGGACCAGTACCACAACCCTGACAACGTCGCCGCCTACGCGGCCCTCGCCCACGAACTCGTCGCCCAGCTCGGCCGCATCGACGTCCTGGTCGCCAGTGTCGGCACCGGAGGACACTCGGCCGGGGTCAGCGGCCGACTGCGCGCGTTCTTCCCCAACCTGCGGCTGGTCGGTGTCGACACCACGGGATCGACGATCTTCGGCCAGCCGCCCGCCGCCCGGCTCATGCGGGGCCTTGGCAGCAGCATCCATCCCCGCAACGTCGACCACGGGGCCTTCGACGAGGTGCACTGGGTCGCCGCCGGCGAGGCGGTGTGGGCCTGCCGGCGCCTCGCCCGCTACCACTACGCCACCGGCGGCTGGAGCGTCGGCGCGGTCGCCCTGGTCTCCCGCTGGCTGGCCCGTACGCTGCCGGCCGAGACCCGGATCGTGACGATCTTCCCCGACGGCCCGCAACGCTACGTCGGCACCGTCTTCGACGACGCATACTGCCGGGGCCACGGCCTGCTCCACCACGAACCGGCCGAGGACCCGCAGGAGATCGCCCACCCGGGCGAGACCGTGGTCGACCGCTGGACCCGCTGCACCACCGTGGTGGACCCGCCGGCCGACGCGCCGGCCGGCGAACTCGGCGGCCTGTCCTTCGAGGCCGCCCGGTGAGGGGGCTGTGGCGGCAGGCCCGCTCCTTCGACACCCCGGCCCGGCTGTTGATGGCCAACCAGTTCGCCATCAACCTGGGCTTCTACATGCTCATGCCCTACCTCGCCGACCACCTGGCCGGCGGTCTCGGCCTGGCCGCCTGGGCCGTCGGCCTCGTCCTGGGCGTACGGAACTTCTCCCAGCAGGGCATGTTCGTGTTCGGCGGCACCATCGCGGACCGCTTCGGCTACAAGACGCCCATCGTGATGGGCTGCACCCTGCGCACCTTCGGCTTCGCGCTGCTCGGGCTGGTCGACTCCCTGCCCGCGCTGGTCGCGGCCTCGGCCGCAGCCGGGTTCGCCGGCGCGCTGTTCAACCCGGCGGTCCGCGCCTATCTGGCCGTGGAGGCCGGGGAGCGGCGGGTGGAGGGCTTCGCCCTTTTCAACGTCTTCTACCAGGCGGGCGTCCTGATCGGCCCCCTGGTCGGCCTGGCGCTGCTCGCCCTGGACTTCCGCGCCGTGTGCCTGACGGCCGCGGCCGTCTTCGCCGTGCTGACCGTCCTGCAGTGCCGGGCCCTGCCCGACCGGCGGCCGGAACGCGGCACCGGCACGGGCCCCGGGGCGGCGGCGGGTGTCCTCGGCTCCTGGCGGCAGGTGCTGGGCAACCGGCCGTTCATGCTGTTCTCCCTGGCCATGATCGGCTCGTACGTGCTGTCCTTCCAGCTCTACCTGGCCCTGCCCCTACAGGCCCACGCACTCCTGGGCCCCGGCGGACAGGCCGTCACCAGCGGCCTGTTCATCGTCTCGGCGGTCGTTTCCGTCCTCGGCCAGCTCCGCATCACCCACTGGGTGCGTGCCCGCTGGTCCGGGCCGCAGGCCATCGTCGGCGGGATCCTCCTCATGGGCCTGGCCTTCACGCCCCTGGCCGTGAGCCCCGACCCGTCCGGCGGGACGTTCGAGGCCGTCCTCGCGGTGGCCCTGCTCGTGATCGCCGTCGCGGTCCTGGCCGTGGGCAGCGCGGTGGTCTACCCCTTCGAGATGGACACCATCGTCACCCTCTCCGGAGAGCGCCTCGTCGCCACGCACTACGGCTGGTACAACACCGTCTCCGGGCTGGGCATCACCCTGGGCAACCTCGCCACCGGGGCCATCTGGGACCTCGCCGACCACAGCGGCAGGCCGTGGCTGGTCTGGCTGACGCTGACCGCGACCGGCCTGCTGTGCGCCGGTTGCGTCCAGCTCCTGTCCCGGGCCGGGGGGCTCGCCGCGGTCACACGCGAACCGGCCCTCGCCTGACCGAACGTCGCCCCCCGGGGCGTTTCCGGCCGGGGACGGCTCCCTGGACTGGCGGGCTGCCCATGGGTCTGTTGCGCTGAAAGGAGACGGGACGAAGGTGGTGAGCGGCAGTGATGGGTGGTCCGGACCGGCCCGGCTCGGCGGGCGGCGGCTCCTTCGACGGTGAGAGCGTGGCCGGCCGCGTCGCGGTGCGGCGGGAGCAGCTGGGCATGTCCCGCGAGGAGCTGGCCACCAGGGCCGGGATGTCGATCGTGTACCTGCGGCAGGTCGAGGAGCTGGGCACCGACTTCGACCCCGCCTCGCTGATGCGGCTGGCCGCCGTGCTGGGGGTGTCGTACGAGGAGCTGGCGCTCGGCTCGCGCGAGGCGCCGCCGGGACGGGGCGGACCGGCGGCCCGTCCGGTGCTGCAGCGGCTGTCCGAGCAGGAGTGCTGGGAACGGCTGGGCACGCACGGCATCGGCCGGGTGGCCCATGCGCCGGAGCCGGACACCCGGGACGAGCCTCCCGTGCTGGTGCCGGTCAACTTCCTGGTGGACGGGCGAACGGTCGTCTACCGGACGGATCCGGCCGGCGCGGCAGCGGTCGCGTCCGGCACGAAGCTCGCCTTCGAGACCGACCACGTCGACGAGACCAGCCGTGTCGGCTGGAGCGTCCTGGTGGCGGGCACCGCTGACCGGATCACCGACGCCGCCGTCGTGGAGTCCCTCGCCCGGCGTCCCGGAGCCGAGCCCTGGGCCGGGGGGACGCGGGAACTGTGGATCCGCGTCGTCCCGCGCGAGGTGAGCGGCCGCGCCATCCGGTCACTGCCGGCGGCCGAGGACGAGGGGCCGGAGCGCACTGGGTAACACGGGCGCGCCAGCCCCCGGGCGAACCCCATAGCCCTGGCCCGGGGCCCGAAGTCACACTCCGACGCGGTTCGCGCCGAGGGCACGACCAGGGCCGCTCCACCGCGTCCTCCTCCCGTAGCCGGCACGGGCCGGCCGCCCAGCGAAACCGTGCGACGGACAGATCCGGCCATGCGGCTGGGCGGTCTTTCACGGCCGGCGCACGCGCACATCGGCTCGACGGGTGAGCCACCGGACTTCACCGGTACGGCGGGGCGCCGGGGTGGCAGCCATCTGTCCGGGGGCGCTGTGCCATGCGCCCCGTTCTGACCACCGGTGTGGTGCCGCCTTGGCAGCCCCACCGGCTCGAAGGGAGCAGTACCGATGCGTACACGACTGCTTGCTGCCGCCGTGGCAGCGGCGGCATTGTCCGGCATAGCAACGCCCCAGGCGTTCGCTGCGGGGCTGACCGACCAGGACACGACGTTCCTGGCGAAGGTCCACCAAGGGAACCTCGCCGAGATCGCGGCTGGGAACGACGCACAGAGCCACGCGACGAGCGAGTGCGTGAAGCAGGTCGGCGAGGTGCTCGTCCAAGACCACAGCAAGCTCGACGCGGATGTGAAGATGCTCGCGGGCAAGCTGAAGGTGACGCTGCCTGCGTCGCCGTCCAGCGCGCAGGACAAGGGGCTGGCCGAGGTGCAGGCGAAGGCGGGCAGCCCGGCGTACGACGCGGCATGGCTCAGCACCGAGGACGTCGGGCACCGCGAGACCCTCGCGTTGATCGACCGGGAGATCAAGGCGGGGAGCAACGCCGAAGTGGTGGCAGCCGCCCGCAGCGCCCGTCCGGTGGTGGCGATGCACCTGGAAATGGTCCGCGGCGGCACCTGCCACGCCCCTTCGGGCACCGGCATGGTCCACGCCGGATCCGGGGGCCAGTTCGCCGCTGCGCAAGGCTCGGCCACCACCGCGGGCATGGTCGGCGTGGCCGGAGGCGCGTTGCTCACCGCCGGTGGAGCGGCCTGGCTCCTGCGCATCCGCCGCCGAACGGCCGGGAAGAGCTAGAACCCGTGGAACGCCACCGGTCGGCCGCCGCTGTGATGACACTTTGCGGTGTGGGCGCGGCGGCCGCCGGCTGGCTGACGTGGACCACGCCGCAACTGGGCGTCACCGACTCGGGCACCCTGCCCGCCGGAGTGCACCGCCCCGCCTCCGACGACCAAGAGGCGTCGCCACCCACCCGCATCCATGGCCCGGCCGGTCTCGACGCCGTCGTCGTACCCGTCGCCGCCCGGGCCGACGGTGCTCTCGACCTGCCGGAAGACCTCCACACCGGCGGATGGTGGGCACTGGGGGCCCCGCTGGGCGCGGCGACCGGCACGGTCTTGATAGCGGGTCATGTCGACAGCCGCGAAGACGGGCTGGGCACCTTCGCCGCACTGTACGACATCCCGGTGGGAGGCCCCATCACCGTGACAGGAGCGGACGCCAAGGTACGTCCCTACCGGGTCACCGCCCGGCGCACGTACCAGCAGGAGCGTCTGCCACGTGACCTCTTCACACGCGCCGGCCCCCACCGGCTGGCTTTGATCACCTGCGCCGGTCCCTACGATCGCGCGGCACGCCGCTACGAACGCAACCTCGTCCTGTACGCAACGCCGACCGAAGAACGCACCCCCGGCCCGCTGAGCCCGAGCATGCGGTGGGGGTAGCCGGAGCTGGTGGCTGAGCGCCGGGCCCTGGTGTACCGGCCCACGGGCGACGCGCTTCACCCACCACACCAAGCGCCGGGACTTCGCGACGTCACGATGAGGGTCGGAGCGGCGGCCAAGGGCAAGCTCGGGTTCGTCAGCAACGTCGGCCGGCATGGACGGGCGCGGGGGCGGGGGGGCCCCCCCCCCCCCCCCCCGCCCGCGGGGGGGGGGGGGGGCCCCCCCCCGCGCGGGCGTGGCACCCGGGGGCGGCCGGGTGGGCGGGGGCGGTGGGGCCCGGCGGGCCCGCGG
>NZ_JBIATA010000022.1:0-15679 GCF_042891295.1 Streptomyces sp. NPDC001902 | reverse complement strand
GCGCGGGCATCCCGGTCGCTCAGGTGGGGGGGGGGCGGGGCCCCCCCCCCCCCGGGGGGGGCCCCCCCCCCGGGGGGGGGGCGGGGCGGGGGGGGGGGGGGGGCCCCCCCCCCCCCGCGCCTCTGCCCGTGGCGACGGGCGGTCAGGCCTTCAGGGCGCGGCTGTGCAACGCGGTGACGGCCTTGCGGGCGGAGAGGATGGCGCCGTGCTGCCAGGCGTCCATGTAGGACAGCCAGTCGCCGGCGTACAGGACACGTCCGGTGGGTTCGTTCAGGGGTCTGTAGACGGCGGCGTCGGTGCCGCCCGGGATGCTGTGCCAGGCGCCTTCGAGGTGGCGGACGCGCTTCCAGGCGATGGAGAAGGAGTTCGCCAGCTCGCTCCGGTACTTCTCGCCGTGGATCTTCACGCCCTGCATGACGGCACGCGCCTCGCGTTCGGCGGGGGTCAACGCGGCGTAGGCGTCGGCGTTGGCCCCGGTGTTGTAGTAGCCGACGATGACGCCGCGCTTGCCGTGGTGGCCGTAGGACGGGTACCAGATGTGGGACAGGTCCAGGTCGGTCTCGGTGATGCCGCCGTAGATGCGGTGGTCGGTCTCCCACCAGCGGCTGCGGTACTCCAGCCCGATCTTGCCGGCCGACGAGGGGCGGATGGTGGTGAGCGCCGTCTGCACGTCGGGACCGAGGTTGTGCGGCAGTTTGGCGAGCAGATGGGGCGGCATGGCCGCGACGCAGTAGTCCGCCTCGACCTGCCGCTGCCGCCCGGTGGGGTCGGTGTAGCCGACGGTGACGCCGCCGGCCGACTGCACCAGCGACGTGGCCTGGCAGCCGTAGTGGATCCGGTGGTCGCCGATGGCGCGGGCGAAGGCCCTGGGTATCCGGTCCATGCCGCCGACGGGCTGGAACATCAGCATCGCCTGGTCGTACTCGAACTCGAACGCGAAGTGCCGCCCGACACCCGAGGCGAAGACCTCGGAGGCCGTGGGCAGGTCACCGAGCAGGCTCCCGGGGGTGCCGGCGGCGCCGGGCCAGGTGGTGAAGCCCCGGTTGGCGCCGCCGGTGTACGCCCAGCCCTCGGACCGTCCGCCGATCTCGCCGAATCCCTCCAGGAACGACAGCAGCCGCTCCTTGTCCTGGGTGGTCAGTTCCTGGTCCAGCGCGCCCTGGTCGGTGGCCTTGGCGAGGAGTTCGCTGACGTACCCGAAGGTGTCCGCCTTGGCGGTGCGGTACCGCACCGGCTGCCCGGGCGGCATGCCCGCCGACTCGTGGTAGATGTACGCGTCGGCGTTGGCGTTGGTGAAGACCTCGATGGGGACGCCGAGTTCCCTGCAGTAGTCGAGGGTGACCATCCACTGGGCGAGCCGGGCCGGCCCGGCGTTGAGGTACTGGCCCTGGGAGAACCGGGCGGTCTGGGTACGCCCGTCGAGGTCGGTGTGGGTGTCCCCGCCGCGCACGGTGTAGTTGCGGCCGCCCGGCCTGTCGCGCGGCTCCAGGATCGTACAGTCGTATCCGGCCTTGCCCAGTTCGTAAGCGGCCGTCAGCCCGGCCAGGCCCGCGCCCAGGACGACGACCTTGCCCGCCCTGCGTCCGGTGAGGTGGAAGTCGGCCGCGCTCGGCGCGCGGAAGTCGGCGCCGCGTCCGGCCGCCTCGGCGGTCGGAGCGAGCCCCAGCGCGCCCATGGTGGCGAACATCGCCCCGGCGCCGCCGGTGATGCCGACGGCGCGCAGAAATCCCCTGCGGTCGAGTCCTGTCGGCTGCCCCTGTGTCATGAGTCGCCCTCTCTCGATCTGCCGGTGTGCACGCCGATCTTCAGGGCGGCCTGTTACGGATGATGTGGCCGGAACATGACAGAGCGATTTCGCCTGCCGCGGGCGTGTGAACGGACGCAACACCCGGCCGAGAGAGGTCCGCGGAGCTGTCGCCCGGTGGAGCACCGCAAGCTGTGGTAGTTCTGTCGCCGTTACGGCAGTGGGCGGACGGCGGGAAGAGCATGGACCGTGTCGGGCTCGGCGCGCAGGTCATTCGGCGCCGCAGCGGCAGCGAGCCGATCAGGGCCGACGGCGCATCCGTCGCGACCCTCGGCGAGTTCTGGAGCTGGGCGTGTTCCGACCTGGCCAACAACACCCTGCGAGGCGTCCTGGCCGAGTACCTCGTCGCCACGGCCCTGGGCGCTGCGGACGGTACCCGCACCGAATGGGACTCCGTCGGCATCCGCACGCCCACGGGATGGCGCGTCGAGGTCAAATCGGCGGCGTACCTGCAGTCGTGGGCGCAATCCCGGCTTTCCCGGATCTCGTTCTCCATCGCACCGGCATGCGGCTGGGACGCTCCGACGGACACCACTTCGGTGGATGCACTGCGTCAGTCGGACGTGTACGTCTTCTGCCTGCTGCGCCACCAGGAGAAGCAGACCCTTGACCCGCTCGACCTCGGCCAGTGGACCTTTTACGTGCTGCCCACCCGCGTGCTCGACGAACGGCGTCCCGGTCAGAAGACCATCGGTCTCCCCAGCCTCGTGGAACTCGGCCCCCTGGAGACCGGGTTCGACGGCCTGGACAAGGCAGTGGCCGCCTGCGCGGGCGGTGCTTCACGCGATCCGCTCCCGTGCGGCGAGGTGCTCCCGCAACCGGCCGGCCCGCCCGACGCGGCCGCTCGGCTCGCGCTCCAGCCGGGCGTGCGGCCGCCATCCGGGTGATCGGCGGCGGGACCGGCGGCGCGAAGCGGGGCTGCCGCCGGGAAGGCGCGGGGTGGGTGAGGATGTTGAGGTTGTCGATGTCGCATGCCGAGATGGGAGAACGACGTGCCTTTGGTCGGTGAGTACCAGCCGAGCCCCGAGCAATGGGTCCGGGACCAGGTCGAGCTGTACGAGGGTTCCGGAGGGACCGAGGGGATCACGCTGCGCGGCAAGCCCGTGATCGTCCTGACGACGCTGGGCGCCAAGTCGGGCAGGATCCGCAAGACACCGCTCATGCGCGTGGAGCACGACGGCAGCTACGCCGTCGTGGCCTCGAAGGGTGGCGCCCCCCAGCACCCGGTCTGGTACCACAACCTGGTCGCCGACCCCCGGGTGGAACTGCAGGACGGCCCTGTGCGCCAGGACATGACGGCCCGTAAGGTCACGGGCGACGAGCGCGCCGCTTGGTGGGAGCGCGCGGTGGAGGCGTGGCCCGACTACGCGGAGTACCAGAAGAACACCGACCGGGAGATCCCGGTCTTCGTCCTGGAACCGGCGGCCGCACCTCACTGACCTGCCCCGCCTCGACGGCCGCCGCCCCACGATGGGGCGGCGGCCGTCGTCCGTGTGCCGGCGGCGTCAGTCCGGGGTCCCGGCGTGGGGCGGGGGGCCCGGCAGGGCCGGGCCGTCGGCGGCCTGCATGCCGTCGAAGACCAGGCGCAGGTAGCGCCGCCACAGGTGCGGTTGCGTCGTGTGCACACGTGAGACGGTCAGGGGGATCCCGCTCATCAGCAGCATGACGTCCTGCCCGGTCATGTCCTGGCGGACGGCACCGTGCCGGCGGGCCCGGTCGGTCAGGGCCTCGGTGACGGCGCTCACCCGTTCCTGGCTCTCGCGCACTTCGGCGTGATCATCGGCCACCCCGTGGACGACCTGGCAGAAGGCGCGGTCCTGCACCTGCAGCTCGACGGCGGCGCTCATGAATTCGCGCAGCCCCTCCGCCGGGTCCTCGGCCTGTGCGAGGCGCTCACCGGTCGCGGCGAGGGCGTGCATCTTCTCGCAGACGATCGCCGCCAGAAGATCGTCCTTCGTGGGGAAGTGCCGGAACACGGTTCCCTTGCCGATCCCCGCCCGCTCCGCGATCTGGGCCACGGACACCTCGGTGCCGTGCTCGGCGAATGCCTCGGACGCCGCGCTCACCAGCAGTTTCCTGCTGCGCGCGGCATCGCTGCGCATCGGCCTGGCCACCGGGTTCGTCATGGCTTCCTCCGTTCTTCCGTGGCCACTGTAGAACAAGCGGACCGCCCGGTCACATTGTGACCGGCAACATGACCACCCGGTCCGCTTCCGTGCTACGGTCAACATGACCACCCGGTCCGCTTACGGCGGCGGGGCGGGGCGACGTCCATGAGGCCCCACGTACACCGCACCGACCGGCCCCCCACATGGCCGCGGGGCGGTGCCGTCACAGGGCGCCGCTTCCCGAAGTTCCCCTCACCCCCTCTTCCCGCACGAGAGACCCCCTTTCCCATGACTGCACCAAGCCATCCCCATCCGCGCCATCCCCATCCGCGCCGCTGGGCGGCGCTGCTCTTCATCTCCGTCGCCCAGCTGATGGTGTTCCTGGACAGCGCCGTCATGAACATCGCGCTGCCCTCAGCCCAGCACGCCCTGCACTTCTCCGACGGCGGCCGCCAATGGGTCATCA
Source organism: Streptomyces sp. NPDC001902 (assembly GCF_042891295.1). Lineage (NCBI taxonomy): Bacteria > Bacillati > Actinomycetota > Actinomycetes > Kitasatosporales > Streptomycetaceae > Streptomyces > Streptomyces sp. NPDC001902. Next base: position 11,301 of record NZ_JBIATA010000022.1, on the reverse strand, counting down.
CCGCCTACGGCCTGGCCTTCGGCGGCCTGCTCATCGTGGGCGGCCGCCTGGGCGACCTGCTGGGCCGCAAGCGGACCTTCACCATCGGCCTCGTCGGCTTCGCCCTGGCCTCCGCACTGGGTGGCGCCGCGGCCAACCTCGGCACCCTGCTCGTCGCCCGCGCCGGACAAGGCGTCTTCGGCGCACTGCTCGCGCCCGCCGCGCTCGCCCTGATCTCCTTGACCTTCACCGACGCCAGGGAGCGGGCCAAGGCCTTCGGCATCTACGGGGCCATCGCCACCGCGGGCGGTGTCCTCGGTCTGCTCCTGGGCGGGGTCCTCACCGAGTACCTGAACTGGCGCTGGTCGATGTTCGTCAACATCCCGTTCGCCGTCGTCGGCATCATCGGCGCCCTCACCGTCGTGCACGACGTCCCGAGCGCGGAGAAGGGCGGCCGCATCGACGTACCCGGCGCCGTCCTCGCCACGCTCGGGCTGGTCGCCCTGGTCTTCGGCTTCTCAGAGGCCGAGAGCCGCGGCTGGGGCTCCGGCCTCACCGTCATCATGCTCCTCTCCGGCGTGGTGCTGCTCCTGGCCTTCCTGATCACACAGAGCAGGATCACGTCGCCGCTCCTCCCGCTGCACGTGCTGACCGGACGCAACCGCGCCGGCGCCTACCTGTCGGTCGCCTTCGGCGTGATGAGCATGTTCGGCATGTTCCTTTTCCTCAGCTACTACCTGCAGCTGGTCAAGGGGTACTCCCCGATCGCGGCGGGCTTGGCGTTCGTGCCGCTGGGGGTCGCACAGGGCTTCGGCTCCATGGTCCTCGGCACCCGCCTGTCCGCCAGGATGCGCCCCGGCCTGCTGATGGCCGCCGGCTACCTCGTCAGCGCGGTCGGTGTGCTCCTGCTCGCCCTGCTGGACGCGGACAGCTCCTACGCCCTGCTCGCCGTCGCCGAGATCATCACCGGCCTCGGCATCGGCACCGCCTTCATGCCCGCCATGAGCCTGGGCACCCACGGGGTCGCCCCCAAGGACGCGGGCGTCGCCTCAGCCATGGTCGGCACCTCGCAGCAGGTCGGCGGCTCGATCGGCACCGCCCTGCTCAACACCATCGCCGCCGGCTCCACCACCGCCTACCTCGCCACCCACGGGCATGGTGGTCACGGCCGGGCAGCGACCGATGCCGCGCTGGTCCACGGATTCAGCACGGCCTTCTGGTGGGCCACCGGATTCCTGCTCCTGTCCGCCCTGTTCTCACTCATCGCGGTCAACGCCCCCCGCCCGGGCCACAGCGCGACCCCTGCCACGGCGGAAGCCCCGGGAACACCGGCACCCGTCCACTGACCGGTGGGACGGAGCAACCGGCGAAGCCCGCGGCACCCTGTCCCGCGATCACCCACCCCCGGCATCCCGTGACCTACGCGTGCCATGCCGGGCAACGAAAGGAGACCCCCATGTCCCACCGCCTGCAGTCCAAGGTCGTCATCGTCACCGGAGGCACCTCCGGCATGGGCGCGGCTTTCGCGAAGCGCGCCGCGTCCGAGGGGGCGACCGTGCTCATCGGAGCCCGCGACAAGGAGCGCGGTGAGGCCACCGCCGCGGAGATCACCCGGGAAGGAGGTACGGCCCTGTTCGTCCCGACGGACGTGACCGTCGAGCAGGAGGTCGCGCACCTGGTCGATGTCGCCGTCACGGAATTCGGCGGCCTGCACGGCGCCTTCAACAACGCGGGAGGCGGCAACAGCCAGGGCGCGATCGGGGACATCGACGCGTCCTTCTGGGACAGCGTCATCGCCCTCAACCTGACCAGCGTCTTCCACAGCCTCAAGCACGAGATCCCCGCGATCGTCGCCAGCGGCGGCGGCTCCATCGTCAACAACGCCTCCGTCGTCGGAGTGGTGGGCGACCCGGGCGCCGCCGCCTACTCCGCCGCCAAGCACGGAGTCGTGGGCCTCACCCGCTCCACGGCGCTCGACGCGGCCAAGAACGGCGTACGGGTCAACGCCCTGGTGACCGGCCTGGTCAACACCCCCCTGTGGCAGGGCCTCACCGCAAGCAACCCGGAGGCCGCGAGCGCCCTCCTCAACCAGCAGCCGACAGGCCGCGCCGCGGACGAGGCGGAGATCGCCGCCTTCGCCGCCTTCCTGCTCAGTGACGAGAGTCCGTTCATCACCGGCGCGGCCCTCGCCATCGACGGCGCCCTGACCGCGGGCTACTGACCGCCGCGACCGCCGGGACCGGCGGTGCGTGAAGGCGGGGATCCGCCGCCCCCAGCCATCGGGGGGGGCGGCGGATCCCCGCCTTCACGCCGTCCCGACGCCTTCCGGGCCAGGCGGTGTCAGGCTCGGGCTCCCCGGCGTGATGTGGACCACATCCACGGAAATTCTCGATCCGGGATGTAAGAAACGCGCCTCGGCGCTCACTGCATGGTGAGAAAGCAGAGATGAGGGGACGGCGCGTGACACATGCCCAGCGCTTCAGGGACGTCTACGAGGAGTGCTATCCGCGTGTCCTTGCCTACGCCACCAGCCTGGTCGGACGGCAGGTAGGGGAGGACATCACCAGCGAGACGTTCACCGTCGCCTGGCGGCGGGTGCGCGACATCCCTCATCCGGCACTGCCGTGGCTCCTGGGCGTGGCCCGCAACCTGGTGCGCGAACTGCGTCGCCGGGACGCCCACCAGTACCTCCTGGCCGCCGAGGAGGCACGGCGTATCAGCAGCGGCGCCCGGACCGGCACCGGTGACGTCGCGGCGCAGGTCACGGACCGGCACGACGCGCTGCAGGCACTCGCGAGCCTGCCCGAGGCCGACCGGGAACTGCTGACGCTGATCGCCTGGCACGGCCTGAGCGCCAAGGAAGCGGCCCAGGTCCTGGACTGCACCACCGCGACGCTGACCGTCCGGCTCTTCCGGGCGCGCCGCCGGCTGGAGAAGGCCCTGGACGCTGCGCCTCCGGCGGAGCCCGTGGCAGAGCCGCCGTCCGCGCCCTCCGCAGAGACCTCGTACCCCACTCACCGCCAAGGAGCTCCCGCGTGAAGAACACCCACAAGCCGTCCGGGCGGCCCGACGTCATGAAGGTGCTCGCGGACGCACGGCCCGACGAACTGGACCCGTCCCGGGTCGTGGACCCCGCGCGGCAGCGGGAGGACCTCGCACGCATCGTCGCCGGAGCGACGGACGGCCCCGCGGCGCGCTTCCTCGCGCCGCGCCGCAGGAGCGGGTTCCGGCCGCTGGGAGCGGTGGCCCTGGCAGCCGTGGCGGCGTCCGTGGTGGCCGTGGGCGCACTCGACTGGCAGGAGCCGGCGGACCGGCAGGCGGCACAGCCGCGGTCCTCCGCCGGCACGGAGGTCCCGGGCACCGGCGCGGACATCCGTGTCGACGGCCACATCGAACTGCTCAGTGCGGCCAGGCAGGCGGAGACCTCGGTCGCCGAGGGAACCTACTGGCAGACGACCACGCGCTCGGAGAACGTGGACGTCGCCGGTGACGAGGGTCACCTCTTCGCCGTGCGCAGCGCGTCGACCGACGAGTGGTCGGTGGGCGTGCGGCCCGGAACCGGGAGCCTGATGGTCTCCGGCGTGGACTCCGTGACCGAGCCCCGGACCGCGGACGACAAGGCCCGCTGGCAGGCCGCGGGCTCGCCCGGCACGGTGGAGTTCCAGGTCGGGAAGAAGACCGGGACCGGCAAGCTCGTGACGATGATGGGCACCGCGCGGCGGCCCATGGTCATGCGGACGAACGTCGACGACAAGATCTACGCCGTCGGCCCGCACAACGTCACCTACAAGGACCTGCGCGCACTGCCCTCCACCAGCGCGGAACTGCGCCGCTACCTGGAGCGGCTGTACGCGCAGGACGGCGGCGCCGACACCGGCACCTCGGCGCGTAGCGCCTGGATCCTGCGCCAGGCCGGCAACCTCATCACGATGCCCGTGAAGCCCGCCGTCCGGGCGGCCGCGTACCGGGTGATGGCGGAACTGCCCGGAGTCCGGGTGACCGGGCGCGTCACCGATCCCCTGGGACGCGAGGGTGTCGGGGTCGACTTCCCCATCAGCTACCCGGGACCGCTGGGGACGACCCGGGAGCGGCTGATCGTGGACCCGTCCACCGGCGCCATGCTCAGTGACGTGCTCGTCCTGGCCGAACCGTCCGCCCGGGCCGAGGAAGCCGGGCTCGTCGCCGGTACGACGGTGAACTACAACGCGACGACCAGGATGAGCTGGGGCGAGCACCAGATCGCCGTGCCGGAGAACGCCCGCAGCTGAGCCCGCAGCTGAGCCCGTGGCCGCGCTCTGCCCGGCCCACCAGGAGCACGCACAAAGGTGCCCCGCCCCCGGCGAGCACCGACTGACGGACCCGGGGATCCGCCGCTGACGCGCCGCGGCGGATCCCCGGGCGACGGCCGGCATGACCGGCATGTCCCGTTTCCCCGGCGTCCCGGCCCGGGTCCCCGACATCCGGGCAACCCGAACTGGTGTCCGCCCGGTTGAACGGGTGTGAGACCCCCTTCGCGGCCCAGGGCCGCCCCCATGACACGGACGCTGACGCCCGGCGTGCCGCATCACCCACCGACACCGTCCGGTCCCCGGCCGGAACCGCGCGCCCCGCCACGGGGCCGCCCCCGACTTCCCGCCCTCGTGAGAAAGCCAGCACCCATGCGCCTCCACAGGCCCTACATATCGGCGGCCGCGGCGGTCATCGTCTCCTCACTCGGCATCGCCGCCTACCAGCACCTGCCCGAGGCCAACCCCACGCCTTCCCCCGAGACGGCCTCCGTCGTCCAGGACGCCCCCGCCCCGGCGACGGGTCAGCCGGCGGGCGCCCCCGCCACACCCCGGACGACGGGATCGCCGAAGCCTCCGAAGCCGCAGTACCCCGCCCAACTGCCGGGGCTCGGCCCCAAGACCCTGTCGCAGATCCCGGCCCGCACCCGGCAGGTCGTCCTCGTCACGGGAGCCGGCAAGAAGTCGTCGTCCTCGAAGGTCGTGCTCTGGGAGCGTGTCGACGGCGGCTGGCGTCCGGGCGCGGAATGGGCCGCGCACAACGGCTACAAGGGCTGGACCGACGAGCACTACGCCGGCGATCTGCACAGCCCCATAGGGGTGTTCGGTCTCACCGACGCCGGCGGACGTCTCGCCGACCCCGGCACCAAGTTGCCCTACCACCGTTCCGGAGCCTTCTCCATCAGCGACACCGGCTTCTTGGGCGAACCGCTCGCCGGTTCCTTCGACTACGTGATCGCCATCAACTACAACCGCCAGCCAGGTACGTCGCCGATGAACGGCGCCCAGCCGATGGGCGCGAACCGTGGCGGCGGCATATGGATCCACGTCGACCACGGCGGCCCCACGCACGCGTGCGTCAGCGTCTCCAAGACGCACATGAAGCAGTTGCTGCAGGCCCTCGACCCTGCCGACCACCCCGTCGTCGTCATGGGCGACGCGGCCTCTCTCGCCCGATGACAGTCCCGCGGTCCACAGGAGTAATCGTGTCGTCCCTTTCCCACCGCACCGTGATCGCCCTTGCCGTCGCCGGGGCGTCGGTGCTCACCGCCTGCGCGGGCCAGCAGCCCGCCACCGCGCCCGCCGCGCAAGGGACGGCGCCGTCCGCGGCCTCCTCTCCCGAACTGCGGGCCGCGTCGGCCGTCTTCCGCCTCACCACGGGCGCCACCGACGGCGAACGGCACGCATCCATCCGCAGCGCGGGCGATGTCGAGGTCTCCGGCGGGAAGATCTCGTCCGTCACCCTCACCACCGCGGGCGGAGATCCGGTACGCGGCAGCGTCGCCGCCGACCACCGCCGCTGGTCCCCGGACGGCACCCTGGCCCACGGCACCTCGTACCGGCTCGTCGTCCACGCCTCGGACGAAGCCGGACGGACGCAGACCCGGCGCCTGTCGTTCACCACGCTCACGAAGGACGAGCGCCTCATCGGCACCTTCACCCCCGAGGACGGTTCGACCGTCGGCGTCGGCATGCCCGTGTCCCTGACCTTCAACAAGCCGGTCACCGACAAGGCGGCTGTCGAACGCGGTATACGCGTCACCAGCGACGGCGACCAGGAGGTCGTCGGCCACTGGTTCGGCGACCAGCGCCTGGACCTGCGCCCCCAGACGTACTGGAAGGCGCACACCGAGGTCACCCTGAGCCTGCGCCTGGACGGCGTGAAGGGCGCCGCGAACGCCTACGGGACCCAGGACAAGACGGTCCGCTTCACCGTCGGCCGCCGTCAGGTCTCCACCGTCGACGCCGCCGCCCACACCATGCGCGTCGAACGTGACGGAAGCACCGTCCGGACGATCGCGATCACCTCCGGCGCACCGGGCAGCACCACGTACAACGGGCAGATGGTGATCTCCCAGAAGCTCATCTCCACCCGCATGGACGGCGCCACCGTGGGATACGCGGGGGAGTACGACATCCCCGACGTCCCGCACGCGATGCGCCTGTCCACCTCCGGCACCTTCATCCACGGCAACTACTGGGCGAACGACTCCGTCTTCGGGAACTCCAACGTGAGCCACGGCTGCGTGGGCCTGAACGACGTCCAAGGCGGCGGCGACTCCGGGCAGGACGCGGCGTGGTTCTACAACAACTCCCTCATCGGCGACGTGGTCGTCGTCAAGCACTCCCACGACCACACGATCGCCCCCGACAACGGCCTCAACGGCTGGAACATGCCCTGGGAGCAGTGGAAGGCCGGCTCGGCCCTCGCGTAGGTGCGGTCGTGAGCCGACTCGCACCGTGCGATCCTCCTGATCGTGACTGACGCAGGCGGTGGCAAGCGGCACGTCTTCCTTGACCCTCTTGACACAGGTTCCGGTCAGGGCTGGGTCTTCGTCATCGTGGCGGCACCCACCGGCGTGGTCTACCAGAACCAGGGCGGTGGGTACGGCTGCATCCAGTACGAGCAAGAGGGTTTCCTGATCCCGGTCTTCGGGCGGGGGCTGGACGACGAGCTGAAGGAGATCTTCGTTGGGGAGCTGCAGGGAACCGGGGCGAGAGGGCTGGACTGGCCGGCGGACCTGCTCGATCGGCTGAGGGCAGCGGTCGCCTTCCACGTCTTCGGCTCCGCGAACCGGGACGACGTCTTCCCTGCGCCGCTGATGCTCGACGAATCCCGGCTCTCCGAGGTGGACGAGGCATGGGTTCCGGTGGTGACACCGGATGGTCCCGGAGTCCTCGTGTGGGAGAACTCCGACTAGCGATCCCAAGCGCCGGCGGACGGACCGGATGGGGACACCCGTGACGGTCGCCGAGAGGCGCTTCGCTCGACCGGAGAACACCGTGCCCCTGCGGCCTGGTTCAGCCGGCACAGGGCAGACAGGTGATCGCGGCACTCAGTCCGAGTTGAACCACATCAGCACCGCGGGGCCGTCCGGTGTGATCACCGGCACCCAGGCCTCATCGGCCTCACGGATCCGGCTCTCGTCCAGCCGCAGCGGATGCGGCTCCTCCGTGGTGCCGTCGGACGCCCAGTAGCGGAGGGCGCCGATGGCACCACGGAGCCGGTCCCGCTCGTCATCCGGCCAGGTGTGGTTCCAGGTTCCGGCTCCGCGGAAATCCTTCTCGAACAGCTCACGCAGCGCGGCCAGCTCATCGGGGCCGTGCAGCGGCACAAGGAAGCCCTCGACCTGCCCCTGCCGACAGGCCGTTCCCCCGTACTGCTGCTGGTAGAAGACCCCGGTCCTCGCCTCGACCACCGCGTACAGCCAGCCGCCGGCGCTGATGCCGTCGGGATCGAGGAAGACGAAGCGCCGAGAACCCATGGACCCACTCTCCGTGGCCACCGGCCATGAGCTCAAGGGTATTTGTGTGCCCACGGCCCGCCAGGATTCGTCGACCCGTCAGGAGATTGCCACCGGCACGTCTCCCAAGCCCCTTCTGATGGCTCCGGCCAGTACTCGTGCGCCATGCACGCACATACGACGGGACATCAGATGACGAGAACGATCGGCCGGGTCCGCGGGGCAGCCGTTTCCGCGGCGGCGATGATCACGACGACGATGCTGCTCGGCTCAGGGGCAGGCCAGGCGGACGCCGTCGAGCGGGTCCGGATGGCGGACGGCGTGGCGATCGCGCCGGGCATCACCTACCGGTCCTTCTCGGTGACCGCGTCGCACGGCACGGTCACCGGCCATGTGGTCACCGCCGATCTGCGCGACCGCCATGTCTCGGTGGGCCTGCTCTCACCGGGGAAGGTCGCCTCCCGCGCCAAGCTGTCCCAACTGGCCGCGGCACAGGGGGCGGTGGCCGGCGTCAACGCCGACTTCTTCAACATCGACGAGACCCAGCACCCTGGCGTCCAGGCGACCGGCTCCGCGGTCGGACCGGCGGTCTCCGACGGCGTGGCGCTCAAGGCGGCCGTACCGAACGGTCAGCGCTTCGGACCGGGTCTGCCGCCCGGGACGTCGACCCGCGACGTCATCGGCGTCGGCTACAACCACAAGGCACGGCTGGACGAACTCACCCTCGACGGCACGGTCCGTGCCCAGAAGGGCAAGCGGTTCGACCTCGAGGGGCTGAACCAGTACGCGATCCCCGAAGGCGGGATCGGTGCCTTCGACTCGCGGTGGGGAGACGTGTCGCGCCGGCGCGCCGTGTGCGGCACCGACACCCTGCGCGCCGCCGCCTGCACCACGGACGCCTATGAGGTGACGGTGCGGGACGGCCGGGTGGTCTCGGGGTCCGACACGATCGGCGCCGGCGCCATCGAGCCCGGCACGGTGGTCCTGGTCGGCCGCGATGGTGGGGCGGCGGCGCTCCGTACGCTCCGGTCAGGCGAGCGCGTCCGCGTCTCCGACAAGCTGCGGAGCGCCAGCGGCAAGCGGTTGAAGTTCGCGGTGGGCGGCTATCCCGTCCTGCGCGACGGCGCGCCGCTGCCCGGTCTGGACGACAAGGCCGTGGCGACCAGGACCGGAGCCGCCATCGGCGACGACGGCCGGTTGCTCCACCTCCTGGTGCTGGACGGCAGCGCGGAGGCGGGCGCCGGACTGACGGTTGCCGAACTGGCCGGAGTCTTCCAGGCCGTGGGCGCCGACGACGGCGTGAACCTGGACGGCGGGGGCTCCTCCACCCTCGTGACCCGTGATCCCCTGTCGGGCACGCCGGTCGTCCGGAACCACCCCACGGGCGGCGCCGAGCGCGCGATTCCCGAAGGCATCGGGCTGTTCTCGCGCGAATGACCCGGCCGCACCCGGGTGGCGTCGCCGCCGCCCGGGTGCACGCGCGGACGCGCCGGGCGGGCGAGCGGGCGGAGCCGGTGTCCCGGGAGCCGGACCCGCCGGAACGTCAACCCCGGCCCGGGGCCCGCGGTGCCCACAGCGCGGCCCGGACCGTTCCCTCATCGATGTCCTGCTGGGGAAGTCGCAGACCCAGCGCGTCGTCCAAGGCGTGGAAGTACAGTTCGAACGTGTCGGTCAGCTCGGGGTGGTCCAGCTCGGCGCGGCGTATGGCCTGGTTGAGGAAGTCGAGCCGGCCGCCCCGGTAGTAGGGGGCCTGGCCCCGGTGGTACCCGATCAGTTCCAGCACGCCCCAGTCGTCGTCGACACGGGCGCCGTCGCGCGTGTAGTCGAAGGTGTAGATGGCCTTCGCGGAGCAGGCGCTCAGGCACACCGTCTCGGTGACGCCGAGCCGGGAGAGCTCCGCTGCGCCTGCCCGGCTGCCGGGCGGCGTCTCGTGGTACATCAGGAACGCCCAGTCGCCCGCCTGCCCGAAGCAGCAGGACGTCCAGGCGGTGTCCCAGTGGTCCGGGTCGTGGCCGTCGATGCGGTGCAGGTCCGACAGACGTGCCCCGGCGGCTACATGCTCAGGGTCGGCTCCGTACAGCAGCGCGATCTCCTCGGCGCTGACGCCGTCACCGCGGAAGAAGACGAGGTTGGTGTACGGGTCCTGATCCCGCCAGGTGCGGGCGATCCAGGCGAGGCCTTCCAGCGGGTCGCGTCCGCACGGGCGCGCCGCCTGCGTTCCGTCCACGCCGCCGCTGCGGAATCGGCTCGCCCAGGCGGGGTTGATCTCCTCCAGCATCTTCGCCTGCCCGGCGACGAGGTTGGCGACGGGGCCCTGGCTGGGGGAGTGGGCCACGATGTGCTCGGCGAGGTGACGGACCGCTTGCTCGGCGACGTGGTACAGCACTTGGTCCACGTCCCGCGTGGCGAAGACCTCCTGGTAGGGGCCGTTGTAGCCGTGCACCGTGCCGTCCTCGTCCAGGACGAGGAGGAGGCCGCCGCGATGGCCCGCGCGCCGTGCGTACTGGTCGGGGGACGTGCCGATCGGCGGGAGCATGGCGTCGTCGAGCAGGTCGGAACCCGCGACCGTCCGCTGCCATGCCTGAGCGAGTGCGTGTTCCGTCATCTGCATGGGCGTCAGTATGCGGCGGGGCACTGACACAGCCCTCGTGCGCAAAGGCGAGGGTCATCTGCCGGCAGGGACAGAGGGTGCCGTTGCGCGTCGACGGTACCTGAAATGGTGGACGGTCCCCGCGACGGCCTTGCCCAGAAGCACCACGGTCGCCAGAGCCAGGACGAGGATGGCCGCGTTGACCCATCCTGGAACCAGGTCGTATGAGGCGTTGCATTTGTTGTGCAGGGGAAAGACCTGGGCGAACTCCTTGAAGTGTGCTGCCCTGTAGTCGGGATCATCATGCTCACCCGCCACGAGTTCGCAGGTCTCCCGTACGTCCATGCCGCCGGAGAACGCCCCGTAGGCCCAGGTGACGAAGACGGCGGCAGATGTCGCTGCTGACAGCAACAGGCTTCCCAAGGGCTTCACTTGGTGGATCCCCCCTCGTTCGCGGACAGGGATGAGGCTACCGCCCCCAGCTGCACGGCCCGACGGCGGCCGCCGGAAAGGCGGTATTTCGCGGCGACCCGAATGCGAGAAATCCCGTCAGGGGTATTGATGGCGCGTATCCAGGGCGGATGCGGATGTGGCTGAAACGCGCCCGGTATTGAGGCAACTTTTCGGGGTGTGATCTGCGTCACGTTGGCGGAGAAGGATGGTGCGGGTAAAGAAATAGTGACTGGACGGCCTTTTCCCTCCGGGGGTTTGATTCGGGCTCGAGGCAATGATTAGTGTCGTGACTCGAACCTCTGCCCGGTCGGTCATCCATTCGGGATGGCGGCGGAGGTCCCCGCCGATTCTCCAGTGCCGTACGCGTGCGGCAGGCGGCTGGAGGAAGAAGGAGCTCGCCCGAGTGGCGTCCCACCGTCGTCCCAAGCAGGCCGGTCGCACACGTGTCACCGTGCTCACCGCGACCGCCGCCGCAGCCGTCGCCCTGTCCGCGCAGGCAGCCCAGGCCGCGCCGGCCAAGCCGTCCGTC
>NZ_JBIATA010000021.1:0-168156 GCF_042891295.1 Streptomyces sp. NPDC001902 | reverse complement strand
ACGCCCGGTTACATTCCGAACCCGGAAGCTAAGCCTTTCAGCGCCGATGGTACTGCAGGGGGGACCCTGTGGGAGAGTAGGACGCCGCCGAACAAATTTTGAGCCCCGGCTCCCGAGTTAATCATTCGGGAGCCGGGGCTTTTTTGCGTACGATCGCGGTATGACGAGCTACACGATACGTGCATCCCGGCCCGACGAGTGGCGTGCCCAGCGGGCCCTGCGGCTGGAGGCGCTCAAGGACCCCGCCAGCAGCGTGGCCTTCGTCAACACGCACGACACCGAGGCCGCGTTCACCGACGAGGTGTGGCAGCAGCGGGGACGGACGCAGGCGTTCATCGCGGAGGACGAGGCCGGCGAACGCGTCGCGAACGTGGCCGTACTCGTGGAGACGGGCGAGGAGTTCGCCGTGCCCCAGACGCATCTGGTCGGCGTCTACGTACGGCCGGAGTTCCGGGGCGGGGCGTTGGCCGCGGAATTGCTGGGTGCGGCGATCGAGTGGTCGTGGCAGCTGCCGGAGCAGGTGAGGCGCGTGCGGCTGTGGGTGCACGAGGACAACCACCGGGCGCAGGCCTTCTACAAGCGGCTCGGCTTCGTCAGGACGGGGAGGACGATGGCGTTCCCGCTGGACGAGTCGCAGACCGAGTACGAGATGGAGCTGGAGCGCCCGTAGGGAGCGCGCTAGGGCAACCGCACCGCGTCCGGGACCTCTTCGAGGAGCGCGGGGGGCTGGGTGCCGAGGACGAGGCGGGTGTCGGCGCGCTGCCACAACGGCCCTCGCCAGTGGTCGCGGGCCTGTTCGGGGGAGCGGAGCACGGCCAGGGTGGGCAGTCCCGCCGAGGTGCCGGTGGCCAGGAGGTCGGGGAGCTCCGGGATCGGCGCGAGGGCGGCGATGTCGTCCAGCACGAGGGTCATTGGTGGGTCGAGCCGACCGGAGGATGACCCTGCGGCCATGCGCCGGCCGTGCTCGACCACGCTGGAGACGAGTGCGGTGAGCAACGGCATCGCACCCGGGTGGGTTCGCGGATCCTCGTTGGGTTCGCCCACCACATAGAGCGTGCCCAGATCCTTGAGGAATGACTCCAGCTCGAGGCCGTCGGCGCGTCCCGGATTGCAGGCGTCCCGGATGTGGACGGAGTTGAGGGACTCCAGGGCGCGGTGGACGAGGGCCTGGGCGGCGTCGCGGCGGTGGGTGTGGGCGTGGAGGACGGACTCGAGCTCCCCGCTCCAGCCGGAGGCGGCCTTGGAGTGCGTGCGCAGGATGCGGACGGCGTCCTGGCCGGAGGTGCCGCCCGCCCAGCGGTGCACCTGGCGGAAGGGCTGGCCGTCGACGGCGGCGGCGTGCAGCCAGCAGCGCAGGAGGGTCTCGGCGGCGTCGAACATCGCGGCGTCCACCGCGGCGCGCGGCCGTACCGGGAAGAGCAGGGCACGGGCGCGGGTGACGGCCGTGGGGACGTCCTCGCAGCCCGAGTGCGGGGCCCAGCGGAGCCGGGCCGGGGTGTCCACCAGGTGGGCCGGGTCGTAGACGTGGACCGGGCCGAGCTTGGCGCGGTTGCCGACGGTCTGGTGGAAGGTGTCCGGGTCGGCGGTGGTGACGAGGACCGGGCCCGCCGCGTTGAGGACGGACGGCTGGACGAGGCGCTTGCCCTTGTCGCTGCGGAGGGCGGCGAAGGCGGCGTAGGTGCGGGTGAGTTCGCGGTCGGTGGTCACCGACGGAGCCGCGGGGCCGGCGGCGGGGACGCCGGTGGCAGGCCCCACCGGTACGGGTTCAGGCTCGGGGGCGGCCGGCTCAGGGGCCTCCACGGGCCGCTGCGCGGCCTGGCGGGTCCGGATGGGGGTCCCCGGCTCCACGGCAGCCTCCGCGGCCTTCTGGACGGCCGTACGGCGTGCCGCGCGGCGCAGCCGGGTGCGGGCGACGACGCCCATCACGAAGACCGTGAGGACGAAGAGCACCATCAACTGCCCGATGAACACGCCCCAGAACAGCCCGGAGCCGGGCAGCCCCGCCTTCGGGGCGGGCCGCCAGGCCCCTGCGATGTCGTGGGGGTCGGCGATGAGGTGGCGCATGGCCACGGGCGTGCGCGTGAAGTGGACCTCGGCCGGCCACGCCCCGTGGGAGACGAGGCCGGCTATCCCCGTGCCCGTCCACACCAGGACGGTCATGCCGAGCAGGAAGCCCATGACACCGAGGATCAGCCCGTCCGGGATGCCGCCCTCGCGCTCCTGTCCGTGGTGCTGCGCTCTCGCCATGGTCAGGTCCCCGTTCAGGCCACCGCGTCGTCGGCCAGCTGCTTGTCGAGGGAGACCCGGGGCTCGTCGATCCCGTCCGCCCGGTCGTCCTCGTCGGCCGAGGCCTCGGTCATGGCGCGGTCGGTGTAGACCAGCGGGCGTTCGGTCTCCGTGATGAGGTGCTTGACGACCTGCACGTTGCCGTTGACGTCCCAGACGGCGATGCCGGGGGTGAGGGTAGGGATGATCTCCACCGCCCACCGGGGCAGGCCCAGCACCCGGCCGGTCGCGCGCGCCTCGTCGGCCTTCTGGGCGTAGATGGTGCGCGTGGAGGCCATCTTGAGGATCGCCGCGGCCTCCTTGGCGGCGGCGCCGTCCACCACGTCGGACAGGTGGTGGACGACGGCGACGAAGGACAGGCCGAGACGGCGGCCGAACTTCAGCAGTCGCTGGAAGAGCTGCGCGACGAACGGGCTGTTGATGATGTGCCAGGCCTCCTCGACCAGGAAGATGCGTTTCTTCCGGTCGGGGCGGATCCAGGTGTGCTCCAGCCAGACGCCGACGATCGCCATGAGGATAGGCATGGCGATGGAGTTGCGGTCGATGTGGGACAGGTCGAAGACGATGAGCGGGGCGTCGAGGTCGATGCCGGCGGTCGTCGGGCCGTCGAACATGCCCCGCAGGTCGCCGTCGACGAGCCGGTCCAGGACGAGGGCCACGTCCAGGCCCCAGGCGCGGACGTCCTCCAGGTCGACGTTCATCGACTCGGCCGAGTCGGCCATGGGGTGCCGCAGCCGGTCCACGATGTCGGTGAGGATCGGCTGGCGGTCGGTGACCGTGTCGTGGACGTACGCGTGGGCGACCTTCAGCGCGAAGCCGGAACGCTCGTCCAGGCCGCGGCCCATCGCGACCTCGATGATCGTGCGGAGCAGGGCGAGCTGGCCCGTGGTGGTGATCGCCGGGTCGAGCGGGTTGAGCTTGATGCCCCCGTCGAGGGCCGCCATCGGGTCGAGGCGGATGGGCGTTATTCCGAGGGCCTTGGCGATGAGGTTCCACTCGCCGACGCCGTCCTCGCCCTGTGCGTCCAGGACGACGACCTGGCGGTCGCGGAAGCGCAGCTGACGCAGGACGTACGTCTTCTCCAGGGCGGACTTTCCGTTGCCGGACTCGCCGAGGACCAGCCAGTGGGGGGCGGGGAGTTGCTGCCCGTACAGCTGGAACGGGTCGTAGATGTAGCCCTTGCCGGAGTAGACCTCGCGGCCGATGATCACGCCGGAGTCGCCGAGGCCGGGTGCGGCGGTCGGCATGTAGACGGCCTGGGCCTGGCCCGTGGAGGTGCGGACGGGGAGTCGGGTGGACTCCACCTTGCCGAAGAGGAAGCTGGTGAAGGCGTCGGTGATCGCTGCGAGGGGGTCCAGCATGGCCATGGGTGGAGAGCCTCCTCGGCGTCAGCGGTCGTCGCGCCTGGGGCGCAGGCTCCGGCGTGGCATCGTTGTCCCTGTCGTCCTTCCCATTAGCGCCGTCCCTGGAGACGGAGCGTCAAGTGCGCACAGGCGCATGGTGCTACCTCCCGGCCCCTCAGCGGCGGATGCCGGTCGCGAACGGAAGCGTGTTGACGAACGCCCGGTGGTGTTCGCGGTCGCACCACTCCAGCTTGAGGTACGACTTGCCCGCGGAGGCGCGGATCGTGCGCTTGTCGCGCGCCAGGGCCTCCGGGGAGCGGGAGGAGACCGTGATGTACCCGACCAGGTTGACGCCCGCGGCTCCGGAGGCGAGGTCCTCGCCGCGCTGGTCGATGCGGGTGTGGTGGGCGAGGTCGCGGGGGTCGACGACGCGGTTCATCTTGGCGGCGCGGCTGGCCTCGGCGTCGTCGTTGGTCTTCTCGGTGAGCATGCGCTCGATGGCGACGTCGGTCGGTTCGAGGTCCATGCAGACGGCGACGGTACGGATCACGTCCGGGGTGTGGACCAGCAGCGGGGCGAGGAAGTTGACGCCGACGGGGGTCAGCGGCCACTCCTTGACCCAGGCCGTGGAGTGGCACCAGGGGGCGCGGGTGGCCGACTCGCGGGTCTTGGCCTGGAGGAAGGTCGGCTCGGTGGCGTCCAGTTCCGCGGGCCAGGCGTTGCGCCGGGTCATCGCCTGGATGTGGTCGATCGGGTGGTCCGGGTCGTACATGGAGTGGATGAGCGACGCCAGCCGCGCCTGGCCGAGCGGTTGCCGGACCCGGATGTCGGCTTCGGCGAGGCGGGCGCAGATGTCGGTGAGCTCGCGGGCCATGACGGCGGCGATGCCGGCGTCCTTGTCGAGGGACTTGCGGGCGCCGCCCGCGGCGCGGGCGATGGCGTTGCCCTCGGCGGCGAGCTCGCGGCTGTAGTGCATGCACGCGACGAGGTAGGCGCGGTGCTGCTCGGACGAGGTCGACACCATCGACTGCAGTTGGTCGTAGGAGTCCTTGAGCCACTGCTCGGCCCGGTCGTCGCCGCGCTGGGCGACGTCCTTCGCGTGGGCGTCGGGGTCGGCGGGGAGGGTGCGGGCGAGCATCTGCAGCCGGGTGACGAACCCGTCGCCGTTGGCCACGTGCTTCAGCAGGGTGCCGAAGCGTTCGACCAGGGCCTCCTGGTCCTCGCTGTCGCGCAGGCCGACGCCGGGGCCCTCGATCTCGATGGCGGCGGTCACGGTGCGCCGGTCGACGTGCAGCAGCACGGCGATCTCGTCCGGGCCGAAGGGTGCCGACAGCCAGGTGATGCGGCCGATGCCGGGGGGCGGCCCGATCTCCACCTCGCGGCCGTCGAGCCGGGTGCCGGACTCGGCGGCGGTGGAGCGGTACGTGGCGGCCGACCGCAGCGTGCGGCGGTAGCTGCGGTTGATCTCGAACCAGCGGTAGAAGGTGCGGCGCCGGTAGGGCATGTAGACGGCGGCGAAGGTGAGCAGCGGCCAGCCCGTCAGGCCGAGGATGCGCAGCGGCAGCACGGGGATCAGCAGGCCGCTCATCATGCCGAGGAACGCGCCGACGATGATCAGGGCGATCTCACCGGTCTCGCGGTTCTTGCCGACGATGGCGTTGGGACGTGCCTTGCCGATCAGGTACGTCCGGCGCTGCTGCGGTGCGGCGTAGGGCTGGGACGTCACCGGCTTTCGCCTCCTGCTGTCTTGCTGGTGGTTCCGCCGCCGTTGCCGCGGTCAGGGTTCGTGCGCGGCGCGGGGGCCGGTGCCGGCGCGGTGCCGTTGCGGCTGCTGTGCGCGGCGATGCCGCTGGGCACGGCGTTCGTGGGCTGTGCGCCGCCGCCCGAGGCCTGCTCCTGGGGGCCGCCGCGGGTGCTGTGCGTCTTGATGCCCTGCTTCACCAGCGCGGCCGGGGAGGAGATGACGGCGGCGGCCTGGGACTCGGTGCTCGCCTTGCGGTTGCTGCGGAGGCTGGCCACGTCGTCGCCGAAGCCGGGGACGAAGCGGTAGATCATCGCGCTGGCGAAGATGGCCAGCAGGATGATGGCCAGACCCGACACGACGGCGCCGAACGCGGTGGGCCCGTCGGAGCCGCTGAGCGCGCCCGCGAGGCCCAGCACGACCACGATCACCGGTTTGACGAGGATCACCGCGATCATGATCCCGGCCCAACGGCGCACGTGGTGCCACATGTTCTTGTCGACCAGGCCCGAGTACACGGCGGTGCCGAGCAGCGCGCCGACGTATAGCAGGGCGGCACGGATGACGAGTTCGAGCCACAGGACGCCGGCGGCGAGCACGGACACCAGGGAGACCACGATCAGCATGATCGGGCCGCCGCCGATGTCGGAGTCCTTGGTCAACGCGTCCTGGAACGAGCCGAAGAACGTGTCGGTGCCGGCGGAGGTGCCCGAGGCGATGACCTCCGTGATGCCGTCGGTCGCCGACACGACGGTGTAGAGGATCAGCGGCGTGAAGGCGGAGGCGATCACGGTGAGCCAGAGGAAGCCGACCGCCTCGGTCAGCGCCTCGGTGAGGGGCACCCCGCGCACGGCGCGCTTGGCGACGGCCAGCAGCCACAGGAGGAGCGTGAGGAAGGTGGAGGCGGCGAAGACGACGGCGTACTGGGTGAGGAACGCCTTGTTGGTGAAGTCCACGGCCGCGGTCCTGTTGACGGCCTTGGAGAGGCCGTCGATGACCCAGGCGGCGGCGTCGGCGCAGCCGCGCGCGAGCGAGTCCAGGGGGTCGAGGGGGTCCGCCACGGAGGGGGTGTGGCCGGAGCCGTTGCCGCTCTCGCAGTAGTCGCGGGCGGGGCCGACGATGAGTTCGCACTCGTCCCTGCCGCCCGATGGGGAGGGGGTCGGGGACGGTGCCGCGAAGGCCCGCGCCGAGAGGAGCACCCCCGCCGTCTGCAGGGTGACCAGGGCGGCGCCGATCGTGGTGGCACGGCGCTGGCTACCGGGCATAGGTGAAACCCCCGTACTGCTTCACGGCGTTGGCGATCTCGTCGGCGGTCGATGCGGTTCGGTCGCTGTTGACCGGCGCGGGGCCGTCCTTCTGCGAGAAGCTCTCGACCTTCCAGTCATTGTCCGCCCAGCGCAGCTTGAGCGTCATCGTGAACCAGTCGTTGACGACCGGGTTCGTGGAACCCTCACCCGCGGTCCCGAACACCCCGGTGCACCAGACCTCCACCGTCGCGGCGTCGCTGCGGAAATCGGTGGTCGTGGTGCCCACGGGGACGGTCCGCGAGACGTAGGTCATGCCCTCCGGAGCGTTGCCGTCCTCGTCGAGGCCGAGCTTGGCGAGGAAGTCCGTCGAGTACGCGTTGTCGAGCTTGGCCTGCAGCTCGTCCACGGTGCCGTTGGTGAAGAGCCGCTGCACGATCTGGTGCCGCCGGTCCGGATTGAGGATGTCGGCGGACACCAGGGCCACCGCGTAGTTGGCCCCCGCGGATTCCGCGCCCTGGTCGGTGCGGGCGTAACCCGTGGGGATCCCCGCGTCCTTGCCGTTGACCGGCTTCGTGCCGGTGGGGGATGTGGGCTGGGAACGGGCGCCGTTGGAAGATCCGCCGCTCTGGCTGCCGCCGCCGGGGGAGTCGGAGGGGGAGCCGCCGCCGCGGTTGGCGAAGGCGATGGCGGCGATGAGGAGCACGACGACGCCGACGACCGTGACGAGGCTGCGGCTGGAGCGCTGCGGGCGGCGGGAGGGGCCGCCGGTGCCGGGCGGGGGCTCGGGGAGACGGGTACGGGTCGGGGGGCCGTCCTGGCCGAGGCTCATCGGGGGCTCGCCCCCTCGGGGGTCATCGGGTGAGTGGGCATCAGCAGACAGCCTCGGGTGGGGTGCGGGGCCGGGACGGGCCCCTCGGGGACAGTGCGCAGGGGATGGGGCGGAGTCCGACGCGTGGTCGCTAGACCGCCATCCCGTAGACGATGGTGAAGAGCGTGCCGAGGGAGCCGATGATGAACACGCCGGTCAGGCCGGCGATGATCAGTCCCTTGCCCTGCTCCGCACTGAAGGTGTCGCGGAGCGCCGTGGCTCCGATGCGCTGTTTCGCCGCGCCCCAGATCGCGATGGCCAGGCAGAGCAGGATCGCCACTGCCATGACCACCTCGATCATGACGCGTGCTTCGTTCCCCAGGGAACCGAAAGGCCCCCAGTCCGGGGCGATACCACCGATGATGGTGTTGATGTCGCCCTTGTCGGCCGCCAGGAACATGAGAACTCACCACCACGCTAGATCAGTTGGCGTCCTCGACGGGGCGCAAGGAGCCAAGGTCTATCTTGGCGGAGGATGCCGCCGTCGTATGTCGACTCGGCGACTTTCTCAGCCGATTCCCCGGTGTGATCCGGGCCGCAACCGCCAGACTGGACACACTGGCGTGCGATCCGGTGTTCGATGGGACTTTGTTGACTACTCTGTGTATCACGGTGGTGAGCGGAGGGCAACGATTGGCGGCGCTGCGGGTGGGGATGCTCCCCAGGGCCTGGCGCACCGTCACCTTCCGCGCCGGGCAGGGTGATGTGACGAAGGGGTGGGGCGGGTGACGGCGGCTTCACGGACCGCGCGGAAGGCCTGGCTGGTGTCGGGGGTCGTGGGTGGCCTCTTCATGTCGTTCGTCATGCTGCTCGTGGTCGGTACGTACCTGGTGGCGGCGAAGCTGACGGGCGGGGGCGGGGCGGTGACGCTCGCCACGGGGGCGGTGCCGGCGGCGTACCAGGGCCTGGTGCAGAAGTGGGGGAACCTCTGCGGGGCCATCAACCCGGCGCTGCTGGCGGCACAGCTCTACCAGGAGAGCGGCTGGAACCCGAAGGCGCAGAGCGCGGCGCAGGCGCAGGGGATAGCGCAGTTCATCCCCGGGACGTGGGCGACGCACGGCGTGGACGGGGACGGTGACGGGGACCGCGACGTGTGGGACCCGGCGGACGCCATCCCCTCGGCAGCCTCGTACGACTGCGAGCTGGCGGGTTACGTCAAGGACGTGCCGGGGGACCCGACGGAGAACATGCTCGCCGCGTACAACGCGGGTGCGTACCGCGTCATCCAGGCCGGCGGGGTGCCGCGGATCCGGGAGACGCAGAACTACGTCCGGATCATCACGACCCTGCAGAAGAGCTTCGCGGCGCCCGTGGGCCCGGTGGGGCCGTCGCGGCAGTCGGCGGGCGCGATCTACTACGCCCAGCAGAAGCTGGGGACGAAGTACCTGTGGGGCGGCAACGGCACGCCGGAACAGGGCGGCAGGTTCGACTGCTCGGGCCTGACGAAGGCGGCGTACCACTCGGTGGGGATCGAGCTGCCGCGCGTGGCCAACGACCAGTGGAACGCCGGACCGCACCCGAAGCGGGACGAGCTGCTCCCGGGCGACCTGGTCTTCTTCGCGTACGACCTGACCGACCCACGGTCCATCCACCACGTGGGGATCTACGTCGGCGGCGGCTACATGATCAACGCTCCCTACACGGGCGCGGTGATCCGCTTCGACAAGATCGACACCCCGGACTACATCGGGGCGACGCGCGTGACGGCGGCGGGCGCGGCGGCGGTGTGACCGTCGCGCGCCCGCCGCGGCGTCGCCGTGGGTGAACAACCGGCCCCGGCATGCGGGAACGTGTCTCCCTTCGATAACACCTTGGTGATCATCCGGTGGAGACCGGAACGCGACGTACCGTGCCGTCCGTTGGACGGGGGAGAATCAACTCCCACACGGACGTGCACGGGGGTGCGGCGGAAGAGAGTGAGGGACACCGGTGGCAGAGCTCTCACTGGACGGCTCGAACCCCGACGTCAGTCTGCTCCGCGACATCAACGGGCTCGCGAAGGACGCCCCGCGCTGGTTCGACCGTGTGATGGAGGCCGTCGGCGAGTACGGCCTGATCCTGCTCATGGTGCTGATCGCCGGCTGGTGCTGGTGGCGCGTGGCGCGCCGCAGCGGCACCGAGGCGCCTACGGCCGTGGCGGGTGTGATCTGGGCCGGGCTGGCGGCGTCGATCGCGCTGGCGCTCAACATCCCGCTGCGGAACTTCGTGGACCGGCCCCGGCCCTTCGTGGACCACGAGGGCATCGACGTCCTGGTGAAGGGGAAGACCGACTTCTCCTTCGTCAGCGACCACGCCACCTTGACGATGGCCGTCGCGATGGGGCTGTTCATGGTCAGCCGCAAGTGGGGCCTGGCGGCCATCGCCGTCGCGCTGGCCGAGGGCTTCTGCCGCGTCTACATGGGCGTGCACTACCCCACCGACGTCCTGGGCGGCTTCGCCCTCGGCACGGCCGTCGCGCTGCTGCTGGCCCCGGCGGCGCTGGCCCTGCTGACACCGCTGACGAAGGCCGTGGCGGGGTCCCGCATCGGCGTGCTCGTGCAGGCCTCGCCCGGCCGGTCGCCGGAGGCCCGCCGGGGCGAGCCCTACCCGGAGCCGTCGGCGGTCGACAAGGACCTGGCCGCCTGACGGCCGCCGCCGGCGGACGGGGCCTCGTTACAGGGCCTGCTGGAAGCTGAACAGCCGCGAGGGGTCGTAGCGGGTCTTCAGGCGGGTCAGCTTGTCGGCGGCCGAGCCGTAGTAGGCGGTGCGCCAGTCGGTCAGCGTGGCGTCGGTGTAGTTCTGGTAGGCGGCGCCGGAGGCGTGGCGGCGCATGGCCGTGTGGAGCCCGGTCAGCCAGCCCGTGGTGCCGGGGCTCTCTATGTACTGCGCCAGGAAGCGCGAGCGCCGGTGCACGAAGGCGGTGGCCGTGGGCGAGACACGGTTGACGGCGCCGCCCAGCGCGGTGAGGGAGACGCTGCCGGAGCCGGAGCGGAGCCCCTCCACCTGGGACAGGAGGGTCTGGATGCCGGCGGCGGAGAGCGAGCGGTCGTAGAAGTCCGAGCGGGCCGCGTAGGTCTCCCGGCCGAGCCGGCCGGCGGGGCTGCGACCCGGGGTGGTACCGGGCAGGTGGCACTGGGCGGTGCTCAGGTTCGAGCAGCCCGCGTACGCGAGGGCGGCGTCGAGGTAGGAGCGCGGGTGCAGGGAGACGCTGGTCGCGGGGGCGCCGATGGTGTCGGCGAGCCGGTCGACGGCGTTCGCGAGCCCGTCGCGCGAGGTGATGCCCACGGTGGCGATGCTGATCTGCGGGGATCCGGTGCCCGACTTGTCCAGGTGCAGGGCGGACCAGATCTCGTCGGGCTGGGTGGGCCCCCACTCCTGCCAGGCGCGCAGGACGGCGGCGGCCTTGCTCCAGGGCCAGGTCAGGTAGCCGGTGACGACCTGCGGGGAGGCCTGCGTGTCGAACGTCAGCCGGGTGACCACGCCGAACTGGCCGCCGCCCGCGCCGCGCAGCGCCCAGAACAGCTCCGGGTTCTCGCTGGCGCTGCAGCGCAGCACCCGGCCGCCCGCCGTGACGATCTCGGCGCCGGTGAGGCTGTCGCAGGTCAGCCCGTACGCGCGGCTGAGCACCCCGTGGCCGCCGCCCAGGGTGAGGCCGGATATGCCGACCGTCGGGCACGAGCCGGCCGGCAGGGTGCGGCCGCTCGCGCCGAGCTTGGTGTAGACGTCGATGAGCTTCGCCCCGCCCCCGATGGTCGCGGTGCCGCCGGACAGGCTCACCGAGGCCATGGACGAGACGTCGAGGACGAGCCGGCCCTTGCCGCCGGAGTAGCCGGCGTAGGAGTGCCCGCCGTTGCGGACCGAGACGGGGACGCCGGTGCGGCTGGCGAAGTCCAGGCACGCGCGGATGTCCTCGGTGCCGGAGACGTACGCCACGGCGGCGGGGCGCTGCCCGTCGAAGCGGGTGTTGTACAGCAGGCGTGCGGTGGCGTAGTCCGCGTCGTCGGGCAGGACGAGGCTGCCGTCCAGGGTGCGGCCGAGGGCCTTCCAGTCGGGGCGGGCGGTCGGCGAGGCGCTGGGTGACGCGGAGCCGCCAGCCGTCGTGGTGGTGCCGGGGGTGCCGGGCGCGGCGCTGCCCGCGTGCGCGGGGCGGCCGCTCTCGGGGGTGCAGGCCGTGGCCAGCCAGCCCGCCGCGGCGACGCCGGCGCCGCCGCGGATCAAAGTTCGTCGGTTCAAAGTGGGGCCTCCCGCTGCGCTTCCCCCGTGTGGTCGTCCGTGAGGACGGTGGGGAACAGGTGACCGGTTGCGGGTGGGGGATGTGACGTCCGCCGGACCGTCGTCAGCCCTGCTCGTGGTCGGTGGCGTCGCGCCGGGCGCGGTCGCGCGCCCGGCGGGCCGGGCCCCGCCAGCCGCAGACGCAGGTCGCGCGGGAGAAGGCGCCCTTCTCGGTGGTGGTCGCCCGGTGGGCGGGCGGGGGCGGATCGCTGGGAGGCACGGAACAAAGCTACCGGCCGTGACGCGGTGCCCTGACCCTCGTTATGCCCGACGACGTCCGAGGCGCGGGTGCAGGGGGTTGGCGGAGATGGGGCAGCTCGGTCGGGCGACTGTGGCAGCCGTGGGTCTCGGGTTGTGCGCGCTGGCGGTGGCGGGGTGCTCGGCCGCCGGTGAGGCCGTCGAGGTGGACAGCGTCCCGGTCGACGCGGGGGAGACGCTGCGGCAGGCGGTGGACTCCCTGGCCGCCGCGGGCAGCTCGAAGATCGTCACGTCGATGGAGATGGCCAGCGGCGGCACGAAGATCGCCATCAGGGGCACCGGCTCCTTCGACTACGCCGAGCGCCGCGGCCGCCTCCAGGTGGTCCTGCCGCCGGACGCGGCCGGGGACGCCGAGCACGAGCCGGTCACGGAGCTGCTGACGCCCGGCGCCCTCTACATGAAGAACCGGGGCGAGGGCGTGCCCGCCGACAAGTGGGTGCGGGTCGACACGACCAGGCTGCCGGACGGCAACCTCGTCACGGGGGGCGCGACCGACCCCTTGGTGGCCGTGGAGCTGCTGCGGGGGGCGCGGGAGGTGCGGCAGACCGGGACGGAGACCCTGGACGGGGTGCGGGTGCGCCACTACCAAGGGGTCACGGACATCGCGGACGCCGCACGCATCGCCTCCCCGCTGGTGCGGGCGGAGCTCGCGGCCGCGGCGGAGGGCTTCACCGTGACCCGGGTCCCGTTCGACGCCTGGCTCGACGAGGACGGCCGGCTGCGCAAGGTGCGGCAGCGGTTCACCTTCAGCAACGGCGGGGGCGCGGGCGTACGGAGCGCGCCAGCGCAGGTCACGGTGATCTCGACGACCGGGATGTACGGATTCGGGGTGCCGGTGCGGGTCACGCTGCCCCGGGAGACCGACATCTACACGGGGAAGATCGTTTCTGCGACCGGCCCCTGAGGGCTTGCCGAAATGGCCCGTCCGTGTCATGCACGGACCGTGCACCAGTCCCTACGCTGGGCGGGGAGGAGGTGGTGCACGTGGCGGTGTGGCTCCTGGACCAGGACGATCAGGTCCACGTGGCCCTCGCGGAGATCGAGCTGTGCTGCGAGCTGATGATCGCGGCGTCGGCGACGACCGAGGAACGGCTGAGTTCCGAGCGCATCGACGAGGTGCTGAACGTGAGCCCCCGCGTGCCCGCGCAGGGGACCCGGTGGTCGGCAGGGGCCGGTCGCTAGCTCCGGAGCAGCCGGGCTATGGCGGCGGTGGCCTCGGCCACCTTGTCGTCGGCCTCCGGTCCGCCCTTCGCCGCGGCGTCCGCGACGCAGTGCCGCAGGTGCTCCTCCAGCAACTGGAGGGCGAAGGACTGCAGAGCCTTCGTACCGGCCGACACCTGGGTGAGGATGTCGATGCAGTACACGTCCTGCTCGACCATCCGCTGCAGACCGCGGATCTGCCCCTCGACGCGGCGCAGCCGCTTGAGGTGCTGGTCCTTCTGTTTGGCGTAGCCGTGCTGGTGCGCCTCGTGCCCGTGCTCCGGAGCGTCCCCGGCGTCGTCCGCCGGCGACTGCGCCTGTTCCTCGGCGCCACCGGTCTCGATGACCGTCATGATGTCCCTCCTGCCCCCTATACCCCGGCAGGGTATATCGTACCGAATTCGCCCCAATGTGCGAGGGTGCGTGCAGAACCCCAGCTAGGGCGCACCCGCGGTGATGAGCGACACTGTAGGACGCCGGTTAGCTGTTGCCGGATGATGCGCCTAGCATCAATGCGACCGAAACCGATGTATTCCGAGGACTTCACGTGCGCTTTCGTCTGACCCCCAGGGAGACGAGCTTCTACGACATGTTCGCCGCATCCGCGGACAACATCGTCACAGGGTCGAAGCTCCTCATGGAACTGCTCGGGGCCGATTCGGCCACCCGCTCGGAGATCGCGGAACGGATGCGTGCCGCGGAGCACGCGGGGGACGACGCCACGCACGCGATCTTCCACCAGCTGAACTCCTCCTTCATCACGCCCTTCGACCGGGAGGACATCTACTCCCTGGCGTCGTCCCTCGACGACATCATGGACTTCATGGAGGAGGCCGTCGACCTGGTGGTGCTGTACCAGGTCGAGGAACTGCCCCGAGGGGTCGAGCAGCAGATCGAGGTGCTGGCCAGGGCGGCCGAACTGACCGCCGAGGCGATGCCGCACCTGCGGACCATGGACAACCTCACCGAGTACTGGATCGAGGTCAACCGGCTGGAGAACCAGGCGGACCAGATCCACCGCAAGCTGCTGGCGCACCTCTTCAACGGCAAGTACGACGCCATCGAGGTGCTCAAGCTCAAGCAGATCGTGGACGTCCTGGAGGAGGCGGCGGACGCCTTCGAGCACGTGGCCAACACCGTGGAGACCATCGCGGTCAAGGAGTCCTGACCCCGGTGGAGACCTTCTCTCTGGTCGTGACCATCGGCGTCGCGCTCTTCTTCACGTACACCAACGGCTTCCACGACTCCGCGAACGCCATCGCCACCTCCGTGTCCACCCGGGCGCTGACCCCGCGGGCCGCGCTGGCGATGGCCGCGGTGATGAACCTCGCCGGCGCCTTCCTCGGCACCGGGATCGCCCACACCGTCAGCGAGGGCCTGATCGAGACGCCGCACGGGCAGACCGGCATGGCGATCCTCTTCTCCGGGCTGGTCGGGGCGATCGTCTGGAACCTGATCACCTGGTACTACGGGCTGCCCTCCTCCAGCAGCCACGCGCTCTTCGGCGGTCTGGTGGGGGCGGCGCTGGCCGGCGGCACGGGGGTCATCTGGTCCGGGGTGGTGGACAAGGTCATCCTGCCGATGTTCCTGTCGCCGGTCGTCGGGCTGGTCGTCGGCTACCTGGTGATGCTGGCCATCCTGTGGATCTTCCGCAAGGCCAACCCCCACAAGGCCAAGCGCGGCTTCCGCATCGCGCAGACGGTCTCGGCCGCGGGCATGGCGCTCGGCCACGGCCTGCAGGACGCGCAGAAGACGATGGGCGTCGTGGTGCTCGCGCTGACCATCGCCGACGTCCAGGAGGAGGGCGACGGGATCCCGCTGTGGGTGAAGTTCGCCTGCGCGGCGATGCTCTCGCTCGGTACGTACGCCGGCGGCTGGCGCATCATGCGCACCCTCGGCCGCAAGATCATCGAGCTGGACCCGCCGCAGGGCTTCGCCGCCGAGACCACGGCGGCGTCGATCCTCTACACGACCGCCTACATCTTCAAGGCGCCGATCTCCACGACCCACATCATCACCTCGGCCATCATGGGCGTCGGTGCGACGAAGCGGGTCAACGCGGTCCGCTGGGGCGTCGCGAAGAACATCGTGACCGGCTGGTTCATCACCATGCCGGCCGCGGCGCTGGTGGCCGCGCTGGTCTACGCCGTGGTGCACGTGGCCTTCGGCTGAGCCGGGGACGACCCGCCCCCGGGTACGCGCCCCCGGGTACGACGCAAATGGGCCCGCCCCCCGTACGGGGGGCGGGCCCTTCGCCTTGCGGTGGCACCGCCATGCAGCACCGCAGGACGGCTGTGGCCGGCTGCGGGACGGATCAGCCGAAGCGGCCGGAGATGTAGTCCTCGGTCGCCTGGACGGACGGGTTGGAGAAGATGCGCTCGGTCTCGTCGATCTCGATCAGCTTGCCGGGCTGGCCCACCGCCGACAGGTTGAAGAAGGCGGTGCGGTCGGAGACGCGCGCGGCCTGCTGCATGTTGTGGGTCACGATGACGATGGTGAAACGCTCCTTGAGCTCACCGATCAGGTCCTCGATGGCGAGGGTGGAGATCGGGTCGAGCGCGGAGCAGGGCTCGTCCATGAGCAGGACCTGGGGCTCGACCGCGATGGCGCGGGCGATGCACAGACGCTGCTGCTGACCGCCGGACAGGCCCGAGCCGGGCTTGTTGAGGCGGTCCTTGACCTCGTTCCAGAGGTTGGCGCCGCGCAGCGACTTCTCGACGATCGTGTCGAGGTCGCTCTTCTTCTTGACGCCGTTCAGCTTCAGGCCGGCCGCGACGTTGTCGTAGACCGACATCGTCGGGAACGGGTTGGGGCGCTGGAAGACCATGCCGACCGTGCGGCGCACGGAGACCGGGTCCACGCCGGGGCCGTAGAGGTTCTCGTCGTCCAGGAGCACCTTGCCCTCGACGCGGCCGCCGGGGGTGACCTCGTGCATGCGGTTGAGGGTGCGCAGGAAGGTGGACTTGCCGCAGCCGGACGGGCCGATGAAGGCCGTCACCGTGCGCGGCTCGATGTTCATCGAGATGTCGTCGATCGCCTTGAAGCCGCCGTAGTAGGCGGAGAGTCCGCTGACGTCGATTCGCTTGGCCATGGTGGTGTTGCTCGCAATCCTTGGGTCGCTGATGTTGGCCGCGTCAGCGACCGGTCTTCGGGGCCTTCCAGCGCGCGATGCTGCGCGCCACAAGGTTGAGGATCATGACGAAGGCGATCAGCACGAGTGCCGCCGCCCACGCCCGGTCGTAGCTCGGCTCGTTGCCGTTCTGGTACTGCTGGTAGATGTAGAACGGCAGTGAGGCCTGAGGGCCGTTGAACGGGTCGTTGTTGATCAGGTTGTTGCCGAAGACCAACAGCGCGATGGGGGCGCTCTCGCCGGCGATGCGGGCGACCGCGAGCATGACGCCCGTGGTGATGCCGCCGATCGCGGTCGGGATGACCACCTTCACAATGGTGCGCCACTTGGGGACACCGAGCGCCAGCGAGGCCTCGCGCAGCTCGTTCGGGACGAGCTTGAGCATCTCCTCGGTGGAGCGGACGACCACCGGCATCATCAGGATGGCCAGGGCCATGGCGCCGGCGAAGCCCGAGGGGCCGAAGCCCAGCAGCAGGTTCCAGGTCGACAGGATGAACAGACCGGCGACGATCGACGGGATGCCCGTCATGACGTCGACGAAGAAGGTCACCGCCGTGGCGAGCCGGCCCTTGCCGTACTCGACGAGGTAGACGGCGGTCATCATGCCGATCGGGGCCGCGATGGCGGTGGCGATGCCGACCTGCTCCAGGGTGCCGATGATGGCGTGGTAGACACCGCCGCCCTCGCCGATGGTCAGCACGCCGTTCATGGAGTGCGACAGGAAGGCGCCGTCGAGAATCTTGACACCCTTGCTGACCGTGGTCTGGATCAGCGAGTACAGGGGGAGCGCGGCGAGGACGAAGGACGCCCAGATGACGCTGGTGGCGACCCGGTCCTTGGCCTGGCGGCGGCCCTCGACCATCGCGGCGATCGCGTAGGTGCCGAGGACGAACAGCAGGACGGCGATCAGACCCCACTGGATCTTGCTGTCCAGGCTCGCTCCGAGGCCGATGCCGACGGCGAGCACGAGCGCGCCGGCGGCTATGCCCGCGGGAGCCCACTTGGGGAGCCGGCGCTGGGCCAGGGCCCGCTGCGGCACCGCGGGGGCGGAGCGCTTGTCTGCTACTGCGTGGCTCATGCGTTGGCCCCCGAGTATTCCTTGCGCTTGGCGATGATCGCGCGGGCGGCACCGTTGACGAGCAGGGTGATGACGAAGAGCACCAGACCGGAGGCGATCAGTGCGTCACGGCCGAACTCGTTGGCCTCGCCGAACTTGGCGACGATGTTCTGGGAGAAGGTCCCGCCGACCGGGTCCAGGACGTGCACCGACAGGATGGGCGCGGCGGACAGCACCGTGGCGACGGCCATCGTCTCGCCGAGCGCGCGGCCGAGGCCGAGCATCGAGGCGCTGATGATGCCGGACCGGGCGAAGGGGAGCACCGACATGCGGATGGTCTCCCAGCGGGTCGCGCCGAGGGCCAGGGCGGCCTCCTCGTGCATCCGCGGCACCTGGCGGAAGACCTCGCGGCTGACGTTGGTGATGATCGGGAGGATCATGATCGCCAGCAGGATGCCGACGGTGAAGATCGAGCGGGCCGCGCCCTGGGGGTCTTCCTTCTCGAAGACGACGGTCCAGCCGAGGTACTCGTCCAGCCACATGTTCAGGCCGACCAGGTGCGGGACCAGGAAGAGCGCGCCCCACAGGCCGTAGATGATGCTGGGCACGGCGGCGAGCAGGTCGACGATGTACGACAGCGGCGAGGCGATGCGGCGCGGCGCGTAGTGCGAGATGAACAGCGCGATGCCGACGGCGATCGGGACCGCGATGACCATCGCGATGACCGAGCTGACGATCGTGCCGTAGGCGAGCACGGCGATGCCGAAGACCGGCGGGTTCGCGCCGGCGTTCCACTCGAAGGTGGTCAGGAAGTTGCCCTGGTCCTTGGAGATCGCGTTGATCGCGCGGATCGTCAGGAAGATCGCGATCGACGCCATGATCACCAGCAGCAGGATGCCGGAACCACGGGACAGGCCTGAGAAGATCTTGTCGCCGGCGCGCGTGACGGTGGCCCCGGCATGCCTGGCGGACGGTGGCGGGGTGGGCTTCTGTGCGGTTATAGCCATCGGTTTTCTCTCCGGTCTGGGTGGGGGATCACTCCCCCGGCGGCGGTGCACCGGAAGTGCGACCGGCCCCGCGACGTGCGTCGCGGGGCCGGTCGACTGGGTTAGGACAGGGCGTCCACGGTGGAGCGGACCTTCGTGGCGATCTCGGCCGGGAGCGGCGCGTAGCCGGCCTCGGACAGGATCGACTGGCCCTCCTCGGACGCGGTGTAGCCCAGGAAGGACTTCACCAGCGGCAGGGTCTCGGCCTTGTTGCCCTTGTCGCAGGCGATCTCGTAGGTCACCAGGACGATCGGGTAGGCGTTGTCGGCCTTGGTGGTGTAGGCGGCGGACATGTCCAGGGACAGGTCGGCACCGGTGCCCACGACCTTCGCCTGCGCGATGCCGGCGGAGGCGTTGTCGGCGGTGGCCTCGACCGGGGCGGAGGCGCCGGTGTCGATCTTCACCGTCTTGATGCTGTTGGCGGTCGCGTAGGAGAGCTCGAAGTAACCGATCGAGCCGTTGACCTGCTTGACCTGGGCCGCGACACCGGCGGACTTGGCGGCGGACTGGCCGCCCTTGCCCGCCCACGCCTTGGCGTGCTCGTACGGCCACGCGTCCTTGGCGGCACCGTTGAAGTACTTGGTGAGGTTGTCCGTGGTGCCGGACTCGTCCTGGCGGTGGAAGGTCTGGATCTTGGAGCTGGGGAGCTTGGCGTCCGGGTTCAGCTTCTTGATGGCCGCGTCGTCCCAGGTGGTGATCTTCGAGTCGAAGATCTTGGCCAGGGTCGGGGCGTCCAGGACCAGGTTGTCCACGCCGGAGACGTTGTAACCGATGGCGATCGGGCCGCCGACCATCGGGATGCTGATGCCGGTGCCGTCGGTGCAGACCTTCTTGGACGCCTCGACCTCTTCGGGCTTCAGCGGCGAGTCGGAGCCGGCGAAGCCGTCCGTGCCGTTGTTGAAGTCGATGATGCCCTCACCGGAGGACGACGCCTTGTAGTTGATCTGGGCGTCGGTGCAGGCCTGCTGGTAGTTCTTGACCCAGGCGTCCATGGCGTTCTGCTGCGCCGAGGAGCCCGAAGCGAGGAGCTGGCCGCCCTTGTCCGCGCACTTGATGCTGCTGGACGACGTGGGTGCCTTGCTGCTGTCGCCGCCCGCGTTTGTGTTGTCGTCCGAACCGCACGCAGTGAGCATGAGGGCACCCGAGACCGCGACCGCGCCGACGGCCAGGGCGCGGAGCCCGCTCTTACGCTGAAGCTTCACCTTTGGTGATTCCTTCCTGAAGCCCGCCGGTGGACGGCGAAGCAGAGGTATGGATTTCTGCATCCACCCGGCGGCTGCTCGCTCACCGGTAAGGCCGAAATTAGGCAGATCAGGTGAAGTGGTCGACGGCCGAGGGTGAACGCAAGGTGAACCTCGCATATCAGTGCGGTGCTGTAGCCCACACCGAGTGGCGTACGTCTCAGCGTGCCATCGTCACATGCGCGTTCCGCGCAGGAACGCGTCGAGCACGGCATGGTCCCGCTCATGGGTGAGCCGGTTGCGCGCGGCGGCCGGCGGAAGCCAGAGCATGCGGTCGACCTCGTGGTTCGGGGCGAAGGAACCCTCGCGCGCCTCGGCGGCCCAGTAACGCACGATCTTCGTGCGCCCCTCCACGAGATAGGTGGAGGACGGGAGCACCCGCCCGGGCACGCAGTCGAGCCCGGTCTCCTCCTTGACCTCGCGGAGCGCGCCGTCCAGCGCCGTCTCCCCGCGCTTCAACTTCCCCTTGGGAAGCGACCAGTCGTCGTACTTGGGGCGGTGGATCAGTGCGATCTCCAGGCCGTCGTCGAACGGGGAGCGGCGCCACAGCACCGCTCCGGCGGCGAGGATCGGGGTGTCGGCGGTTCCGGTGGAGGCGATGGCGGTGCTCCTTTCCGGGCTGCGGGTCACGGGCCGCTCCCACGGGCGGGCCGGACGGTCGGCGCGACCGTCAGCGCGACCACAGGTGGGCGAAGGCGTACCGGGCCGCCTCCACCTCCAGGCGCTGGTCGGCGTGGAGCACGCCCAGCGCGTAGGCGGTGGCGGGGGCGATCCGCGGGGTGCGGGCGGCGGCGGTCACGGCGGTCGCGGCCTCCGAGGCCTCGCGGTGCTGCTCCAGCACGCGCGCCGCGGCGGCCAGCCGGGCGGCGGAGTCCCCGTCGTCGCAGGCCAGCACCTCCTGGGCGTAGCGGCGCAGCCGCAACAGGACGCGGACCCGGTTCCACGCGGCGTCCTGGCGTTCTGCGGGCAGTTCGCCGGCGAGCGCGGCGTGGAGCGTCTCGCCGTTGTACGGGTGCCGTGCGCGCGTCAGCGGCAGTGCGGCCGCGGCCTCGGTGAGCCGGGCGTGGGCCTGCTCCGCCAGCAGCGGCAGCACGGTGGCGGCGGGTTTGCGCGCCGTGGGGGACAGCGGCACCTCGGAGGCGAGCACCGCCACCGCGTCCACCACCGCGTGGAACCGCGAGGAGCCCATGGCCTGCAGGGCGGCGGAGTGCGCCCGGGTCCGGGCGAGGGTGAGCTGACGTTCCAGCAGGGCACCGGCCCGGGCGGCGCCCACGGCGAGCGGGCCGCCCGCGGCGCCGCCGCGTTCGGCGGCCTGCGGCGGAGCCGGGGAGCGACGGGTCCCGGCGGCGTGGGCCACCGCGGTCAGCGGTTCCGGGACCTCGGCGGGCGCCTGGGGCGCGGCCGTCGTGCCGCGTGGGGTCTCCGCGACGCCGCCCAGGCGCTCGCGGGGCGGTTCGGACGCTGCGGCCGCCGGGTCCGGCACCGTGGGTACCGGCAGCCACAGGCCGAGGTCGTCGTCGGCGGCAGCGGCGGGGATGCCCCCCGTGTCCTCCGCGGAGGCCAGCCGCTGCAGTGCGCCGATCAGCCGGCTGAGCCGGGCGGCGTAGCGGTGCTCGCGGCCGAGGGTGTCGGTGAGCCAGCCGAGCTCGGCCCGCAGGGGGTCGGCCCAGCCCGGGTCGGTGAGCGACCCGAAGGTGTGCAGGGTGCCGGCGATGCGGCGGGCCGAGCGGCGCATCTGGCGGCCGCTCTCGGCGGTGTCGTCCTGAGGTCGGCCGGGTTCGCCCTCACGTGGTGCCAGTGCGCGCAGAAAGGCCGTGGCCTCCTCCCGCAGGTACTGTCCGAGGACCGCACCGGCCTCACGGTCGGGGAGCCCGCCGGCGGTCAGGCCGGCGGGCGTCGCTGCCGTGTCAGGGTGTCGCTGGGCCACGCCGGCGCCTCCGCGCATCGATGAGCATCTCCTGGATGTGGGGCAGCGGACGCCCTTCGGCGTCGGTGCTGTGCCGGGTCCAGTCCCCGTCCGGGCCGAGCCACCAGGACGAGGTGGAGTCCGAGGTTCCGGTCTCCAGGAATCGGTTCAGGGAGGCGCGGTGCGCCGGGTCGGCGACCCGGACCAGCGCCTCGATCCGGCGGTCGAGGTTGCGGTGCATCATGTCGGCGCTGCCGAGCCACACCTCGGGGTCGCCTCCGTTGCCGAAGACGAAGACCCGGGAGTGCTCCAGGAAGCGGCCGAGCACGCTGCGCACCCGGATGTTCTCCGACAGGCCCGGCACCCCCGGGCGCAGCGCGCAGATGCCGCGCACCCAGACGTCGACGGGCACGCCGGCCATCGAGGCCCGGTAGAGGGCGTCGACGATCGCCTCGTCGACCATCGAGTTGGCCTTGATCCGGATGTACGCGGGCCGGCCCTCGCGATGGTGGGCGATCTCCGCGAGGATCCGCGAGACCAGCCCGTCGCGCAGGCTGCGCGGGGCCACCAGCAGGCGGTTGTAGGTCTCGCGGCGCGAGTAGCCGGAGAGCCGGTTGAACAGGTGGGACAGGTCGGCGCCGACCTGCGCGTCGGCGGTCAGCAGCCCGAGGTCCTCGTAGAGCCGGGCGGTCTTCGGGTGGTAGTTGCCGGTGCCGACGTGGCTGTAGCGGCGCAGCGTGTCGCCCTCCTGGCGGACCACGAGCGACAGCTTGCAGTGCGTCTTCAGCCCGACCAGGCCGTAGACGACGTGGCAGCCGGCCTCCTCCAGCTTGCGGGCCCACTTGATGTTGGCCTGCTCGTCGAAGCGCGCCTTGATCTCGACCAGCACCAGCACCTGCTTGCCGGCCTCGGCGGCGTCGATCAGGGCGTCCACGATCGGGGAGTCGCCGGAGGTGCGGTACAGCGTCTGCTTGATGGCCAGGACGTCCGGGTCCTGCGCGGCCTGCTCCAGGAAGCGCTGCACGGAGGTGGAGAAGGAGTTGTACGGGTGGTGCAGCAGCACGTCGCGCTCGCGCAGCGCCGCGAAGACGTCGGTGGCGTGCGCGGACTCGACCTCGGCCAGGTCCGGGTGGGTGCCGCCGACGAACTTCGGGTACTTCAGCTCCGGACGGTCCTGCCCGGCGATCGCGAACAGCCCGGTCAGGTCGAGCGGTCCGGGCAGCGGGTAGACCTCGGCGTCCTCTATGTTCAGCTCCTGGACCAGGGTGTCCAGGGCCTGCGGGGAGATCGACTCCTCGACCTCCAGGCGGACCGGGGGACCGAAGCGGCGCCGCAGCAGCTCCTTCTCCAGGGCCTGGAGCAGGTTCTCCGCGTCGTCCTCCTCCACCTCCAGGTCCTCGTTCCGGGTCACCCGGAACATGTGGCTGTCCAGCACCTCCATGCCGGGGAACAGCTCCTCCAGGTGCGCGGCGATGACGTCCTCCAGCGGGACGAAGCGCTGCGGGCCGGCCTCGAGGAACCGGGACAGGATCGGCGGGACCTTCACACGGGCGAAGTGGTCGTGACCGGAGACCGGGTTGCGCACGGTGACGGCCAGGTTCAGGGACAGGCCGGAGATGTACGGGAACGGGTGCGCCGGGTCGACGGCCAGCGGGGTCAGGACCGGGAAGATCTTGTTGCGGAAGAGCGTGAAGAGCCGGGCCTGCTCCTTCTCGGTGAGGTCGCTCCACCGGATGATGTGGATGTCCTCCTCGGCGAGCGCCGGGGCCACGTCGTTCTGGAAGCAGGCGGCGTGCCGGGCCATGAGCTCGCGGGCGCGGGTGAGGATGTTCTCCAGCACCTTGGTGGGCGACAGGCCCGAGGCCGAGCGCTGGGCGACGCCGGTGGTGATGCGGCGCTTCAGGCCGGCGACGCGGACCATGAAGAACTCGTCCAGGTTGCTGGCGAAGATCGCGAGGAAGTTGGCCCGTTCGAGCAGGGGGGTGCCCGGATCCTCGGCGAGTTCCAGCACGCGCTCGTTGAAGGCCAGCCAGCTTTGCTCGCGGTCAAGGAAACGGTTCATCGGGAGCTCTTCGTCCGTGCCCTCGTCCACCGCCGCGTCGGCCGCAAGGGCCTCGCCCGACTTCTCCGCGGGCCGCGGCACGGTCGCGAGGCCGTCCAGGCGCTTGAGTTCGGGGTGTAGGGGCGGGACGACGTGCGGGCGGCCGTAGGCCGGGGACTGCTCCGCCGGGGGCTGTTCCGCCGGGGTCTCGGACGCGGTGGGCGCACCGGAGCCGGACCGCTCGGTCCGGGCGTTCGTCGGGAAATTCATCGAGGCCATGGGTGCGAGCCCTCCTCCGGATCCGGCACGTCGTTCACGTGGACGGCGGCGCACGGAACCCGGCCACCGACCATGCCCCCATTGTCCCCGGCGCGCCGGGATACCGGCAGGTCGAGAGGGGGGAAGTGGGTCGCGGCGGGCGTCTGCATTCACAGATGCTCGCAAGCGAGTTTGAATCGCCGGTAACGGGCAGGTGGCGGTCAGGAAATCGCCGTACGTACCGGCCGTGTCCGGACGGTCACCCGGAAGGCTCCGCCGGGGCCCGGTCGCCCGCCCGCGGGAGCCTCAGGTCTCCGTCCGGTACATCAGGTCGACCTCGTGCGTGGTGAAGCCGAGACGTTCGTAGACGGCGAGGGCGGGGGCGTTGTCCGCGTCGACGTAGAGCATCGCGGTGGGCAGGCCGCGGTCGTGCGCGAGGTACCGCAGCCCGATGAGGGTGAGCGCCCGGCCCAGGCCGCCGCCCTGCTCCTCGGGGTGGATGCCCAGGACGTAGACCTCGCCGAGGCGCTCGCGCTCGTGCACCTTCGTCCAGTGGAAGCCGGCCAGCCGGTCGCCGCGGAAGGCGAGGAAGAAGCCGGCCGCGTCGAACCAGGGCTCGGCCTTGCGGTCGTCGAGGTCGCGCTGGGTGAGGCTGCCCTGCTCGGGGTGGTGCGCGAAGGCGGCGGCGTTGACCGCCAGCCAGGCGGCGTCGTCCTGCCCGGGGACGAAGGCGCGCACGGTGACGTCGGCGGGGAGCACGGGCCCGCCCAGCGGGGGCGCGCCGGCGCCCTCCTCCAGGGGGCGGCGCAACTGCCGCAGCTCGCGGAAGAGGGCGAGGCCGAGCAGTCCGGCCAGGTGGCGGGCGGCGGGGTGGCCGCCGTGCGCCCACACGCGCAGCCGTTTGCCGGAGGCGGCGAGCAGTGCGTGGCCGAGGGCGCGGCCGTGACCCTGTGCGCGGTACGCGGGGTGGATGACCATCTCGGCGGCGGGGGCCTCGACCGGGTCGGTGTCCTCCAGTTGGGCGTACCCGACGAGCACGCCGTCGCTCTCGACCACCAGGTGGCGCACGCCCTCACGGGCACCGCCGCGCAGGTTCAGCCGGCCCTGCTCGGAGACCGCGGCCTGGCCGTCGACCGCCGCGGCCGCCTCGATCAGGGCCAGGACCGCCTCGGCGCGGCCGGGGCTCAGCGCGTCGAGGGTCTCGATCCTGCGGGGGCCCACGGCGGTCTGCTGCGCTGCTGCGTCGGTCATGGGACCGAGCTTACGGCCGTGGGGGTGCGGGAGGTGTCCATCGGCACCAGTGCCGCCGCACCGCAGGCCACGGCCGCCGCGGCGGCGAGGGCGGGCCAGTAGCCGGTGGCCGAGATGAGGACGGCGCTCAGCGGCGGGACGACGGCGGCGGTCAGGTTCTGCCCGGTGTTGTGGACGCCGAGGGCACGGCCGGACCAGGACGGGCCGGCGCGTTCGGCCGTGGCGGTGAAGGACAGGCCGTTGGTGCTGGCGGTGATCCCTATGGACAGGACGAGGGCGGCGGCGGTCACCGCGGAGGGGAAGGCCGCGGTCACCGCCGCCGCGGCGACCACCACGGCGGTGCCGACGGCGAGTTGCCGCATCGGCCGCAGCCGGCTGCCGACCCGGTCCGACCAGCGCCCGGCGGCGATCCGGAAGCAGGCCCCCAGCACCTGTGCGACGGCGATCAGCCGGCCGGCGCCGACCGGCGACCAGCCCCGGGTGTCCACCAGCAGCACCAGGGCGAAGGCCCCCGCTGTGAACTGCGGTACGACCAGCAGCGCGCCCGCGCCGTGGATCCGCCACAAGGTCGCCGAGCCCCGGTAGGGGTTGGCGGCCGGTGCCGCGCCGGGACCGGTCCGCGGGCGTACCGGGTCGGCGGCGAACAGTGCGACCAGGCAGGCGACGACCCCGCACACGGCGGCCAGGAAGCCGAAGGCGCCGTGCACCCCGTACGCGGCGGCGAGCGGCGGCATGGTCAGTGCGGCCACGCCCATGCCCAGCGGGGTGGCGGTCTGCCGGATGCCCATGGCCAGCCCGCGTTCCCCGGCGGAGAACCAGCCCATGACGAGGCGTCCGCTCGCGGAGTACACCGAGGCCCCCGCCGCTCCCGCCAGGGCGAGCAGCGCGCCCAGTGCCGTCGTGCCGCCTCCGGCGCGCACCGCGCCGGCCGCGACGGCGAGCAGCGCGGCGGCGCCGCCCAGCCCGATGGCGATGACGACGCGTTCGCCGTACCGGTCGGCGGCGGCGCCCCACACGACGAGGGCCGCGACCAGCCCGGCGGTGGGGCAGGCGATGAGCAGCCCGATCTGCGGCAGCGTCAGGTGCGCGGTGTTCCGCAACGTGGCGGCCAGATAGGGGACTCCGTAGACGAAGGCGCAGGCGGCGGTCTGTGCGGCGGTGCCCAGGGCGAGCATCAGCCAGCGACGGGGCATGGGTGCACCTCCTCGGTCGGTGGTGGATCCAACTATGTCGCTTGTTTGAATGGCGAGACAGATCGTTCCGGTGAGTGAGACGTGAGTCCGGTTGCCCGTCATGTACCGATCAGTCGAAACCTGCCCGTAACCGCAAAGCCACTGACAACTACGCGCGTTGACAATAGGCTGCGGCCGTCCTCCGCCTCCATCCATCGTTCACGTCCAAGGGGACCCATGTCAGTGACCCACCCGCGTCGCCGTGCCGCACGCCGCGTCGCCGCCGCGACCGCCGGCCTCGCGGCGGTCGGTGTGCTCGCGATAGCGAGCCCGGCCGCCCAGGCCCACGAGACCCACCACGGGGGTCACGGCCACGGCAGCCGTACCGTCGACCTCCAGCTCCTCGCCGTCAACGACTTCCACGGCAACCTGGAGCCCCCGGCCGGTTCCTCCGGCCGCGTCACCGAGCTCCAGGCGGACGGCACCACCAAGACCGTCGACGCCGGCGGCGTCGAGTACCTGGCCTCCAGCCTGCGCACCGCCCGCAAGGGGCAGGAGCGTTCGCTCACCGTCGCCGCCGGCGACATCGTGGGCGCCAGCCCGCTGCTGTCGGGCCTGTTCCACGACGAGCCCACCGTCGAGGCCATGAACAAGCTGGGCCTGGACGTCACCGGCGTCGGCAACCACGAGTTCGACGAGGGCAAGGACGAGCTGCTCCGTCTGCAGAACGGCGGCTGCCACCCGGTCGAGGGCTGCTACGAGAAGGGCCGCACGTTCAAGGGCGCGGACTACCCGATCCTCTCGGCGAACGTCGTCAACGAGAAGACCGGCCGCCCGCTGCTCAAGCCCTACACCATCGAGAACGTCAAGGGCGTCCGCGTCGGCTTCATCGGCGTCACGCTCGAGGGCACCCCGAACATCGTCACCGCCGAGGGCGTCAAGGGCCTGAAGTTCCTCGACGAGGTCGAGACGATCAACAAGTACACCAAGGAGCTCAAGCGCAAGGGCGTCAACGCCGTCGTCGCGCTCGTGCACGAGGGCGGCTTCCCCGCCTCCTCCGCGTACAACTACAACTGCGACGCCGGCGGTGCGGGCACCGGTCTGTCCGGCCCGATCGTCGACATCGCCAAGAACACCTCGGCGGACGTCGACGCGCTGGTCACCGGCCACACCCACAACGCGTACGTCTGCACCATCCCCGACCCCAAGGGCAACGACCGTCTGGTCACCAGCGCGGCGTCCTTCGGCCGGCTCTTCACCGAGCTCGACATGAAGTACGACCTGCGCACGCACGACATCGTGCGCGCCTCGGTCGAGGGCTCCAACCACGTCGTGGACCGCACCCAGACCAAGGCCGCGGACATGACCTCGCTGATCAGCCGCTGGCAGACGCTGGCCGCCCCGGTCGCGGGCCGCACCGTCGGCTACATCTCGCAGGACATCACCCGGGCGGGCAACGAGTCCGCCCTCGGCGACCTCATCGCCGACGCGCAGCTCGCGTACGCCAGGACCCTCGACCCGTCGGCCACGATCGCGCTGATGAACCCCGGCGGGATCCGCACCGACCTGGTGCACAAGGCCTCCGGCAGCGAGGGCGACGGCGTCGTCACCTACGCCGAGGGCTTCGCGGTCCAGCCGTTCAGCAACACGGTCAACCTGCGGACGCTGACCGGCGCCCAGCTGGTCACCGTGCTCCAGCAGCAGGTCAGCGGCAGCAACGAGGCCGCCCCGAAGATCCTGCAGATCTCCAGCGGCCTGACCTACACGCTGGACCTCACCAAGACCGGTGCCGCCCGTGTCGTGACCGACTCGATCCGGCTCGGTGGCGCCCCGATCGACCCGGCGGGCAGCTACCGCGTCGCGATGAACTCCTTCCTGTCCGGCGGCGGTGACGGCTTCGGCGAGCTGGCCAAGGGCACCAACGAGCTCGTCGGCGGCGACGACCTGGCCGCGCTCAACGCCTACCTGACCGCCAACTCCTCGGCCTCCGCGCCGCTGGCGGCCCCGGCGGCGAACCGCATCACGATCGTCCAGTAGTACGCGGCACGAGCGGGCAGGTCCCGCGACCGTGCTCCGCCCCGGGGGCGGCCGTCGACACCGACGGCCGCCCCCGTCCTTCGTGGCGGGCCGCCCGCGACCCCGCTCTCGTGGCGCCGGCCCCCGCTGCCTACGCTGTGGACATGACGACTACGGAGCGACGGCGGTTCAGGTCCGGCACGGTGATCCTCGGCGGCATGGGCGTGCTGGCCGCCGCGCTGGCCGCGTGCGGCTCCGACCCCGACAAGCGCTGCGTGGACCCGGACACGTACCGGACGCTCCCGGTCAAGGAGTGCGACGACGACGGCGGCCACGGCCGCTACTACTACGGGGGCAGCGTCCGCAGCGGGAAGGCCAAGGGCGGCAGCTTCGACAAGTCGTCGGTGAAGACCGGGGGCTTCGGCGGCCACGGCTCGGGCCACGGGTCCGGCGGCGGCTGATGCGCCGGTACGCCGTCGAGCCGCGCCCGGGCTGGCAGCGGATCGTGGAGGACCAGGGCGTCGTCTACCCGCTGACCCGTCACCCCGACGGCTCCCTGCGGCCGTACTGGGACGAGAGCGGGTACTACGCGTTCTCGCTCCCGGAGGTCGAGGCCCTGGAGGAGACCGTCGCGGAACTGCACGCGATGTGCCTCGCCGCCGCGGAGCACATCGTGGCCGAGGACCGGTTCGCCGAGCTCGGCGTCCACGACCCGCGCCTGGCCGGGCGGATCGCCGAGTCCTGGCGGCGGCGCACCGAACTCCCCTCCCTCTACGGCCGCTTCGACCTGCGCTACGACGGGACCGGCCCGGCGAAGCTGCTGGAGTACAACGCCGACACCCCCACCTCGCTGGTGGAGGCGGCCAGCGCGCAGTGGTTCTGGATGGAGGACCGTTTCCCCGGCGCCGACCAGTGGAACTCCCTCCACGAGCGCCTCGTCGACGCGTGGCGGCGACAGGCCCCGCTGCTGCCGCCCGGACCGGTGCACTTCGCCCACACCGAGGCCGACGAGCTCGGCGAGGACCTGATGACGGTGGCCTACCTGCGGGAGACCGCCGAACAGGCCGGACTCGACACCCACGCCCTGTCCGTCGAGGCGATCGGCTGGGACGAGCTGTCCGGACGCTTCGTCGACGACCGGATGCGCTTCATCCGCAGCTGCTTCAAGCTCTACCCCTGGGAATGGCTGGCAGGCGACCCGTTCGGCGGCCACGTCCTGGACACCCTCGACAACGGCGGCGGCACCGGCACCACCTGCTGGATCGAGCCCGCCTGGAAGATGCTGCTGTCCAACAAGGCGCTGCTGGCCGTCCTGTGGGAGCTCTACCCGGGCCACCCCAACCTCCTCGCCGCCCACCTCGACGGTCCCCGTGACCTCGCCCGGACCACCGGCTGGGTCGCCAAGCCGCTGCTCGGCCGCGAGGGCGCGGGCGTCACCGTGCACCGCGCGGGAGAAGCCGCCGTACCGCGCGCCGACGAACCCTGCTGCTACCAGGAACTGGCCCCGCTGCCCGTGTTCGACGGCAACCACGTGGTGCTCGGCGCATGGGTCGTGGCGGACGAGCCGGCCGGGCTCGGCATACGCGAGTCGGCCGGCCTGGTCACCGACACGTACGCGCGCTTCCTGCCGCACGTCATCCGCTGAGGGGGCCCGCGACTCGGCGGCACAGGGTGACCCGTCGGCCGCAGCGCGTGGGCCGAAGGCGCTTACTCCTTGCCGCACAGGGGAGTTACCAGCGGAAACACTTTCCTCGGCAGTAACTTGTGGCCCACCATGGGCAACCCTGTCCCTCCAGACCCATCGACGTGTCCGGGTGGTCCGCCGTGTCCCAAACGCACCTAGAGCCCGTCTACGACGAGTTGTCCGACGCCGCTCTCACCGAGCGGGTACGGGCCGGCGCACCGACCGCCTACCCGGCGACCGAGGAACTGCGCCGCCGTCACCTCCCGGCCGTCCTCTGCTACGCACGGCTGTGCGCCCGCGGACAGTCCGCCGCCGACCAACTCGCCGCGCAGGCCTTCGCGCTGGCCTGGCAGGAGGTGCACCGGGGGGTCGACCCGCGCGGTCCCTGGCGGCACCGGCTGCTGATGCTCGTCCACCAGGCCGCCGCCGTGTGGGCGGGCGGCAGCCGC
Source organism: Streptomyces sp. NPDC001902 (assembly GCF_042891295.1). Lineage (NCBI taxonomy): Bacteria > Bacillati > Actinomycetota > Actinomycetes > Kitasatosporales > Streptomycetaceae > Streptomyces > Streptomyces sp. NPDC001902. Next base: position 137,711 of record NZ_JBIATA010000021.1, on the reverse strand, counting down.
CGCGAACGGCTCGGTGACGAGTACGCCGCCTTCATCGACGACATCCGCGGCGCCGAGCAGCGCGTCCCCGGGCTCCCGGGCCTGCCCGTCAACCCTCGGCTCCACCTGGCCGAGCGCTCCGTGCTGTGCGGCGCCTTCGCCGTGCTGCCGCAGCACACCCAGGGCGTGCTGTGGCACGCGGTCGTCGAGCGGGAGGCCGACGCCGACGTCGCCCGCTGGACCGGCGACAGGGCCCCGGAGCTGCCCGACCTGACCGCCAGGGCCCGGGACGCGCTGCGCGAGGCCTACCTGCGGACGTACCTGGAGCGCAGCGAGGACCCCCGGTGCAAGGGCTTCGGCCGCCTGCTCGACGCCGCCGCCCGCCGTGACGACGCCCGGCAGAACGAGGACGTGGAGCGGCACCTCGCGCACTGCCAGGGCTGTGCCGGTGCGCTTCAGACGCTGATCGTCCTCGAACGCGACCCCCGGCCGCTGCTCGCCACGGCCCTGCTCGGATGGGCGGGCCCCGCCTACCTGGCGGCCCGGTCCGCCCCCGCGCTGCCCGCCACCGCACCCGCCCCGCCGGCTCCGCCCCCGACGTCCCGCCGGCGCAGGCGTCCCGGACCGCTGGAGCGGCTGCTGAACCTGCGCGCCCGCCACCCCTCGCCCCTGGTCTCCCTGGTGCTGGTCGCCGCCGCCAGCCTGGCGGTCACCGGCCTGGTGTACGCGACGGGAGACGACCCCGCACCGACCGGCAGCGACAGGGCACTGCCCCAGCCGCCCACGGGCTCGGTCACGGTCACCGCGACCGCCACCGCCACCGCGACGCAGACCCTCACCCCGAGCCCCGCGGGGACCCCGAGCGCCTCGGCGACCCGGTCGCCCACGCGGCCCGGCGCCGGGGCCACCCAACACGTCCCGGCGACGCGCACGCCGAGCGCCGGCCCGCCGCGGAGAGTGCCGGGCAGCAGCTACGCCCAGATCGTCAACGACGCGTCCGGCCTCTGCCTGGACGTACGGGACGAGGAGTTCGACAAGGGCGACGACGTCATCGTCGCGGGCTGCGACTCCGGCTCCGCCTCCCAGCAGTGGCGGGTGGACTCCCGCGGCCTGCTGGTCAATGGCGCGGACTCCTCGTTCTGCCTGGACTCACGCGGTGACACCGACCGCGGCCTCGGCATCTGGGCTTGCTCGTCGGCCGAGGGCAGGAACGCGCGGAACCTGCAGTTCCTGGTGGACTCCCTGGGCCGGATCCGCCCGCAGATCGACCTCGGCACCGCGATGCAGCCGGACGGCTCGACCCCCGGCTCCACCCTCTCCTTCGCTTCCGCCGGCAGCGGCGACGCGCAGCGCTGGCACGCCGGGTAGCCGGCCCGGACGGGCGGGCCACCCGGCGTGCCAACGGTCTCAGACGGCCTCAGACGGTCTCGGGTGTCCCGGGCATCTCCGGTGTCCCGGGCGTCTCCGGTGTCCCGGGCGTCTCCGGTGTCCCGGGCGTCTCCGGTGTCCCGGGCGTCCGGGGCGGCGGGGTCTGCGCCCCGGGCAGTCGTACGACCGCCACGGTGCCGCCGCCCTGCGCGGGGTGCAGGGCGATGGTGCCGCCGAGCTGCTGCACCGTACGGGCCACGATCGACAGGCCGAGGCCCGAGCCGGGCAGGCTGCGGGCGGAGGCCGAACGCCAGAAGCGCTCGAACACGTGCGGCAGGTCCTCCGGTGGGATGCCCGGGCCGTGGTCCCTGACCGTGAGCTCGCCGCCGTGCAGGTCGACCTCGATCGTGCCGGCCGGCGGGCTGAACTTCACGGCGTTGTCCAGGAGGTTGATCACCGCCCGTTCCAGGGCGGACGGTTCGGCCCGCAGGTACCAGGGGGCCAGCTCGGTGGTGATCTTCAGGTCGGGGCCGGTACGGCGCCGCGCCCGCTCCAGCGCCGCCTCCACGACCTCGTGGAACGCCACGGTCTGCGAGGGCGACCCGCCGGGTGCCGCGTCCGGACGGGACAGCTCCTGCAGATCGCCGATGAGCGTGGCCAGTTCGCTTATCTGGGCCTTCACCGACAGCATCAGCTCCCGGCGGTCCTCCGGGGGCAGTTCCCGGCCGGTCAGCTCGCTGCGTTCCAGCAGTTCGATGTTGGTGCGCAGGGAGGTGAGCGGGGTGCGCAGTTCATGACCGGCGTCCGCGATCAGCTGCTGCTGCAGCTCGCGGGAGGAGGACAGCGCGGCCGTCATGGAGTTGAAGGAGGCCGAGAGCCGGGCGATCTCGTCGCGGCCCTCGACGGGGATGCGGACGCTCAGGTCCTCGGTACGGGCGACGTGCTCCACGGTGTCGGTGAGCCGGTCCACCGGCTTCAGCCCCGCGCGGGCCACCCCGAGTCCGGCGACGCTGGCGCCGACCACCCCTATCCCGCTGACGGCCAGCAGGATCACGGCCAGGGTGTTCAGCGGCCCGGTCACCTCGCTGAGCGGGCGGCCGACGGAGATCGCGGCCCGCTCGGTCTGATGGCGGGAGTACTCGATCTGGGCGGGCCGCGTCAGCACCCGCATCTCCGTGCCGTCCTTCGTGGTCACGGTCTGCAGCGACTCCGACGCGTCACCCCGGACCACGGCCAGGTCGGCCTCGCTCACCGGGAGCATCTCGTCGCCGAGCACCCAGCACCCCGTGCCGTCCTCGGTGACGAGCAGCACGGACGAGTGGTTGGGGTTGAAGGCGAGCGCCCCGTCGGACGTGTCGTTCTGGGGCTTGCTCAGGCATCCGTAGTCCACGAGCACGCTCCGGGCGGCGGGGGCCGCGTTGCCCGGCGCGCGCAGCGACTCGTCCAGCTGGTCCATCAGCTGCTTCTGCACGATGAACCAGCAGGCCAGCGCGCACGCGGCCACGGCGGCCGCCACGGCGGCCGCGGTGAGGATCGCCAGCCGGGACCGCAGCGGCAGGGAGCGGAAGCGCGGGATGCGCGGCATCAGCCCTTGCCCTCCGCGGAGCGCAGCACGTAGCCGACGCCCCGCACGGTGTGGACCAGGCGGGGCAGGCTGCCGGACTCGGTCTTGCGCCGCAGGTACATGACGTACACGTCCAGGGAGTTGGAGCTCGGCTCGAAGTCGAAGCCCCAGACCGCCTTGAGGATCTGCTCCCGGGTGAGCACCTGGCGCGGGTGCGCGAGGAACATCTCCAGCAGGGTGTACTCGGTGCGGGTCAGCTCGACCGGCACGCCGGCCCGGGTGACCTCGCGGGTCGAGGTGTCCATCCGCAGGTCCCCGAAGGACAGCACGCCCTCCTCGCCGTGGTCGCCGCCCGGCACCGTCGCGTACGCGCTGCGCCGCAGCAGCGCCCGCAGCCGGGCCAGCAGTTCGTCCAGCTCGAAGGGCTTGACGAGGTAGTCGTCGGCGCCCGCGTCGAGACCGGTGACCCGGTCGCCCACCGTGTCGCGGGCGGTGAGCATGAGGATCGGTGTGGTGGTGCCGCCGGACCGGAGCCTGCGGGCGGTGGTGAGGCCGTCCATGCGCGGCATGAGGACGTCGAGGACGATCGCGTCGGGCCGGTAGGAGGCGACCTGGTCCAGGGCGGCCAGGCCGTCCTCCGCCAGCTCGGTCTCGTATCCCTCGAAGGCGAGGCTGCGCCGGAGTGCTTCGCGGACCGCGGGCTCGTCGTCCACGATCAGGATGCGGGCGGGGGCCTCGCCGTTCTCGCCGGGGCTCAATGGTCTTCCACCTCGCGGGATGGGGGTCGGGGGCGGTGGGTGCCGCCGGGGGTGCGGTGGGGTGCTCCGGTTCTTAGCCTCGCACGGCGGCGAGGCGGTGGGCCGCAATCGCCCGGCGGGCGTAGCGGCGCGCGTACCGGCGGGTGGTCGCGATCTCCGGCTCGCGGGCGGCCGGCTCCCGGTAGGGGATCAGCGCGCGGTCGGAGGGGCCGGACGGGACTCCGGCGGGGTGGAGGGAGGTGCTCAGGAAGACGTTCATGGTGCCCACGTCCCTTCGGTGCGGTGCGGTCAGCTGTCGCCGCCGCCGTTGCGCAGGGTGTCGAGGTCTGCCTTGAGGGTGTTCACGGGGATGGCGAAGCCGAGGCCGACGCTGCCGGCCTGGCCGGAGGAGGAGGAAGCGGCGGAGTACATGGCCGAGTTGATGCCGATGATCTCGCCGTTCATGTTGATCAGGGCGCCACCGGAGTTCCCGGGGTTGAGCGAGGCGTCGGTCTGGATCGCCTTGTACGTGGTCGTGGACGGGCCGACGTCGCCGTTGTACTGGCCGCCGCCGAACTCGAACGGCCACCGGCCGGTGCCGCCGCCGGGTCGCTGTCCCTGGCCCTGGCCGGTGGAGATGGTCACGTCGCGGTCGAGCGCGGAGACGATGCCGCTGGTGACCGTGCCCGTCAGGCCCTCGGGCGAGCCGATGGCGACGACCTGGTCGCCGACCGAGACCCGGCTGGAGTCGCCCAGCGACGCGACCGGCAGGCCGCTCACGCCCTCGGCCTTCACCAGCGCGAGGTCCTTGCCGCCGTCGGTGCCGACGACGGCCGCGGTGACCGTCTTGCCGGAGCTGAAGGTGACCTTGACCGAGTCCGCTCCGGAGACGACGTGGTTGTTGGTGACGATCTCACCGTCACCGGTGACGACCACGCCCGAGCCGGTCGACTGCCCGGCGCCGGACGTCGCGCTGATCTCCACGATGCTCGGGCTGACGGCGGCGGCCACGGCCGCGACGCCGGTGCTGCCCGAACTGCTGGTGCCGATCACCTTGGTCGTGGTGCCCGCCACGGACGGCGAGGTGGTCGCCCGCCCCACCAGGGCGGCCGTCCCGCCGCCGATCAGCGCGGACACCAGCGCCACGGAGGCGACCAGGGCCACGGGCCGTCGCCTGCGTTGCCTGGGGATCCCGGTCGCGGGCGCCGGCATCGGCGTGGGCTGCGGCTGGGGCTGGGGCTGGGGCTGGGGCTGCGAGGCGTAGGGCGCCGGGTGACCGTACGGGACGTGCGGCTCGTACGGCGGCCGGGACGGGTACCCGCCGGCGCCGGGGGACTGCTGCGGCTGCCGCGGGTCGTAGGCGTCGTCGTGACGGGTGCTCTCGTTCATGCCTATGACTGTGCTCGCCGAACATGAGAGCTTCCTGAGCGTGACCTGAGAACCGGGGCAGAGTTCCGTATGCCCGATATAAAGAACGAAGCGCCAGGTCAGGGCCTACGCTTACACGGCCCGTAGACAGGTCGCCGGTCGCGGCGGGCGGGGGCCCGCCGCGACCGGCGGAACGGTCAGTGGCAGCCGCAGCTGCGCCGCACGACCAGCCGGGACGGGAACTGCCGCAGCCGCTCCCGCCGCGAGCCGGAGACCCGCAGCCCGTCGTCCAGCACCAGGTCCACCGCCGCACGGGCCATCGCCTCGCGGTCCGAGGCCACCGTCGTCAGCGGCGGGTCGGTGAGCGCCGCCTCCTTGACGTCGTCGAAGCCGGCCACGGCCAGCTCGCCCGGCACGTCGATCCGCAGTTCGCGGGCCGCCCGCAGCACGCCGATGGCCTGGTCGTCGGTGGCGCACACGATCGCCGTCGGCCGGCCCGGCCGGGAGAGCAGCTCCAGGCCGACCTTGTAGGCGTCGTAGCGGTTGTACGGGGTGGAGTACAGGCGGCCCTCGACGGAGCGCCCGGCCTCCTGCATCGCGCGGCGCCAGCCCTCGACGTGGTCGGTGACGGGGTCGCCGGACTTCGGGGTGGCCTCGGTGCCGCCGAGGCAGGCCACGAACTCGTGACCGTGCTCCAGCAGGTGCCGGGTGGCGAGCTGGGCGCCGCCGACGTCGTCCGTCACGACCGCGACGTCGTCGATCGCCTCGGGCCGCCGGTGCATCAGCACGACCCGCGCGTCCCAGGCGTCGATCTCCGTCGCCGCGTGCTCGCTGAGGCCCTGGCTGATGAGGATCAGCCCGGAGACCCGCATGCCGAGGAAGGCACGCAGGTAGTGCACCTCGCGCTCGTCGAGGTAGTCCGAGTTGCCGACCAGCACCATCTTGCCGCGCTCGGCGGCCGCCCTCTCGACGGCGTGCGCCATCTCCGCGAAGAACGGCTGCCGGGCGTCCGGCACGATCAGGCCTATGAGGTCCGTGCGACGGCTCGCCATCGCCTGGGCCACCCGGTCGGGGCGGTAGCCCAGTTGTTTGATCGCCGCGAGGACACGCTCGCGGGTGGCCGGTGCGACCGGCCGGGGTCCGTTGTTGATGACGTAGCTGACGACTGCGGTCGAGGTTCCCGCAAGCCTTGCCACATCGTCACGCGTCACCTTTGCCACGGGCCGAGTCTACGCGGGTACACCCGCGCGTCCCACCGTCTGTCCACAGGCGTGACCACCGCGTGATCAGCCGTTCCGGGAGGCGGTGACGGCCGTCCCCTGCCCGGGTGCCTCCTCGGCCGGCGACGGTGCCGGCTCCTCCGCCGTCCGCTCGCCCTTCTCCGGGGTGACGAAGCGGTAGCCGACGTTGCGGACGGTGCCGATCAGGGACTCGTGCTCGGGACCGAGCTTGGCGCGCAGCCGCCGTACGTGCACGTCCACGGTGCGCGTGCCGCCGAAGTAGTCGTAGCCCCAGACCTCCTGCAGGAGCTGGGCGCGGGTGAAGACCCGGCCCGGGTGCTGCGCGAGGTACTTGAGCAGCTCGAACTCCTTGAAGGTCAGGTCCAGGACCCGGCCCTTGAGCTTCGCGCTGTACGTGGCCTCGTCGACCGACAGGTCCCCGTTGCGGATCTCCATCGGGCTGTCGTCGACGCTGATCTGCTGCCGGCCCATCGCCAGCCGCAGCCGCGCCTCGACCTCGGCGGGCCCCGCGGTGTCCAGCAGGACGTCGTCGATGCCCCAGTCCGCGGTGACGGCCGCCAGGCCGCCCTCGGTGACCACCAGGACCAGCGGGCAGCCGGGTCCGGTGGAGCGCAGCAGCTGGCACAGCGAGCGGACCTGCGGCAGGTCGCGGCGGCCGTCGATGAGGATCACGTCGGCGCCGGGGGTGTCCACCAGCGCGGGGCCCTCGGCCGGGGCCACCCGTACGTTGTGCAGCAGCAGTCCGAGCGCGGGGAGCACCTCGGTGGACGGCTGGAGTGCGTTGGTCAGGAGGAGGAGAGAGCTCACCGGCCGCTCCTGTCGTTCATCGTCCGGTCATGCGTGTTCCGCTTGCCCATTGCGACCCTCCTCGGTCCCTGCGAGGACGTGTGCGTCCGCCGACGTGTGCGCTCCGGTCGCCCGGAAAGCACGAAAGGACCCGGGGGCGACGCTGCCCGGATCCTCTTGACCCAAGAGAATAGCCCACATGGAGTCGGTAAGTGAGTCCGCGGTTGCGCGGTCGTGTGTCCCGTCGATCATTTCCGGTGGGTTGCGAGCGGTGCTGACGGCCGAGGACCGGGTGCCGATCGACGCCGCGTACCTGCCCGGAGCGACGCCCGGAGGGCTCGCGATCGTGGTCGCGCACGGCTTCACCGGCGCCCTGGAGCGGCCGGCCGTGCGCCGCGCGGCGGAGATCTTCGCGCGGGTGGACGGCGTCGGCGGTGTGGTGACCTTCTCCTTCCGGGGGCACGGCCGCTCGGGCGGGCGCTCCACGGTCGGCGACCGCGAGGTCTGGGACCTGGACGCCGCGGTGCGCTGGGCACGGCGGCTGGGCCACCCCGCGGTGGCCTCGGTGGGCTTCTCCATGGGCGGTTCCGTCGTCCTGCGGCATGCGGGGCGCAAACCGGCGCACGACGGGGCGCACGTTGACGCCGTGGTCTCGGTGAGTGCGCCCGCGCGCTGGTACTACCGGGGTACGGCGCCGATGCGCCGGGTCCACTGGGCCATCACCCGCCCCGCCGGACGCCTGGTCTCCCGGGGGCTGCTGCACACGCGCATCCACGACAAGGACTGGGACCCCGTGCCCGTGCCCCCGGTCGAGGCGGTGCGGTCCATCGCGCCCACCCCGCTGCTCATCGTGCACGGCGACCGGGACGGCTACTTCCCGCTCGACCACCCGCTCTCCCTCGCCGACGCCGCGGGCGACGCAGCCGAGCTGTGGATCGAGCCCGGATTCGGCCACGCCGAGAACGCCGCGGCGCCCGCCCTCCTGCACCGCGTCGCGGTGTGGGCGGCCGAACGGGTCCGCCCCACCGGCACGCCCGGCTGACCCCGCGGCCCGCACCTCCGGGCCCGCACACTCGGGCCCGGCCACCTCGCGGCGCCGTCGCTGCGCCATCATGGACGGCGGCAGGACCCGCACGGGCGAACGGAAGGACCGCTATGGCGGCACACGGAACCATCCGGTATTGGGCCGCGGCCAAGGCCGCCGCCGGCGCCGCGGAGGAGCCGTACCGGGAGGGCACCCTCGCCGAGGCGCTGGACGCGGCGCGCGAGCGCCACGCGTCGCGCCCCGAGTTCGCCCGCGTACTGGCGAACTGTTCGTTCCTGGTCGACGGGAACCCCGTCGGCACCCGGGACCACACCGGGGTGCGGCTGGCCGACGGCGGCACCGTCGAGGTGCTCCCGCCGTTCGCGGGAGGATGAGCACGTGACCGACAACCACGACTGGTACGACCGCGGCGCGGGCGCGATGCCCGCGCACGACGCCACCGCCGTCCTCCCGCCCGTCGGGGGCGCCCCGCAGCCGCCCCCGGACGGTGGCCGCGCCGCCCGGCGCCGGCAGGCGTCCCGCACGGGCTCGCCGATCATCGCTCCCGGCATGCAGCCCGCCCTCGTCACGGCCGCCCTGGCGCTGCTGCTGGCCGGCGGGGCGCTGCTGGGCCGCCCCGCGCTCGCCGCCGCGGGCGTGGTGCTGCAGGCGGTCACCGCGGCCGGCTGGTTCCGGCTGAACGGCATGTGGCCGGCGAGGCAGGGCATCGTGCTGGCCTTCCTCGCGGGCGTCACCGCCGAGGCCGCGGTGCTGATCGACGGGGCGGACAACGCCCCGGCCGTGATCGTCGGCACCCTCGGCGTCTGGCTGCTGCTCGTCCTCGTCCTGCAGCTGCGCCACCGCGGCAGTCCCGAGGAGCGGCTCTCCTCGCTGACCGCGACCACCGCCTCGACGCTCATCACGATCCTGGCCACCGGGTTCCTGGCGACCACGGCGGACCCGCGGGGCACCGACGCCGTGGTGACCGCGGTGATCGCGGTCGCCGTCGCGACGCTCGCCCGGGCGATCCCGCTGCCCGGCGTCGTCTCCGTGGTCGTGGCGCTCGCCGCCGCCACCGGCAGCGGCATCGCCCTCGGACAGCTGGAGACCTCCGACGCGGCCCTGGTCGCGCTGGCCGCCGGGGTGTGCGCGCTGATCGGCCTGCGGGTGGCCAGCTACGACTTCCCGTCCCGGTTCGTCCACTTCACGGCGGGTGTGGCGCTGCCGCTGACCGCCGCGGCGCCGGGCGTCTACGTCATGGCCCGGGCACTGCTGGGCTGACACACGGGCTGACACACCGACTAGGGTCGGTCCGAACACCGACTCGGGGGTTGTCTCATGCGTGCTCTGAAGGTCCTGCTCGTCCTCGTCGTGCTCCTCGGCGGCCTGTTCGTCGCGGCGGACCGGATCGCCGTGCACTTCGCGGAGTCCGAGGCGGCGGACCGGGCGCAGACCACGCTGGGGCTGACCTCCCCGCCGGGGATCGACATCAAGGGTTTCCCGTTCCTCACGCAGGTGCTGGCGAAGAAGCTGGACGACGTCGCGGTGACGGCGGACGGCGTGCAGGCCGCCGGCACCGGCGGGCAGACGCTGCGCGTCACCCGCTTCCAGGCCGACCTGCACGGGGTGGACCTGGGCAGCGGCTTCAGCAGCGCGGTCGCCGACACCGCCGAGGGCACCGCCCTCGTCAGCTACGAGGACCTCGCCAAGGCCGCCCCGAGCGGCGTGACCATCGGTTACGGGGGCACCTCGGCGGACGGCAAGGGCCAGATCAAGGTGGGGGTCGAGGTCTCCACCCCGGTCGGCTCGGTCAAGCGCAGCGTGGTGAGCGGGATCAGCCTGGCCGGCAAGGACAGCATCAAGCTGAGCGCGGGCAAGATACCGGACCTGGACTCGCTTCCCCCGGTCGTGGAGGAGCTGGTCCGCGAGCGGATCGACTTCACCCGCGAGCTGTCGGGCCTGCCGGAGGGCATCGAGCTCACGTCGGTGAGCGTGAACGCCGACGGCATCAGCATCGCGGCGACGGGCAAGAAGGTCGTTCTCGCCCAGTGAGACGAGGGTGTCCGCTCCGCAGTCGGGGCGGCACCAGGCAGGGGCGGGGCGGCCGCGCGGCAGCCCGGCACCTGATGTTCATCTCGCAGTACGGACAATCTTATCTCGGGATACGGACCGCCGGTGACACCGGCCGGTCCCCTTCCCTACGATCGAGCCCATGAAGCGACAGGCGGATCTCACGAAGCGGCGGGCAGTCGACCTGTGCCGTGTCGCCGCCATGCTCTGTCGCATCCCGTAGGGGCCCCCGCGCCGTCTTCCGGCGCCGCACGCGGCCCCGCCCTTCCCCGCGCAAAAGCCGCGACGCGCCCGTGCAGCGCAGCCCGGCACCTGTGCGCACCCGTCCGTGCGCCGAGACATCCGCAACTGCCCCGGAGGAGAACAGCAATGAGCCGCAGTGACGTCCTGGTGGACGCCGACTGGGTCCAGGCCCGGATCGACGACCCGAAGGTGGTCATCGTCGAGGTCGACGAGGACACGTCGGCGTACGACAAGAACCACATCAAGAACGCCGTCCGGATCGACTGGAAGACCGACCTCCAGGACCCGGTGCGCCGTGACTTCGTCGACCAGGCCGGCTTCGAGAAGCTGCTGTCGGAGAAGGGCATCGCCAACGACGACACCGTCGTGCTCTACGGCGGCAACAACAACTGGTTCGCGTCCTACGCCTACTGGTACTTCAAGCTCTACGGCCACCAGGACGTCAAGCTCCTCGACGGCGGCCGGAAGAAGTGGGAGCTGGACTCCCGCGACCTGGTCGACGGCTCCGAGGTGCCCGTCCGCCCGGCCACGCAGTACACGGCCCAGGCCCAGGACGCCTCGATCCGCGCCTTCCGCGACGACGTGGTCGCCGCCATCGGCAGCCTCAACCTCGTCGACGTCCGCTCGCCCGACGAGTTCTCCGGGAAGCTGCTCGCCCCGGCGCACCTGCCGCAGGAGCAGTCGCAGCGCCCGGGCCACGTCCCGACCGCCCGCAACATCCCGTGGTCGAAGTCGGCCAACGACGACGGCACCTTCAAGTCGGACGACGAGCTGAAGGAGCTGTACGAGGGCGAGGGCGTGGACCTGGCCAAGGACACCATCGCCTACTGCCGCATCGGCGAGCGCTCCGCGCACACCTGGTTCGTGCTGCACGAGCTGCTCGGCCAGCCCAACGTCAAGAACTACGACGGTTCCTGGACCGAGTACGGCTCCCTCGTCGGCGTGCCGATCGAGCTCGGCGCCGCCAAGTAAGCCCCCCAGACCCCCGACCCGGAGGAACAGCACCATGTGTGGAGCGAAGACCGGCGGCCCGGACCTGGCCGGCATCGACGTGGCGACCGAGACGATCATCCAGGGTTCCGTGACCCGCGACGGCGAGCCGGTGACCGGCTACGTCCGGCTGCTGGACGGCGGCGGCGAGTTCACGGCCGAGGTCCCGACCTCGGCGACCGGCCAGTTCCGCTTCTTCGCGGCCCCGGGCTCGTGGACGCTGCGCGCCCTCGTGCCGGGCGCGACGGTGGACCGTTCCGTCGTGGCCCGACAGGGCGACCTCACCGAGGTCGCCATCGCCGTCTGACCCGGCGACCGCGCGTACGGAGAAGGGCCGCAATCCCACCGGGCCACCGAGTGGGAGTGCGGCCCTTCGGGTCGTACCGTGGAAGGGTGTCCACGAGGCGGCGTCGTCGCTGGTATTACGCCATGATGGGCAGTTGCGTGCTGCTCTTCGTCCTGGCGTGGAGCCTTGTGCGCCTGTGGTCGGTGCCGGTGGCCGTCGGGATGTGCGTGGTGGCCATGGTCATCCCGCCGATCGCCGCCGTCGTGGCGAACCGCAGGGGCCCGGACGAACACTGGTGGGACGAGACCGGCGACCCCAAGTCCGACGAGTGGTGGCGCGAGCTGGACCGCCGCGACGACCACCGCGACCAGCGCTGACGCCCGGGGGAGCCGCGCCCGCGCGCCGCGCCGCGTTCCGCCCGGCCCGGCGGCTCAGTAGACGAGCGCCTGCGTGCCGTCGGCCATGGCCTCGCTGACGAAGACCTGCGCACCGGCGATCCGGATGCCGTCCAGCACGTCCTTCTCCGTGATGTCCCGGCGCGCCGCGCACTGCGTGCACAGCGTGATCCGGCCGCCCGCCAGGATCCCCTCGATCAGCTCGGGCAGCGGCGCGGCGTGCGGCAGCTCGAACTCCGCGGCCCGTCCCGGCAGCGCGAACCACGAGGACTCGCCGGTCAGCCAGAGCGACACCTCGACGCCGCTGGCGACCGCCACCGCCGCCACCGTGAACGCCTGGGAGCAGCGTTCGGGAGCGTCCGCACCTGCGGTTACCTTGATCACGAGCTTCTTCGCCATGGTCATACCCTAGGGTGGCCCGTCTCACAGGAAAAACACTGGGAGCGTTTACCGGCGCTCGGCATAATGCGTTCGCCGCCTAGGTGCGATCAGCGTGCCGGCCGCGGATTTCTGCCCGGGGGGGCTTGTGGAAGCGCGTACCGATTCGCGTACCGGCGTCGTGATCGCCACGATCGTCGGACTTGTTGTGCTCGCGACATTGACCGCGGGGGCCGTCGTGGCGTTCGGCTCCTCGTCGTCGTCCGCGTCCGCGTCGCCGGGCGGGGCCGAGCCGAGCAGCCGGGGTCCGGAGACGGCGGACCCCGCGACGCCGTCACCGACGGCGTCCCCGAGCCGCCGAGCGACGGCGACGCCCTCGCCCGCCGGCACCCTCAAGGGCTCCGTGGACGACGGGAAGCACCGCGGCGACCTGCGCTACTTCCTGCTCGTCCCGCCGGCGGACGCCGAGGTCTACGGCGACGAGGAGGGCACCGAGCTCTCCCGTTCCGAGGTCGCCGACTCCGCCGACGTGAAGCAGGCCCTGGCCACCTACGGCTTCAAGGCGGCGGCCCAGCGGACCTACCTCACCGGGGACGGCGAGTACGAGGTCTCCGCGCAGCTCGTCCGCTTCGCGAGCGCCGGCTCCGCCACCGGCTACTACAACGCCTTCTACTACCAGGGCACGCGGCTCACGCTCCCCGCGTCGGGCAGCCCCGCCAAGGCCTACCGGCTGTCGTCCTCCTCCGCCGAGAGCACCGGCTCGGTGATCGTCCTGTCCCACCAGGGCGACGTGCACGTCACCCTCTCGGTCACGGGGGCGAAGACCCCCGGCAAGGCCCTGCTCGCCCGGCTCCTCGACCAGCAGTACCGGCGCCTGAAGACCGGCCGCTGAGCCGCACACCGAAGTCACCGGCCGGCCCGCGCGCCGGCCGCACCCAACCACGGACACACCAGTGGAGAACCCTTTGTCCCAGGACACCCCCGTACCGGAACAGGACGCCCCTGTTCCGGACGGGCCCCCCGTCCGCCCGCCGCGCAGACGTGGCCGGACCACCATGCTGATCGCCTGCGCGGCGGTCCTCGGCGTCCTCGCGGGCGCCGGCGTCGGGTACCAGATCCAGTACGACCGCCCCGCGACGCCGCTCCCCCCGCTCGCCCAGCCGAAGCTCCCGCAGCCCAAGGGCGCCGCCCCCGCGGCGAAGCCGCTCGCGGCGGCCGAGGACACGCTGCCCAAGTACGACGGGGACCTGCGCAAGCTGCTGGTGAAGAAGCCGAAGGGCGCCAAGGACCTCGACGGCACGTTCGGCGAGGACCACTGGCTCTCGCTGTACGACTACGCCGACACCTACGAGGAACCGGACAGCATGTTCAGCGAGCTGAACAGCAACGACTTCCGGAGGGCGGCCGTCTCCATCTGGCGGACCGGTGGCTACGCCACGTCCGTCACCACCGAGGTCCACCTGATCCAGTTCCGCGACGAGGCGGACACCTACACCGACGAGATGCTCGCGGGTCAGCAGGGCTACATGGCCGGGAAGAAGTACGCGGGCAACAAGGGGACGGCCATCCCCGGCGCCTTCGACGGCAGGGCGTGGGTGTACTCCAAGCCCTGGACGAAGGCGGGCTACCTGCCCATGTACACGGCGCGCGCCCTGGCCCGCAAGGGCACGGTCATGATGGACATCTGGGTGCACTCGGACCGGCCGATCAAGAAGTCCACCATCATGTCCCTGGCCGAGCGGCAGTGGGAGCGGCTGTGAGCGACGAGAACACCCCTGTCCCGGCGGAGCCGCAGCAGCCGCAGCCCGAGGCCCGCCCCGAGGCCCGCCCCGAGGCCCCGGCGGCCCGGCCCGAGCCGCAGCCGGACCAGCCGGAGGGCCAGTCGGCCGGGCCCGAGGCCCGGCCGGCACCGCTCGCCGGGCTTCCGCCCGCGGACGGGACCACCGGGCCGGAGGCCGCCCCCGCGCCCCGCCGCGGCCGCCGTGGCCTCGCCCTGGGCATCGCGGCCGCGCTGGTCGCCGTCGTCGCGGGCGGTGGCATCGGCGTCGCCGTGCTGCAGCACCAGAAGGACGACGGCAAGCAGGCGAGCCCGCGGACCTGGAAGGCCCCCGAGCCGAAGAAGACCGGCGAGTACGGCAGCCAGTCCGGCGGCAGCCACTACGGCGCGCTCGGCAAGCTGCTGCTGCCCGTGCCCGATGCGTACCTGCCGGGCCCGGACGTCGGCGAGTACGGCAACGACGCGGAGTTCACCGGCAAGGAGGCCGTGGCCGTCTTCGAGGGCGACCTCGCCGGACTGCCGAAGAAGCAGCGGGACCGTCTGCACAAGGCCGTGGCGGGGCTGCACATCCAGGGCGTGGGTCTGCGGACGTACCGCGAGGTGTCGGGCGAGGCCGTCTTCGAGACGCAGATCGTCCAGATGAAGAACAAGCGCGCGGCGCGCGCCGGCACCGAGTTCTTCACCGAGTTCACCAAGGCGCTCGGAGTCTTCAGGAACGGGCCGAAGATCGAGGGCCACGCCAAGGCGCGCTGCGTCCTGCCGCCCAAGAAGCCCGGCGCGAAGCTCGACGCCATGATCTGCGAGGCGACCGAGGGCGATCTGACCATCCGCATGTCCGTCTCGGGCTCCTCGCCGCTGAAGAAGGACGACGCCGCGGATCTGTTCAAGCAGCAGCTCGACCGCGTACAGGACCCGGGAGAGGCCGCATGACCGAGCAGACCCAGAGCGACGACGTGACGATCCCCGCGCAGACCGCCGCCCCGGCGGAGGAGACCCTCACGGACGCCGCCCCCGCGGCGGCTCCCTCCGGGGACGACGCGGCGGAGGCCGTGCCTGCGGAGGCCGCCGGGCCCGTCGTCGCCGAAGCCACGACGGAGCCCGCGTCGACGGTGAACGCCCCGGTGCAGCCCTCGCCGGTGGACGCCACCTCCGCGGCGGACGCCCCGGTGGAGCCCGTGCCCGCCGAGGTGGTCTCCGAGGCCGTCTCCGCGGAGCCTGCCGCACCCCGCCCGCGGAAGCGGCTGCGGGAGCGCAGGGGGCTGCGCGCCGCCGTGCGGTGGACCGCCGCCGTCGTGGCGTTCGCGGCCCTCGGCGGGGCCGCGGCGTACGCCGTCACGCAGCCCGAGCGGACCGAGATCCCGGGTCTGCGGACCCCGGACGACGGCCGGTGGACCTACCCCGCCCTGAAGCTGCCCAAGCTGCCGGCCGGGGCGCCCCGGCCGCTGGACGGGGACCACAACCCGCCCCGCCGGCACTACGCGGACATCCGCACCCTGCTGCTGCCGGCGCCCGCCGGGGCCAAGGTCGACAAGACCTTCCCGGGCGCCACGGGGTGGCTGCCGACCCGCGACTTCCTGGAGGTCTTCCGCGAGGACGACCGCAAGAAGCTGACCGGGAAGCTCGAGCAGAACACCCTCCGGCACATCGCCGCCCGCGCCTGGACCATGGGCGACGGCACCCGCGCGGAGGTCTACCTGCTGCAGTTCGCGACCTGGGGGTACTCGAGCGACGTCAAGGACGCGCTCATCGACGACGGCACCCTCGCCAAGGCCGAGGCGGCCGACTACGACACGGACTGGGATTCGACGTCGCTCGACGACTCCGACCTGCACCTGTCCCTCTACGACGAGGACAAGCCGCGCGGCGCCGAGCACGTCCGGTACGGCTACGTCCAGTCCGGCGACGTCGTGGCCATGGTCGTGCTCTCCAAGGCCGGGACCCAGCCGGCCGTCCCGTTCCACCAGGCCGTGCTGCTGCAGGCGCAGCTGCTCGGCTGACGAGGGCACCGGGACATCGGGGGCGGGCGCGGCGCGTGGGGCGGACCTCACGCGGCCGCGCCCGCACCCGACCACTAGACTCGTAGCTGGCCCACCGGGCCGCCGACCGTCCGCGCCTGCCCGAGGAGCACGCTCGTGAGCGCCATTGAGTTCTTCTTCGACACCCTGCTCGTCCTGGTCTGCCTTGGCGTCATCGCGTTCTCCGCTCTGGCCGTGAAGAAGCTCTACCAGGGACAGCGCTGAACATGATCGAGATCCCCTCCGACCTGCATCCCGAGCTGGTCCCGCTCGCCTTCCTCCTGGGCACCTGGGAGGGCGCGGGCGTCTTCGACTTCCCCGGCGCCGAGAAGTGCAACTTCGGGCAGGAAGTGATCTTCAGCCACGACGGGCGGCCGTTCCTGGAGTACACCTCCAAGTCCTGGGTGCTGGACGCCGAGGGCAAGCCGGTGAAGCCGCTGGAGAGCGAGTCGGGCTTCTGGCGGATCGACAAGGACCGCAAGGTCGAGATCACCATGACCCGCGACGACGGCGTGATCGAGATCTGGTACGGCGAGCTCGCCGAGGGCAAGCCGCAGATCGACCTGGTCACCGACGCCGTGGCCCGGCTCGGCGACGCGCCCCCGTACAGCGGCGGCAAGCGCCTGTACGGCTACGTCAAGAGCGACCTGATGTGGGTGGGCGAGAAGGCCACCCCCGAGGTGCCGCTGCGCCCCTACATGTCGGCGCACCTGAAGAAGGTCGTCAACCCCAGCGAGTGGGCGAAGGACCTCAAGGACCTCCCGGACGACGGCATCGCCTTCTTCCGCTGAGCCGCCCCGCGGGCCCCGCGCGACCCCCGAGGGGGATCACGACTCCGTGATCCCCCCTTCCCTTGCCTAGACTGTCCTCGTGGTCACCACGGACTGGAAGAGCGACCTGAGGCAGCGCGGCTACCGGCTGACGCCGCAGCGGCAGCTTGTCCTGGAGGCGGTCGACACGCTGGAGCACGCGACGCCGGACGACATCCTGACCGAGGTGCGCAGGACCGCCTCGGGCGTCAACATCTCCACGGTCTACCGCACCCTGGAGCTCCTGGAGGAACTGGGCCTGGTCAGCCACGCCCACCTCGGGCACGGCGCCCCCACCTACCACCTCGCCGACCGGCACCACCACATGCACCTGGTCTGCCGGGACTGCGAGTCGGTCATCGAGGCCGACGTGTCCGTCGCCGAGCCGCTGACCGCGCGGCTGCGCGAGACGTACGGCTTCGAGACCGACATGAAGCACTTCGCGATCTTCGGCCGGTGCGCGGACTGCGCGGGGAGGCCCCGAACGCCTGAGGGTTCAAGTAACCGGACGTAGGCTGGTGGGCATGCAGCGACAAACAACGACCAGTCCCCTGCTGTCGCTCCCCGGCGCCGTTCCCGCGGAAGGCCCCGACGAGGGAGTCGCCGCGCACTACGGAGACCTCTTCCGCGAGCAGCGCGCCCTGGCGGACGGCAACGGATTCGTCGACCTCTCCCACCGTGGCGTCGTCGCCGTCACCGGCCAGGACCGCCTCGCGTGGCTCCACCTGCTGCTCACCCAGCACGTCAGCGACCTCCCGCCCGGCCGGGCCACCGAGGCGCTGGTCCTCTCCGCCCACGGCCACATCGAGCACGCCCTCTACCTCGTCGACGACGGCACGGCCACCTGGATGCACGTCGAGCCCGGCACGCAGGCCGAGCTGATCGCGTACCTGGAGAGCATGAAGTTCTTCTACCAGGTCGACGTCTCGGACCGGACCGGCGAATACGCCGTCGTGCACCTGCCGGCGGGCAGCATCGCCGCCGTCCCCGGGGACTGGCCGGTGCGCGAGGTCCCGTACGGCCGCGACGTGTTCGTGCCGCGCGGCGAACTGGAGGCCCTCGCCCGGCAGGTCGGCACCCCCGTCGGCGTGCTGGCCCTGGAGGCCCTGCGGATCGAAGGGCACCGGCCGCGGCTCGGTCTGGAGACCGACCACCGCACCATCCCGCACGAGCTGGGCTGGCTGGACACCGCCGTCCACCTGGACAAGGGCTGCTACCGCGGCCAGGAGACCGTCGCCCGGGTGCACAACCTCGGCCGGCCGCCGCGCCGCCTGGTCTTCCTCCACCTCGACGGCAGCGAGGTCAAGCTGCCCGGCCACGGCGCGCCCGTACGGCTCGCCGCGGACGGACCGGACGGCCGCCCGGTCGGCACCGTCACCTCCTCCGCCCGGCACTGGGAACTCGGCCCGATCGCCCTCGCCGTGATCAAGCGCAACACCCCGGTGGACGCGGTGCTGCTCGCGGACGGGACGGCGGCGAACCAGGAGACGGTCGTCGAGCCCTGAGGGGCGCGCCTCACATCTCCAGCACGACCGTGAACGGGCCGTCGTTCGTGAGCGAGACCTTCATCTCCGCTCCGAAGCGGCCCGTCTCCACGTGCGCGCCCAGCGCCCGCAGTTGTGCCACCACCTCGTCCACCAGCGGCTCGGCGACCGGGCCGGGCGCCGCCGCGTTCCAGGTGGGGCGGCGCCCCTTGCGGGCGTCACCGTAGAGGGTGAACTGGGAGATCACGAGCAGCGGCGCGGCGATGTCCGAGCAGGACTTCTCCCCGGGCAGGATGCGCAGCCCCCACAGCTTCCGCGCCAGCTGGGCCGCCTTCTCCGCGGTGTCGTCGTGCGTCACCCCCACCAGCACGCACAGGCCGGGACCGACGATCTCGCCGACCGTCTCGCCGTCCACCACGACACTCGCTTCGCTCACCCGCTGGGCCACCGCACGCATGCCGCCATTGTCCCGGGTCGGCGGGGGCGCGCGGCACCCGGGCCGTACGCCCGCTTGGACTCACGCACAACTGTCCGGAGCCGCCGTTCGGGTGCAGGTGCCTGCGCGACGCAGTTACTCGGTGGCACGATCGAGATCTGCCCGACGTGGGGGACGAGGGGACGGACAGCGATGAAGCACAGCATCACGACCGGCACGGCGGAAGGCGATCGCATGCTCAAGGCACCGGGCCCGCGCTCCCCCCTCACCGCCGGCACCCCCCAGCCCGACTTCGCCGACCTCACCCTCGAAGGGCTGCGCACCGCGCGCCGCGAGGCCCAGCTGGAGGAGGCCGACCTCTCCTACCTGCGACGGCTCCTCCAGGGCCGGATCGACATCCTCCGCGCCGAACTCGCCCGGCGCACCGCCCCGGACGCACCCGTGCTCGACCGGCTCTCCGAGATCCTCACCGACACCCCGTCCCGACACCGCACCTCCGCCCGCCACGTCACCCTGGGCACCCCGCACAGCGAGCGCTACCGGCAGCTCGCCGAGGAGATGCTCGCCGAGGTCCAGCTCTCCGACCTCGAGGCCCGCACCGACCAGGAACTCCACGACGCGATGGGCCGGCTGGTCCGGCACGAGCAGCAGGTCTCCCGCTGCCGGCAGTCCCTGCAGCGGACGGTCGACGGCTGCAGCACCGAGATCGCCCGCCGCTACCGTGAGGGCGAGGCCCGGGTCGAGGACCTGCTGGCGGGGGACTGACGGCGACGCGGCGAAAACGGGATGCGGCCGGGCCGGGGGTCCGCCTACCGTGCGGGGCATGAGCCTTGAGGTCCGTACGATCGGCGAGTCCGACTTCCCCGGCTGGCTGCGCGCCGTCAACACCGGCTTCCACCGGCCGCCGTCGGTGACCGAGGAGGAGATCGCCCTCCGCCGCTCCCAGACGGACCTGGACCGCACCCAGGGCGCGTTCGACGAGGGCCGCTGCGTGGCCACCTTCCGCAGCATGCCCCGTGAACTCACCGTGCCCGGCGGCGCGGTGCTGCCCGCCTCGGCGATCACCAACGTCTCCGTCACCGCCACGCACCGCCGCCGCGGCCTCGCCTCCCGCATGATGGCCGCGGAACTCGACGCCTCCGTGCGCCGCGGCGAGCCGGTCGCGATCCTCGTCGCCGCCGAGTACCGGATCTACGGCCGCTTCGGGTTCGGCCCCGCCGCGGGGGTCACCGAATGGGAGGTCGACACCGCCCGCGCGGGCCGCCCCCAGGGAGCGCCGTCCGACAGCGGCCGCATCGACCTGGCGGACCCGTCCGAGGTCCTCAAGCTCGGCCCCCAGCTGCACGACCGGGTGCGACTGCGCCATCCCGGCGCGATCAACCGCACCGAGCGCTTCTGGGAGTACGCCACGGGGACGGTGGTCAACCCCGCCTTCCCCTGGAAGGAACCGATCTTCGTCCTCTACCGCGACGCCTCCGGACGCGTCGACGGCCTGGCCGCGTACACGGCCGAGGACACCTGGCACGGGATGTTCCCGAAGGTCCCGCTCACCGTGCGGGAGTTGCTCGCCGCCACCCCCGAGGCCGAACGCGCCCTGTGGCGCTACCTGCTCGCCATCGACTGGGTCGCCACCGTACGCACCGGCTTCCGCGGCCCGGACGACGTCCTGCCGTTGCTGCTCGGTGACCCGCGCGCCGCCCACGTCCACTCCACCAGCGACTTCCTGTGGCTGCGCCTGCTGGACGTCCCCCGCGCCCTGTCCGCCCGCACCTACGCGGCCCCGGGCTCGGTCGTCCTCGACGTCGCCGACCCCGACGGCCACGCCGCCGGCCGCTTCCGCCTCGAAGCCGCCGCCGACGGCACCGCCACCGCCGAGGCGGCCCCCTCCGCCGCCCCGGACGTCTCCCTCACCGCCGCCGCCCTCGCCTCCCTCTACCTCGGCGACGAGTCCGCGGCCCGCCTGACCATCACCGGCGGCGCCGCGGAATCCCGCCCGGGCGGCGTGGCCCGCCTCGACGCGCTGTTCCGCACCGCGCGCAGGCCGTGGCCGATCGACACGTTCTAGCCGTTGTCAGTGGTGTCCGTAGGACACCAGCACCAGGAGGACGAGTACCCCGCCGACGCACATCGCATAGCTGGAACGGGCCTTGAACCCGGCACCCACCAGCAGTACGCCCAGCCCCATCAACGGCCCGTACTGCCACGCCAGGTACTGCTCCAGCAGTGCCGCCGTCACATGGCTCCACAGCATGACCCACCCCCTTCCCAGGTGGCCGACCGCAAGGCGCGGGCCCGCTGCCGCCCTGGCCCTACTGGGCCAGGAGCAGCGCGATCACCGCGAGTCCGACGCACGTGAACGTCGTGTTCCGGGCCTTGTGGCCCACCGTGAACAGTCCGACGGCGAAGGCGCCGGCCGCGCCGTACCGCCACTGGACGAGCTGCTCGAACGCGAAGGCACACAGAGCGATAGCGGGCATAGCGATTCACTCCTTCGAGGCGCGTGGGATCGATCCCTCCGCGCGTAGCGCGCGGAGGGAGCAGATTTGACCCGTGGGTCGGCATGTGGCTGAGCGCAAGCGTGGTGCTGCTGATGCGTGCGAAGCGTCGTGGCGCTGCACTCTCAGCCGCGGTCATCCCCGGCGCGTCGTCGGGACGGAGAGGCTGCGGCCCCCGATGGCGTCAACTGGTCCAACTTGACTGGCGGCCAGACCAGTTGACTGCATTCCTCTACGGTCATGTTGCCGCTGACTGCAGATCACTAAACTCCATGCAGTCAACTCCACTTGCCTGGCGTGAAGCTGTAGTGTGGGTCACGTGAGCAACGACCGCACTGCCGGTGGGCCCAGGCGCGAGTACGAGCGCGTGGCCGATGCGTTGCGTCACGAAATCGAGGGCGGCGACATCGCCACGGGTGAACAACTCCCCACGCATGCCGAGCTGGTGGATCGCTTCGACGTCTCCCGCGCCACCGTCCAGAAGGCGATCAAGGCGCTCGAGGGCAAGGGCTACGTGGAGTCGGCCCAGGGCAAGGGGGTCTTCGCGCGCGACTGGCGTAAGTCCGCCGTTGCTGCCCATGCCAACGGGACCGCCACGGCGACGGTGGAAGCCGGCAGCGTGGAACTGGACGACGCCATCGCGGAGGCTTTCGAGGCGGAGCACGTCACGATCGATGCGTACTGCCTGACCGCCGAGTCGCTCAACGCGGCCATCGTGCCGCAGGTCAAACGGATCATCCGCGGCGAAATCCGGCCGTCCTCGATCCACCTGCGCCTGCTGCTGCCGCGCACCGACGTACGGCTGGCCGTTCCGCGCAACGTCGAGGACCCCGACGACGAGCGCCCCATGGCGCGGCTCACAGATCTGTCCGCGGCCCACACTCGAGCCCTGAGAAACCTGGAGAACCTGGCCGGTCAGGGCGCCGTACCCGAGGTGAAGGTCGAGGTACGCCTGGTTCCGGTCACACCTCTGCACAAGCTCTACCTGATCAATGAAGACCTGGCCCTCGACGGCATGTACGTCGTCACGGACAACGTCATCAACGTCGACGATGCGACCATCAAAATCCATGACGTCCTGGGTGTCGGGGCCAAGCTTTACCCGCAGCCACGGGAACGTGTGGAACTCTCTCAGGAGTGGTTCGACTCTCTGTGGACGAGGCTAGCCAAGCCCGCCTGACATCCGTCGGCATCGAATGCGTCCTGCTGGACTTCGATGGCCCGATCTGCCGCCTCTTCGCCGGGCATCCCGCCTCTGTGGCCGCCTCGCGACTCAAGGAGCGGCTCGGCGACATGTCGCTGCTCCCGCCCGAACTGGCCGGCACGGATGATCCGCACGGGCTGCTGTGGGCGATCGCCACGGGGCCCGGCCGCAACGCGCACGAGGTGAGCGCCGAACTGAACGCCCTCCTGGCGAAGGAGGAGGTCGTGGCGGCCGGATCCGCGACGATCACGCCTGGTGCGGTGGACCTTGTCCGCGGCCTGCGGGCCCGGGGCCTGCACCTCGGGGTGGTCAGCAACAACGGATACGAGGCGATTCGCAACGTCCTCCTCGCGACGCACCTGCTGGAGTTGTTCGACGGGCCGATCATCGGCCGCCCCGATGATGCCCGGCTCATGAAGCCCGATGCCTTCATGCTGCGAGAAGCGGTGAAACGGCTCGGCGCGAAGCCCGAACACTGCCTGTTCGTGGGGGATTCCTGGCGGGACGCCGAGGCTTCACGACGAGCCGACGTCAATTTTGTCGGCTATGCGAAGAGTGCACGCAAGGGACGTGAGATGACGAAGGCAAATGCCAAGTGGGTCGTTTCGCGGATGCAGGACGTGATGGGTTTGTTGCCGTGAGTCGCCGAAGTGGTGTCGTCGTCACGGCCCTCTGGTCAAGTCCCCTGCGGGCACTCAAACTCACTGGGTGACTTCTGATCGCGAGTGGCCGATGAAAAGCGACCTCCGGGCCCTGCTGGCCGACGTCGAGGGCGTGCTGTTCGACTTCGATGGCCCACTCTGCCACCTTTTCGCACCGAAGGGGGCGGAGCGGGTGGCGGAGCAATTGCACGAATTCATCGACCGCGAGAGGCTGCCGGCCGTACGTCCCGAAAAGGAGCACAGCCCCCTGGACGTCCTCCGCGAGGCGGCGCGCACGTGGCCGGACTTCGCAGACGTCGCTCGCCTCGAAGGCGAACTCACGTCGCTGGAGGAGGAGTGCGCCGAGGATGCGTTGATGACGCCTGGCGCCGATGTTCTGGTGGAAGCGATCCGGAGTGCTGGAATACCGGTCGCCATAACCACGAACAATTCCGAGAAAGCCGTCCGTACCTGCCTGGTCAACTGTAGCCTGGGTCCGCTGTTCGGCACGCACGTGTACGGCCGGCGGAACATGGCCGAGGGCCACCCGCTGTTGCTGAAGCCCGACCCCGCATGCATCGAGCGGGCGATCGGGGGCCTTCGACTGGTCCGCGCCGGGCGCTGCTTGATGATCGGTGATTCGCCCGCGGACGTGTTGGCCGCGACCACTGCGGACGTGCGGTTCCTCGGTTTCGAGAACCCTCACGTTGACGACAACCAGGAACTGCGCCGCGTCTTCCGCGGGCCGATCGTCGAGCGTCTGGACGAGATCCGGGCGGCGTGGGCTGAAGTCCACGGCCGATGCCGGACGCACTCGGCCAGCGGCGAGACCCACTGAGCGCAGTCGTTTCGTGCGGGAGGTCCCGGTTCGCCGATTTCGATGGGTTCCATCGTTCGGGCTAGCTCCGGGTGCACCGTCGGTGGGACCCTTGCAGAATATTTATGCGGTGTCTTGCCACGTGCGACGTGCGGTTTGCATAGCCCCGTGGGGCTGGAGGGTTCAAAAATGAATAAAGATGCGTTGAGGTTCAGCCCCATGCGGGTCGAGGGAGGGATACGCTTCCCTTTTTCTGATCCTCGAGGAATCCGGTGACCAGCCCTACCTACGAGTTCGCGTCGCGAATCGCCACCGAGGTGGTGGGCCCACTCAAAGGGCACCATCACGAGGCATATGCCGTCCGGCTGACCCCCGGTACGCCGCTCGGCGACAAGTTCAGGTGGCTGAAGCTGCGCGAACCTCGGGAGCACGCCTTCTGGTACGACCACAGGTGCTTCGCTTCGGAGGAGCAGTTGGTGCTGGAATTGGGCGGTCGCGTTCCGCGCATTCCCAAGGTAGTCGACGTGAGCGAGCTGGGGGTGGACGCTCCCGCCGGTGTGACTTTCGTCGAATTCATCGAAGGCCGGACTCTCGGAGATCTGACAGATCCCGGAAAATCGGTTCCCCGGCGCTACAGAAGAAGATTGATTCAATTCTTCGGTTCCTTGGTGTCGGTCGACGCGTCGGGTATCTGCGCGGATCGCGTCTGTGGGAACGAGCCGGGCCATCTCCCTTTCGGCGGTAACGACAGCACGAGTTTCCTGGGAAACCTGATCGACCACACTCGCGGGGTGTTGGACAAGAGGAGGCCGGTACTCGATTCGCTTTTTGATGCACTGGCGATCCCCGATGGCCTCTTGGAAACACTCCCTGACGCATTGGGAAACCTCACCAGGCGCCCGTTCGCCCTCCTGCACGGTGACCTGCACCGCGAAAACCTCGTGGTCGACGGCGACGGGGAACTGTGGACGATCGACTGGGAGCTCGCCCGCATCGGTGACCCGCTCTACGACCTCGCCACGCACCTCCATCTCATGCGCTACCCCCGGCGGCAGGAAAGGCAGATGGTCCGGGGCTGGCGGAAGGTTGTGGGGAAGAGTTTGCCGGGGGCGTCGGACGCGGTGGCGCGTGATCTTCCCCGTTACCTCGCGTACAAGCGAGTCCAATCCGTCTATACGGATGTGATGCGCGGTGCGATGGCGGCCAGTTGGGCCCCCGAGGACGGTCCGGGGCAGCGCGAGGTGGTGACGCACGCTGTCACATCCATCGCTGCGGCGCTCACCCGTGCCCGACGCGGGGAGGACGGCACGGGCCTACGCGACGTGGGGCTGCGGACGGTTGCCACTCCCGAGCGGATCGAGAAGGAACTCCTCCACTGGCTGGAGGAGTACGGAGACCTGGCCCGGAAGACGGATGACATGGTGGCGGCAGGTGGGGTGGGCTCGGATCCTGGGCTGGACACGATTTCATCCATCGGACCCGTGGTCCCTGAGGCTGAGCAGAACGGGCCAATCGGGCTGAAGCGCGGCGCTACAGTCTGAGGGTGAGCAACGACCCGACTGCCGGTGGGTCCAGGCGCGAGTACGAGCGTGTGGCCGATGCGTTGCGTCATGAGATCGAGAGCGGCGACATAGCGGCGGGCTCGCAACTACCCACGCATGCGGAGCTGGTGACCCGCTTCGCTGTCTCCCGTGCCACGCTCCAGAGGGCGCTCAAGGAGCTTGTGAGCTGGGGCTACCTGGAGGCGATCCAGGGCGTTGGAGTCTTCGTCCGGGACTGGCGCAACGGCGTCGGCGAGACACACGGCGACCGGCAGGCGCCGGAGGCCGGCAGCATCGAACTGGACGATGCCATCGCGGACGCGTTCGAGGCGGAGCACATCACGATCGACGCGTACTGCCTGACCGCCGAGTCGCTCAACGCAGCCATCGTGCCGCAGGCGCGCCGGATCCTCAGGGGGGAGCTCCGGCCGTCGTCGATCCGGGTCCGGTTCCTGCTCGCCCGCCCCGGAGCGCACTTGGCGATCCCCCGGATCGTGGGGAAGCCGGAGGACGCCCGGCCGCTCGACCGGCTGTCCGAGTTGATCGAGCGCCACGCGTTCGCCCTGCGCAACCTGCCGGAGGACCTGGGCAGATGGGGGATCGACGTGGCCGTCGACGTCCGGACTCTCCCCATCACGCCGGTGGCCAAGTATTACCTGCTCAATGGGCATCAGGGGCTCATGGGCTTCTACAAGGTCGAGGCGAACACCGTGGACCTCCCGGACGGCGAGACCGCCCAGATCTACGACGTCCTGGGCCTCGGGGCGCGGCTGTACCCCCAGGGGCCCGGGCAACGGGCCGAGTGCCAGCAGTGGTTCGACTCCCTGTGGAACACCATCGCCGAATCGGTCTGACGCCCACGACCTCGGTGCCTGGCTCACATCACCAGTGACATCCAGTGCCCCGGCACCTCCAGCGGCTGGAACCCCACCTTCGCGTACACCCCGTGGGCGTCGTGCGTCGCGAGGAGCACGCGGCGCACGCCCAGGCCCTCCAGGTGGTCGCGGGCAGCGGTCGCCAGGGCCGTGGCGAGGCCGAGGCCGCGGGCGGCGGGGGTGACGTAGACGTCGCAGAGCCAGGCGAAGGTGGCGTGGTCGGTGACGACGCGGGCGCAGGCGACCTGGGTGCCGGACTCCTTGTCGTACGCGCCGAAGTTGAGGGAGGCGGCGATCGCGGCGTCCTGTACGGCGCGGGGGCGGCCGAGGGCCCAGTAGGCGTCGGTGGAGAGCCAGTGGTGGACCAGGGCGGCGTCTATGCGGGCGGGGTCGGCGGAGATCTCGTACCGATCGTTTCTCATGCGGCCTGAGGGTAGGGGATGTGGCTCCGTGCAGTACTGCTTACCGGTGGGATGAAGGACTATTAACTGGACCTTGAGGGTGCCGTGGGCCCACGCTCGATGGCATGGGTATTCACGTACCGCTCATCACACCCTTCGACGAGGCCGGCCGTTTGGACGCCGGCGCGTTGGAGCGGCTGGCGCACGAGGTGGCCGACGGGGGTGTCGCCGGGCTGGTGGCGCTGGGGACGACCGCCGAGGCGGCGATGCTGGACGAGGCCGAGAAGGCGGTCGTCCGGGAGACCGTGGGGCGGGTGTGCCGCGAGCGGGGGCTGCGGTACACCGTGGGCGCCGGGGGGACGGACACGCGCAGGGCCGCGGCGGAACTCGCGGGGCTGGACGCGGACGCCGCGCTCGTGTCCGTGCCGTCGTACGTCAGGCCCTCGCAGGAGGGGGTCGTCGCGCACTTCGAGGCCCTGGCGCGGGTGTCGGCGGTGCCGCTGGTCGTCTACAACATCCCCTACCGCACCGGGCTCCCCCTCACCGCGGACACGGTGCGCAGGGTCGCCGCGATCGACGGGGTCGCGGGCTTCAAGCACGCCGTCGGCGGCATCGACCACGACACCGTGCTGCTGGTGGGGGAGGTGCCGCTGTACGCCGGCGACGACGTCTTCGCACCGGCGCTGCTCGCCCTGGGCGCGCGGGGGGCGATCGCCGCGTCCGCGCACCTGGCCACCGAGCGGTGGGTGGAGGAGGCCCGTTTCCACGACGCGGAGCGCGGGCATGCGCTCGCGAGGCTCGCCGCCGCCTGCTTCGCCGAGCCGAACCCCACGGTGATCAAGGCGGTGCTGCACGCCCAGGGACGCATCCCGACCCCCGACGTGCGGCTGCCGCTGCTACCCGCCGGGCGACCGTCGCTCGAGACGGCACTCCGGGCACTCGCCGCATCGGGGGATACTCGGGACCGTACGTACGCACTGATCGGAGAGACCGGATGAGGATCGGAATCGTCGGAGCCACCGGCCAGGTCGGCGGTGTCATGCGCAAGGTGCTGGCCGAGCGCGACTTCCCGGTGGAACGGCTGCGGCTGTTCGCGTCGGCCCGTTCGGTGGGACGTGCCGTGCCGTGGAAGGACGGCGAGGTCACGGTCGAGGACGCGGCCACCGCGGACTACTCGGGTCTCGACATCGTGCTGTTCTCGGCGGGCGGCGCCACCTCCAGGGAGCTGGCCCCCAAGGTCGCCGCCGCGGGCGCGGTCGTGATCGACAACTCCTCCGCCTGGCGGATGGACCCCGAGGTCCCGCTGGTCGTCGCCGAGGTCAACCCGCAGGCGATCGCCGACCGGCCCAAGGGCATCATCGCCAACCCGAACTGCACCACCATGGCCGCCATGCCCGTGCTGCGCCCGCTGCACGAGGAGGCGGGGCTGACCGCGCTGGTCGCCACCACCTACCAGGCGGTCTCCGGCTCCGGTCTGGCCGGTGTCGCCGAGCTCGACGGCCAGGTGCGCAAGGTCGCCGACCGGGCGACCGAGCTGACCTTCGACGGCGAGGCCGTGGAGTTCCCCGAGCCCGCGGTCTACCAGCGGCCCATCGCGTTCAACGTCGTCCCGCTGGCCGGCAAGATCGTCGACGACGGCCGCTTCGAGACCGACGAGGAGCAGAAGCTCCGCAACGAGTCCCGCAAGATCCTGGGCATCCCGGAGCTGAAGGTGTCCGGCACCTGCGTCCGCGTGCCCGTGTTCTCCGGGCACTCGCTGCAGGTCAACGCACGTTTCGAGCGTCCGGTCAGCGTGGCGCGCGCGTACGAGCTGCTGGGCGCGGCCCCGGGCGTGGAGCTGTCGGAGATCCCCACCCCGCAGCAGGCCGCGGGCAAGGACCCCTCCTACGTCGGCCGGATCCGGGTGGACGAGACCGTCGAGCACGGCCTCGCGCTCTTCCTCTCCAACGACAACCTGCGCAAGGGTGCCGCTCTCAACGCCGTCCAGATCGCGGAGCTGGTCGCCGCCGAGCTGCGCGGCTGACCCCGTTCGCCCCCTGGATGCCCCGGCGCCGACCGCGCGCCGGGGCATCCGCCGTCCCGCTTGACCCTCACACCGTGTGAGGCGCTGGACTCGGAGACGTCATGTTCGGAATCGGAGACTTCGCCAGGCACGGCCGCGTGTCGGTCCGCATGCTGCGTCACTACGACGCCGTCGGACTGCTGCGCCCCGACCGTGTCGACCCCGCCACCGGCTACCGCAGCTACGCCGCCGGGCAGCTCGCCCGGCTCAACCGCATCATCGCCCTCAAGGACCTCGGCTTCACGCTCGAACAGGTGCGGTCGATCCTCGACGAGGAGGTGAGCGCGGAGCAGCTGCGCGGCATGCTGCGGCTGCGCCGCGCCGAGCTCGCGGCGGCGATGGCCGCGGACGCGGCGCGGCTGGCGGGCGTCGAGGCGAGGCTCCGCACGATCGAGAGCGAGGGACGGATGTCCACCGACGACGTGGTGATCAAGAGGGTGCCCGCGGTGCGGCTCGCGGAGCTGACGGCGACCGCGGCGGGGTTCGAGCCTGCGCAGATCGGGCCCGTCATCCAGCCGCTGTACGAGGAGCTGTGCCGGCGGCTGGACGCGGCGGGCGTGCGGCCGGTGGGGCCGGGGGTCGCGTACTACGAGGACGCCCCGGAGGGGGAGGGCGCGATCCTCGTCCACGCCGGGCTGCAGGTCGTGGCCGATCCGGACGGCGGGTACGACTTCGAGGTCGTCGACCTGCCGGAGCTGGAGAGCGCGGCGACGATCGTGCACCGCGGCTCCATGGACGACGTCCTGCGCAGCGCCCAGGCCCTGGCGCGGGGGATCGACGCCCAGGGCCACCGGTCCCTCGGCTACCCCCGCGAGCTGTACCTGGAGTGCGAAGGGCATCCCGACACATGGGTGACGGAGCTGCAGGAACCGGTGGCCACCGTGGCGTGACCGGTCAGCCCATGGGCTTGCCCTGCTGAGCCGCCTCGGCGACCAGCTCGAAGGCCGTCCGGCCGTCCAGGGACTCGCGGATGACGTCCGCGTGCCCGGCGTGCCGGGCGGTCTCCTCGATCAGGTGGAGCAGGATCCAGCGGGCGCTGACCTTCATGCCCGGCGGGTTCCAGGGCGCGTCCGGCAGCGGCACCACGACGTCCAGGTCGGGCAGCGCCAGGACGGCCTCCTCGGTCTCCCGGCCGATCCGCGCGTACTCCTCCAGCCAGCCGGCGAGGGTCTCGCCCTCCAGCAGGCGGAAGCCGTCGAGGTAGTCCGCCTCGGTGCCCTTCTTGTCCTCGTGGCCCAGCAGCAGGCCCTGTACCCAGGATTCCTCGGTCCTGGCGACGTGCTTGACCAGCCCGGCGAGGCTCATCTCGCTGACGCTCGGCCGGGAGGAGGCCTGCTCGTCGGTGAGCCCGAGCACCGCGCGGCGCATCCCGCCGCGCTGCGCCTCCAGGTACGCCAGCAGCGCGTCCCGCTCACCCGTCTCGTTCCGTACCACCGTCGGCATCGCGCGCTCCCTTTGGCCGTGGGCCTCGGTCGTGGGCGCCGGTGTTCCGGCGTCCTCCGATGTCTTCGACGTTACGCACCGATGCGGTCAGTTCCGGTCCGCGATGGGCCGCGAGGAGAAGGCTCCCTCGGAGAGGACCGGGACGACGGTGGCGGCATCGAACTCGGTGGCGATCGCGACGTCCTCGGGGAAACCGCCGCCGCTGAGCTCGCGCCCGGAGGCGCAGGCCGCGACGGTGCCGGCGGGGTCGGGCGCCCCGGTGAAGGCGGCCGCCGCGGCGCTCGCCTCGGGGGAGAGCGTCACGGCGGGGGCGTGCCCCCGCAGCGCGGTGACGACCGCACCGGCGCCGAGCAGGTCCTCCAGTGCGGGCCGCAGGGTCCCGTCGGGCCAGCGCTCGCCCGCGGCGATCACCGCGACGGGGCGGTCCCGGACGCCGTAGCCGTGCCGGGCGAGCCACGCGCCGACGGCGGTCGCGTTGCGCAGGCAGGCGGCGACGACGGTCGTCGCCTCCCCGGCCGCCGCGGCGATCGTCGATCCGTTGGGCGAGGGCAGCACCAGCCGCGGGGTGTACGGCGCACGGCGCAGGGCGGCGGGGGACAGCGACCACGGCGAGCGTTCGCTGACCTCCCGCCGCCCCACGGCCAGCCGCGCCCCGACCCGCCGCGCGTACGCGGCCGCCGTCGCGTCGCGCCAGGCGTACGGGTGCACCGCGGTGCCCGCCTCGACGGCCACCGTCACCGCGGTGGTGAAGGACAGGACGTCGACGACGACGAGGCACGCCACGTGCGCCCCGATCCGCCGGGCGCCTTCCGGTCCCCACTCGAACCGCACCCCGTGGCGTGTCTGCAGAAACCATTCCTCGCTCATGGGCGAGGACTATGCCGTCGCGGACCTCTCCTGTACATCGGCGACCGCGCAACTGACGTTGTCCGGACCGCCGGCGGCGTTGGCCAGCGCGACCAGCGTGCGCACCGTCTCCCCGGGCCCGGCGCCGGAGGCGAGCACCCGGCGCAGCTCGTCGTCCGGGACGACGGTGGACAGGCCGTCCGTGCACAGCAGGTAGCGGTCGCCGGGACGCGGGTCGTGCAGCCGCAGGTCGGGCAGGCGCCCGGCGGGACGGCTGCCGGAACCCAAGGCCCGTACGAGCAGCGACCGCTGGGGGTGCGAGGCGGCTTCGGCCTCGGTCAGCCGGCCCTCGTCCACCATCGACTGCACCATCGTGTGGTCGTGCGTGATCCGGAACAGCTCGCCGTCGCGCAGCAGGTACGCCCGGGAGTCCCCGATGTGGACGAGGGCCAGCCGCTCCCCGGACCACAGCAGCGCGGTGAGCGTGGTGCCCGAGTCCACGAAGCCGCGTACGGTCTCGTCGGCCCGGTCCAGGGCGTCCTGCAGCAGGTCCAGCAGACCGCCGGGGGCGGCAGCGGCGTCGAGCTCCTTCAGCGCGTCGACGGCGGCGGCGCCCGCCGGCGCCCCCTCGTCTCCGAAGCCGTCGGCCACCGCCAGCAGCCGGGCGCCGGCGTAGGCGGTGTCCTGGTTGCCGGGCCGGACCAGGCCTGCGTCGGAAAGGGCGGCGTAGCGCAGTTCCAGGGAGCGGTTCGCGTGGTTGGAGTCGTTCGCGTCGTTCACGACGGAGTCCTTCCGGGACAGGTGATCGACGAGGAAGGCGGCCAGGTCCCGCCGCGCGCCGTGCGCGGCCTCGACCTGCGCCCAGTACGCCCGGATCTCCCGCGCGGCGGCGGGCGCGTCCAGCGCGCACACCTCACGTATGCGGGCCAGCGGCATCCCCAGCCGCCGCAGCCAGGCCACGAGCCGGGCGCGCTCCAGTTGGGCGGGCGCGTAGTGGCGGTAGCCGGTCAGCGGATCGACCCGCGCGGGCGTCAGCAGCCCCAGCTCGTCGTACAGCCGCAGCGCCTTCGGCGACAGCCGGGACGCCTTCGCGAACGCCCCGATCGTCAGCGAGTCCATGGCGGGCTCCCTCCCTCGGGCCGGGCACGCCGCCCGGCCGCTTCGATGCTGTGGCCTGCCCCAGGGTCAAGGTCAACCGGCCGCCCGGGCGCGGTTCACAGGGCGATCGGCCGGTAGGCGAGCGCGGCGTCGACGATCCGTTCGGGCGGGGCGTCCTCGAGGCCGGCCGGGGGGTGGAAGAGCAGGTCGCAGGCCCGGGGGTGCGGGGTGTTGCAGTCGAAGAGCCGCAGGTAGTAGTCGGTGTCCTCGCCTGCCGGGTCGGCATCGACACGGCGGACGATCTCGACGAGTTCCTCACGCGTGATGTCCGCCACCCGCGGCCGGGCGGGCCGGGCGGCCTCCCGGGCGAACTCCTCCAGGTCGCGCGACGCGTGGTCCCGGACGAAGTCGGACAGCAGGTAGTCGTGGCCCGTGCGCTCGTTGAAGGCGGCCACGGCCTCCTCCGTCGGTCCGCCGGACCCGGCCAGGTCCTCGATCCGCTCGATCTCACGGGCGACCTCCGCCAGCCGTTCCGGGCTGACGGGCGGCGGGAGCAGTTCGGGGCGCAGGTCCACGGCGGCATTATGCGGGCCGGGGCCGACAGCGGGCCGGGGCGGCGCCGTGGGTTCGCCGCGGCCGGCTGGGCCGTGCGGGGGATGTCACATCCCCTTAACGAGACTTTTGCAAGCACCTTGCTTGCAAAAGTTAGCACCGCGCGGCATCCTCGGAGGCATGGCTTCACTGAACGTCGGCACCCTCGGTGAGTACCTGCGGGAGCAGCGCCGCAACGCGCAGCTGTCCCTGCGTCAGCTCGCCGACGCCGCGGGGGTGTCCAACCCCTACCTCAGCCAGATCGAGCGCGGGCTGCGCAAGCCCAGTGCCGAGATCCTGCAGCAGCTCGCCAGGGCGCTGCGCATCTCCGCCGAGACCCTGTACGTGCAGGCAGGGATCCTCGACGAGCGGGACCAGGGCGAGGGGATGGAGGTGCGGACCGCCATCCTGGCCGACACGGCGATCAACGAGAAGCAGAAGCAAGTCCTCCTGCAGATCTACGAGTCGTTCCGCAAGGAGAACGCCGCAGTGGAGGAAGCTCTTGACGAGCAGCCCGCCGCGCCGCGCGAGCACGTGGCGAAGAAGGCGGCGAAGAAGGCTGTCGCCGTGCTGAAGCCGAACGCGTCCGGACCGGCCGGACCGGGCAGCGGCGACGACGCCGCGGCCGCCGGGTGACCGGCTGCGCCCGGTCACGCGGAACGGGCGACTGAACAGACGTACACGCCACCATCCTCAAACGGGAGAAACCCTCATGGCGATCACCGAAGACATCGTCAAGACCCTCAAGGACCCGACCCCGCTGTACGCGCTGGCCGGGACCGCGGACCTCGCGGCCGAGAAGCTCAAGGAGGTCCCGCCGCTGATCGAGAAGATCCGCGCCGAGGCCCCCGAGCGGATCGAGAAGATCCGCGGCACCGACCCCAAGGCCGTGCAGGAGAAGGTGACCGCGCAGGCCAAGGACGCCCAGACCAAGGCGCAGGCCAAGGTCAACGAGCTCCTGGGCACCATCGACGGCGACCTGCGCAAGCTGCGTGACTCCGCACAGGACTTCGCGCTGCAGCAGGTGGGCCGTGCCGCCGAGTACGCGGTCCGCGCCAAGGAGGCCTACGACGGCCTGGCCGAGCGCGGCAAGGACGCGGTCGCGACCTGGCGCGGCGAGGCCGCCGACCAGGTCGAGGACATCGCGGTCGCGATCGAGCCCGAGCCCGTCCCGGCCGCGCGGCAGGCGCCGGTCGCGGACATCAAGCCCGCTCCGGCTCCTTCCCCGGCCCCCGCCCCCGCCCCGGCCCCGGTGCAGGACGGCCAGGCGAAGAAGGCCCCGGTCAAGAAGGCCCCCGCGGCCAAGAAGCCCGCGACGCCGGGCAAGCCCGCTTCCTGAGCGGCCGGAACATCACGGGCCGGGCACGCGTGGCGTGCCCGGCTCGTTGTGCCGGTACGGTGGGAGCCGATGACGGAGGTGGACGGCAATGCTGGTGCAGGGCTTCTACAACTTGCTGGGCTGGATCTCCATCGCCCTGCTGGTCTTCGCGCTCTTCGCGCTGGTCGACGCGGCCATCCGGCGTGAGGACGCCTACCGGGCGGCGGACAAGAAGACCAAGCCCTTCTGGCTGATCATCCTCGCCGTGGCGGCGGCGCTGATCGCGATCCTGCCGATCATGTCGTTCCTGCCGGTCATCGGCCTGATCGCGGTGATCGTCTACACGGTGGACGTGCGTCCCGCCCTCAAGCAGGTGTCCGGTCCGCGACGGCGCGGCGGCGGCAGCAGCAGCGACGGCCCGTACGGCCCCTTCAAGCGCTGAGGCGGAGTTCCCCCCGGTCGGCGGATCGGCCGGGCCCTCGGATCAGGCGCCCGACTCCAGGAGCATGAGGGCGACGTCGTCCGTCAGCTCCCCGCCGTTGAGCTCCCGTACCTCCGTCATCGCCGCGTCCAGCAGCTCCTCGCCGGCGAGTCCGGCGGACAGCTGCCGCCCGACCAGCTCGACCATGCCGTCCTGGCCCAGCCGCTGCGCGCCCAGGCCGATCCGGCCCTCGATGAGCCCGTCGGTGTAGAGCATCAGGCTCCACGCCTCGCCCAGCTCGAAGCGCGCGCCCTCCCAGCAGTCCCTCTGGGGCAGCAGCCCGAGCGCCGGGCCGCCGTGCTCGTACGGCAGCAGCTGCGGTGCCATCCCGGACAGCGACACCAGCGGCGCCGGATGACCGGCCAGCCAGAGGTCGGCGGCGCGGCCGTCCGGGCTGATGTCGACCTGGCAGAGGGTCGCGAAGATCTCGTCGTCGGACCGCTCGTGCTCCAGGACCTCCTGCAGGGTGCCCAGCAGGGCGGCCCCGCACAGTCCGGCCAGGGTCAGCGCGCGCCAGGCGATGCGCAGCTCGACGCCGAGGGCGGCCTCGTCCGGGCCGTGGCCGCAGACGTCGCCGATCATCGCGTGCACGGTGCCGTCCGGGGTGCGGACGGTGTCGTAGAAGTCGCCGCCGAGCAGGGCCCGGCTGCGGCCGGGCCGGTAGCGGGCGGCGAAGCGCAGGTCGGCGTCGTGGAGCAGCGGCGTGGGGAGCAGCCCGCGTTCCAGCCGCGAGTTCTCCTGGGCGAGCAGCCGGGTCTCGGTCAGCTGGCGCTGCGCGACGTCGGCGCGCTTGCGCTCCACGGCGTAGCGGATGGCCCGGGTCAGGTGGGACGGGTCCAGGTCGGCCGGGGTCAGGTGGTCCTGGGCGCCGACGCGGACGGCCTCGGCGGCGCGCTCGGCGTCGGTGTCCGTGCCGGCGGTCAGCACCAGCACGGCGGTGCGCGGGGCGAGGCGCAGCAGCTGCCGCAGGCTGTCCAGCCCGTCGGAGACGCCCTCGGCGGCGGGGGCGGACAGCTCCAGCAGGATGCAGTTGACGTCGTCCCTGAGCAGCCGCTCGGCCTCGGTCAGGTTGCGGGCGCGGCGGATGCGGACCCGTGTGCCGGAGACGTCCAGCAGGTCGGGGACGGTGAAGGCACCGACCGGGTCCTCACCGATGACGAGCAGGGTCAGGGCAGGGGAGGTCCGGCCGTCGGCCAGGGTGGTTTCCTGGCGCGGCCCCGGCACGGCGGCGTACTGGTCGGTGCGCCGCTCGGTCGCGGACATCGGCGACATCGGACAATTCCTTCCCTCCCCCCGAGGGCAACGTCCCGGAGCGGTCGGATCGGTCGGATCGGTTGCTCAGCTCCGAGAACACTGAAGGGCGACCATAGCGGTAGCGCCCGGCGGCGGGGGAGGCCCTGTTGGTAAACCGCCCGTGTCATATGCGGTTCTGAGCTGCGGATTTCGACCGCGGAGGGACGAAGCGGGCATGACCAACGTCACGTTTGCTCGGAGACGGGGTGGTACGGGTCACGCGGCCGGGGTCACAGGACGCAGGTCACAGCGCGGCGGCCCCACGCAGCCGCCCGGCACGGCCGCGTCCGGTCATCCGGGGCGCACGACGCCGAGGACGGGCATCGACCCGGCCCCCGCCATCGTGATCCGCCGCCCGGGGCGCGGCGCGTGGACGATGGCGCCGTCGCCCACGTAGATGCCGACATGGCTGGCGTCGTCGAAGTAGACGACCAGGTCGCCCGGGCGCATCGCCGCCACGGGGACGTGCGGCAGGAGCCGCCACTGCTCCTGCGAGGTGCGCGGGATGCCGACCCCCGCGGCGCGCCAGGCGGCCCGGGTCAGCGCGGAGCAGTCGTACGCGGCCGGGCCGTCCGCCCCCCATTCGTACGGCTTGCCGATCTGCGCCGCGGCGAAGGCGACCGCCGCGGCGCCCTGCCGTGTGGCGCCGGCGGCGTTGCGGCGCAGGTGGGTGGCGGCGTCGGTGCGCAGCCAGGCGACCTGGGAACGGTAGGCGGCCTCGTCCTCCAGCCGTTCCAGCCGTGCCCGCTCCCGGGCCTCCAGGCCGGCGAGCAGGCGTTTCGCCTGGGTCAGACGCGCGGTGACCTCCCGCTCGGCGTCGGCCGCCTCCTTCTGGTCGGCCACGAGGCGCTCCCAGGCGACGGTGGCGGAGCGGGCGTAGGCGCCCAGCTCCGCCGTGGTGGTGCGCAGCTGCTCGATCGTGGTGCCGGCGGCCTGGGCGCCCCGGTCGGCGAGGGTGAGCCCGTCCAGGAAGGCGTCCGGGTCGTCGCTGAGCAGCAGGTCGAGCCCGGGGCCGATGCCGCCGCTGCGGTACTGGGCGCGGGCGAGCGCGCCTGCCCGGGCGGTCAGGGTGCGCAGCCGGATCTGCTCCCGGTCGATGACGCGGGCGAGCGCGACGATCTCCTGCTGCTGGGCGAGGACCCGTTCGTGCGCGGCGTTGTAGGTGTCGGTGGCGCGTTCGGCCTGCCGGTAGAGGGTGCCGACCTCGGCCCGTACGTCCTGGAGCGTGCGGGGCGGGCGGGGCGGATCGGCGTGCGCGACCTGCACGGGGGCGGCGAGGAGCAGCAGCGCGGCACAGGCCAGGCAGGCCGTACGCTTCATGCGGGCACCTCCGCAGCACATCTGACGGTCCGTCACATGGCTGTGGATGGTGCCACGGAAGACGCGAATCGGCCAGAGCCGTGGACCGGTGCATCGCCCTCCGGCGCCATGTCGGCCCGGCCCGGGACGTGTTCGGCGGCCGTGGACGGCTGCCGTCGGCGGGCGGGATCGGCCCGGTGCGGCGGGGCGCCTGCATCGTCGTGTACGGATCCGACACGCGCCCCGCGCATCGTCCGGGCGGCGTGGCGACCGCGGCCGCGGGGATCAGTCCGGTGCCGGGGCCAGGGCCTCCCAGCGGACGGTCACCTCGCCCTGGCGCCAGCGGGACGGGGTGTCGGTGACGGGCCAGCCGCCCGGGCCCGCCAGGCTGCGCACCGTGCGGATCCAGCGCTGCCGTGCACCCAGGGAGGCGAAGGGCGCGGCGGCCGCCCACGCGCGGTCGAAGTCGGTGAGGAACGTGTGCACGGGCTCGCCCGGCACATTGCGGTGGATCAGCGCCTTGGGCAGCCGCTCCGCCAGGTCGGAGGGGCGCTCCAGCGAGCCGAGCCGGGTGGCGAAGGTCACCGTGCGCGGGCCCTCGGGGCCGAGCGCCACCCACACGTGGCGGCGGCCGATCTCGTCGCAGGTGCCCTCCACCAGCAGCCCGTCCGGCGCGAGCCGGGACCGCAGGCGGGTCCACACCTCGGCGACGCGCTCCTCGTCGTACTGGCGCAGCACGTTCGCCGCCCGGATCAGCGCCGGCCTGCGGCCGTCCGGGAGGGGCACCTCGAATCCGCCGTGCGCGAAGGAGAGCCCCTCGCGGGCGTACGGCCGGGCGGCGGCCACCCGGGCCGGGTCGATCTCGATGCCGACGACCTCGGCGTCGGGGCGCGCGGTGCGCAGCCTTCCCAGCAGCTCCAGGGCCGTCCAGGGCGCGGCGCCGTAGCCCAGGTCCACGGCGAGCGGATCGTCGCTGCGGCGCAGCGCGGGCCCGTGCTGCGCCGCGATCCAGCGGTCCATGCGGCGCAGCCGGTTGGGGTTGGTCGTCCCCCGGGTCACCTCTCCGACCGGCCGTGTCGCGCGCATGCGCCGAGCCTATGCGAGCCCGCGGGCGCCGGATCCGGGCCGGGTCGACGGTCACGCTTTGGCAAAGCGGAAATGGATCTAGGCCTTCCGCTGGTTGTCACCGTTCAGGGGTGGCCTCCGCTCGGCCGCCCGTCGGAGAAGTGGAGGAGGCGACGTGAGCCAGTACGTGGCGAAGGTCCTGGCCGGTGGTGCCCATCGCCGGTTGCGCCGCCATGGCGTCGGTGGACGCCGTCCGCGGCGCGTGGCCATGCTCAGCGTGCACACCTCGCCCCTCCACCAGCCCGGCACCGGCGACGCGGGCGGTATGAACGTCTACATCGTCGAGCTGGCCAAGCGGCTCGCGGAGGGCCCCGGCGTAGAGGTCGAGATCTTCACCCGGGCCACCACGGCCGCCCTGCCGCCCACGGTCGAGCTGGCGCCCGGGGTCCTGGTGCGGCACGTGGACGCCGGCCCGTACGAGGGCCTGGCCAAGGAGGATCTTCCCGCGCAGCTGTGCGCCTTCACTCACGGCGTGATGCACGCCGAGGCCAGCCACCGGCAGGGCCACTACGACCTGGTGCACTCGCACTACTGGCTCTCCGGCCACGTCGGCTGGCTCGCCGCCGAGCGCTGGGGCGTCCCGCTCGTCCACGCCATGCACACCATGGCCAAGGTCAAGAACGCGGCGCTCGCCGAGGGCGACACCCCCGAGCCCACGGCCCGGGTCATCGGCGAGACGCAGATCGTCAACGCCGCCGACCGGCTGATCGCCAACACCGCCGAGGAGTCGGACGAGCTGATCCGGCACTACGAGGCCGACCCCGGCAAGGTCGCCGTCGTCCACCCCGGGGTGAACCTGGACCGCTTCCGGCCGGACGCCCACGGCGGCCGCGCCGGGGCCCGCGCGCGCCTCGGCCTGCCGCAGGACGCGGTGATCCCGCTCTTCGCCGGCCGGATACAGCCCCTCAAGGCGCCGGACATCCTGCTGCGCGCCGCGGCCATCCTGCTGGCGGAGGACCCGTCGCTGCGCGACCGCCTCGTCGTCCCGGTCGTCGGCGGGCCGAGCGGCAGCGGCCTGGCCAAGCCCGAGCGCCTGCAGAAGCTCGCCGCCCGGCTCGGCATCTCCGACCTCGTGCGCTTCCAGCCGCCGGTCGCCCAGGACCGGCTCGCGGACTGGTACCGGGCCGCGTCGGTGCTGGTCATGCCCTCGTACAGCGAGTCGTTCGGGCTGGTCGCCATCGAGGCGCAGGCCTGCGGCACACCGGTGGTGGCGGCCTCGGTCGGCGGGCTGCCGGTGGCCGTGAAGGACGGCGAGACCGGCTTCCTCGTCGCGGGCCACGACCCGGCCGACTACGCGCGCGCCCTGCGCCGCTTCGTCGAGCACCCGGAGCTGGTGCCCGCCATGGGCGGGGCCGCCGCCCGGCACGCGGGGTGCTTCGGCTGGGACGCGGCGGCCACCAGGACCGCCGAGGTCTACGCGGGTGCGATGGCCGAGCGGCGGCGTCGCCTACGATCGCCGCATGGGTGAGCGGGAGCAGACGGCGGCGCGCGCGGCGGTCGAGCGGGCACTGGAGGACGCCGAACTCGGCTGGGAGACCGGAGCCGGGGGCGAGTACGTCGTCAAGCTCCCCGGCACGCGCAAGCTGTCCACCACCGTGGCGCTGGCCGTGGGGCGGCACACCCTGACGGTCAACGCCTTCGTCGTGCGCCGCCCCGACGAGAACCACGAGGCGTTCTACCGCTGGCTCCTGGAACGCAACACCCGGCTGTACGGCGTGGCCTACGCCATCGACGCGCTCGGCGACGTCTACCTCTCCGGCCGGCTCCCGCTGGTCGCGGTGACCCCCGAGGAGGTCGACCGGCTGCTGGGCGCCGTCCTCGAGAACGCGGACGGCAGCTTCAACACGCTGCTGGAACTGGGCTTCGCCGACGCGATCCGCAAGGAGCACGCATGGCGGACCGCGCGCGGCGAGTCCACGCGCAACCTCGACGCGTTCGCACATCTGATCGGCAAGGCCGGCAAGGCCGGCAAGGGTGCCGAGTAGCCTCGCCGCCGCCTGAGCGTCACCAAGGTCTCGACGACGACGGCTCCCACGGCGGCGACGCGTCGGCGGGACCGTTGTCCGGGGCGCGCTCCGCGCCGTACGAGGTGCGGCGCGCCCTGCGCCTCCCGCGCTAGCAGTCCGCCGTCGGCTCCGGCTCCGGTATCCGTACCGGGGCCGGCGGCGCCGTCTCCACCTGCCCGGCCTGCGCCCCGCGCTCCCGCAGCAGCAGCCAGTAGCCGGCGCCGGCGACCGTGCCGACCACGGCGCAGGCGCCCCACACCACGCCACCGCCCCACCGGTCCAGCGCCACGCCGCCCAGCAGCGGCCCGGCGAAGGACGCCGCGGGCCAGGCGAGCGAGTACATGCCCTGGTAGCGCCCCCGGGCGTGGGCCGGCGCCAGGTCGGCGACCAGCGACATCGAGGCCGGCGCGTGCAGGATCTCGCCGATCGTCCACACCGCCACCGTCAGCGCGTAGAAGGGGACCGAACCGGCGAAGGCGGTGAGCCCGAAGCCCCAGCCCATCAGCAGCGTGCCGGCGGTGAGCAGCGCCGCCACGCTCCGTCGCTCGACGAGCCGGGTGAGCGGGATCTGCAGGAGCACGATCAGCAGGCCGTTGAGCCCGATGATCAGGCCGTACTGGCTCGCGGAGAAGCCCTGGCGGCCCATGTCGACCGAGAGGGTCGTCGAACCCTGCTGGGTGACCGTGCCCAGCAGGAACGTCAGCGCGACGAACCACATGAAGCGCTGGTCGCGCAGGACGACCCCGAGGCCGACCCGCGACTCCCCGCCCCCGGCCGCCCCGGCGGACCGCCCCGGGCTCGCGGGCTCCCGGCCCGGCATGGACTCCGGCACCTTGGCGTAGATCACCAGCGCGCAGAGCACCGTCATGAACGCGTCGCCGAGGAAGAGCCAGAGGTAGCCCTGCGAGGCGATAAGGCCGGCCGCCGCCGAGGAGACGGCGAAGCCGATGTTGATCGCCCAGTAGTTGAGCGAGAACGCCCGCACGCGGTCCGCGGCGGGCACCACGTCCGCCATCATCGCCTGCACCGCGGGCCGCGAGGCGCTGCTCGCCACGCCGATCACGGTGGCCACGCCCGCGATCTCCGCCTGCCCGTCCACGAAGGCCAGCGTCGCCGTGCCGGCCGCGGCCGCGACCTGCGCCAGCAGCATCGTCGAGCGCCGCCCCAGCCGGTCGGTCAGCACCCCGCCGACGACCGCGCCGACGGCGCCGCCGAGGCCGTACAGGGACGCGACGAGACCGGCGTAGGTGGCGGAGTATCCCCGGTCGAGGGTGAGGTAGAGCGCGAGGAAGGTGACGACGAAGCCGCCGAGCCGGTTGACCAGCGTGCTGGTCCACAGCCACCAGAAGGTCCGGGGGAGTCCCGAGACGGTCTCCCGTACGGCACGTCTGACATCGGGCACGGCGGCTGCTCCTCGCGGCGTCGGGGCGTCGTAGGCGTAATGGGCCGGGATGGCTTGCGCAGCTTACATCGGCCCTCCGGAGGGCACCAAGGGGTTTTCTCTTAGACTCCTTGCCATGGCTGAAGCTCCGTACAAGCTGATCCTCCTCCGCCACGGCGAGAGCGAGTGGAACGCTAAGAACCTCTTCACTGGCTGGGTTGACGTCAACTTGAACGAAAAGGGCGAGAAGGAGGCGGTCCGGGGCGGCGAGCTGCTGAAGGACGCCGGACTCCTCCCCGACGTCGTCCACACCTCCCTCCAGAAGCGCGCGATCCGCACCGCGCAGCTGGCCCTCGAGGCCGCCGACCGGCACTGGATCCCCGTCCACCGCAGCTGGCGCCTCAACGAGCGCCACTACGGCGCCCTCCAGGGCAAGGACAAGGCGCAGACCCTCGCCGAGTTCGGCGAGGAGCAGTTCATGCTCTGGCGCCGTTCCTACGACACCCCGCCGCCGCCGATCGAGGACGGCAGCGAGTTCTCCCAGAGCGACGACCCGCGCTACGCCTCCATCCCGCCGGAGCTGCGCCCGCGCACCGAGTGCCTGAAGGACGTCGTCGACCGCATGCTGCCGTACTGGTACGACGGCATCGTCCCCGACCTCCTCACCGGCCGCACCGTGCTGGTCGCCGCCCACGGCAACAGCCTGCGCGCCCTCGTCAAGCACCTCGACGGCATCTCCGACGCCGACATCGCGGGCCTGAACATCCCCACCGGCATCCCGCTCGCCTACGAGCTCGACGCCGACTTCCGCCCCGTCACCCCGGGCGGCCGCTACCTCGACCCCGAGGCGGCCGCGGCGGCGATCGAGGCCGTGAAGAACCAGGGCAAGAAGAAGTAATCCGGCACGATCAAGCCCCCTGCCTGCGGTTTCTCCGCGGGGAGGGGGCTTGTTGCCGCTCCGGGGCCGTCTCTGGGCCGTCTAGCGCTAGCTGTGCCAGCGCCGGAAACTCACCCGGGTGGAGACCAGGAGAGCA
This sequence comes from Streptomyces sp. NPDC001902, assembly GCF_042891295.1. NCBI lineage: Bacteria > Bacillati > Actinomycetota > Actinomycetes > Kitasatosporales > Streptomycetaceae > Streptomyces > Streptomyces sp. NPDC001902. The sequence goes on along the minus strand of NZ_JBIATA010000021.1, from coordinate 94,810 downwards.
GCCAGGATGACAGGGAGCGTCGGGGCTCCAACCCAAATGCCCAGCGCGCCACCGCCAGCGCCGATGACGCCGAACGGCAGCTCGCGGGGGGCGATGTAGAAAGCCAGGCCGAGACGTGGGACCATGGACTTCTCCGTAGGTGTGTATTCCACTTGATGGTTTCTGTGCGCGCAGATGGAGGCCGAAGGCCGCCCCTAGCCCGGGCGGCCTTCATCTGCTCTGCCTGAGGACATTACACGGAGGCGGCGCCTCGCGTGAAATTCTTGGATGAATGCAGGGACGTCTTCGCGCGACTCCCAGTTGGTGGCTCCTTCGTCGAGCCGGCCGCCCGAGAGAAGGGAACCGGTAAACATCAACCGGTAACACTGAGGCTGCAGTTCAAGGGGAAGGCTCGCTGTTCGGCAGGAGCACCGGTAGGGCTGGACCGCAAGGTTGCGGGCTAAATGTAAACCGCCGATTTACGACCTAAAAGGCAACCGCAGGTTTACGCGATAAATGTCAACTTCGGGTTTACGGTCAGGGGTAAACTCCGGTTTACGCACTAAAGGTAAATTGCGGGTTGGGTATAAGGCGTGCGACCGGGTTAGCCAGCGGCGGTCCTCAGCGCGCGGGGGGGCGGCACCAAGGCAACGATTGCGCCATGGATGATGAACCTCGCATCAAAGTCATGGCCGCAGGTGCGGAAGTCGCGATCGCGGGCAACGCCGCAGGGCTCCGAGCGCTCGCCGAGCGGTTGGAGAGCCTTGCGAGTCCGGATCTTGTGGACGGCTATCACATGCATCTCGACGCGGGGATCGACCTCGAAGACGGCTCCGGCAGCCTCATCCTCGAACGGGATGACCAGATCTACTCTGGGGGCCGTCGCTGGGCCGTCCGAGGCGGACCGGCGTTGACAGGCGATCACGGGCGGCCACTGTGTCATCGCAAGTCGCAAGCGGAGCCGAGGATGAGGGCCCACTTGAGAGACTGACGACATCGGTTCCAGAAGATCTGACGGTTCGCGAGTGGCCGGCCCGCCAGCGTTCCCATGGAGGGGTAGCGCCAACTACGGGGCCCATGAACGGCGGCAAGCCAGCCATGCAAAGATCTCGCCTGGCGGCCATCGAGTCGCACAGTTGTTGCATTGGGGGGACTTGCTGTGGATGTCATCGGATGGACCGTGTTGTCGCTCTTTTGGCTGCTGACCTTCGTCCCTGGCATTGCCGCCATCTGCTTCGGATGGGTCCCCCCGTGGTTCAGGAAGACGGTTTCGTCGCCGCGCCTCGGCGGCTGGGCGGACATCTGCGCAGGCATCGGCGGCACGATCATTGTGGGTCCGGTGCACCGCCACCTGGACTCGACGCCAATGTCGGCATTCGCCACAATCGCGGGCTTCTGCTTCCTCTTCGGCGCCTTCGGCCTCTACCGACGGTCCTACCGGCCGGAGCCGTCGAAGGCGACGGCATACCAACACGTTGCTGGCTCGGCCGACGCCGTACAGCAGCCGAGTACAGCAACCATGGCACCCGCAGCCGACTCGCATCGGCCTCACACGCCCAACTGACTTGCCCGGCAGACCTCAACAACCGTCGCGCCCATAGTTCGCATCGAGGGGATCGGGCGTTCCACGGCCATGCCAGGTGAGGCGGTGCCGAACGGGGAGCCACGGGGAACAGCGGTGACGGGACCGCGTTGCCGCAGGTCAGCGTCTGCCCAGGTGAGGCATGGTTCGCAGCCTCAGTCTTCCAAACTGGTGCTCCAAGATCGGAGCGTGCAGGCTTGACTCGACCATTAGGACTCCACCGACCTCGTTTCCGCCGTGCAGCGCCATCGCGTCAGAGTCCGGGTCAGGTGTCGTATGAACCGTCCCAGGGTGCGCTAAATCCCAGGCGGTTCGGGTAGAACTCGGCCCAGTCCTGGCGTACCTCGCCGTCGGCGTACTCTCCGTGGCACTCAAGGACGAGACCGAAGAGCCTGCCCTCGAAGTGCTCGGCGAACGGCGCGATTTTGATGTCTCCGAACTCTCGCCCAGGCAGTGCCTCCAGCCACTCGTCCAGCAGCCGTTGAGCGGCGGCCACGACCGGTGCCTTCTCGGGTCCGTCTGCGACAGTTCCAGCGGCCTCAATCGTTGAGTCAATGTGGCGACCGTCCTCATCGAACTCGTGAAGGATCGCGTACCAACGCCGCACGACACGGCCAGCGTCCCAGTCCTCCCGCCCTTCGAAGACTCCGGATACGTGCGCGAAGAACTGGCCCCGCTCCCAACGGCCGATCGTGGAAGTGCGGTGGTGAGGCTCCCACCGAATGCGTATCAGGTCCGGCACGCTCATGGCCGAACCCTACGCGTCGGCCAGGACATCGCCACCCTGGAGCCGCCCGGCTACTCGTTCGTAGATGGATTGCCCCCCGTGGAGCTGGGCGGCCTGACCTTCCGGGCCGTCTCTGGGCCGTGCGAGGTTGCGCAACAGCGGCCAACGACGACCAATGACACCTAGGCGCAGCGAGGTACCGCTCGGACCAGCAAAAACGCAGTTCGCGGAGATCCCCGGCAAGACCCAGGGCAAGAAGAAGCAACCCTGACCGATCAGACCCCCTACCTGCGGATTCTCCGCGCATACGGGGCTTGTTGCCGCTCCGGGGCCGACGAGAGGTGGCTACGATCTTGGTCGCATCGAGGGAGGGACGTCACCATGGCGATGGGGCTTGCAGGGTTGCCCGGCAGAGAGTGGATGATCCGGGACGCGAAGGGGCGGAAGTACAGCTACGACTCCGAGGAAGAGGCTTTCGGGGAGCTTCACGAGTACGGGGACGGCGCGAGCGTGTGGACGCGCGACGTCTACCGGGTGTTCTTCGTGACCCGGTCCGTCGAGGGGTGGAAGCAGGTTCCCGCTCCGCGCGGTTAGGGGGGGGCCGAACGCCGGGGGTTGGTTTCCGCGCGGCTGTGGTGTCCCGGGGCGTGCCGGGACATCCTGTGCGCATGGAGGACGAGCCCCTGGAGCAGTGGGTGGAGCGCCGCGAGGAACGGCAGGCACGCAGGAAGGGCCGGCTTCGTGCGGGCACCCTTGCTGCGGGGCCGCCGCGGGGCGCTCACGTGGATCCGGACGCCCCACGTCTCATCTCGCGATGGGACGGCTATGCATGGCAACCGGTCGCCGTGGTCTCCGGCCTGGCGGAAGCCCGGGCCCTGCTGAACGCGGCCCGGCGCGGCCGGCAGGCCGGGCCCTCGGACGGGGGGAAGCCCGCGGCCCCGCCCCCTTCCGCTGCGGCCGCCGACCGGCGGAAGGCACGGCTGCGGGCGCTGCTGGACGAATAGCCGGGCCTCGGCACGCGCATCGCCGCTCAGGAGTATCAGGAGTAGAAGCCCCGGCCGAACTCCTCGGGCCCGAAGCTGAAGTCGTCCGGGCGCTCCCGCCGCAGTTCCTCGTGCCGGACGGCGACCAGGTCGATGGCCTCGTGGACCGAGCAGCCCAGGGTTTCCCGGATCGTCCGCACCGCGAACATGATCCGGTGATCGAGGATGTCGCGGTCCACGCTCGCCGGCAGTGCGGTCACGGTCCCCCCGGAAGTCGCTGTCCCAGCAGCAGGGTAGAGCGGCCGCACCGAGCGATGTCGGTGGCCGTCGCTAGCATCGGCGGCAGCCTTCGGGGAGGGAGCCATGGGGTACACCGGCGATGTCGTACTGGCGCGGAGTGACGGGCCGTTGGAGCGGATGCGCGGGTTCGAGGAGTCCGTCGACGACCTGGACGTGTGCCTGCCGCGCCCCGGGGGCTGGCAGACGCTGCAGTTCGGCCGGTCGCTTCCGGACAACGACGACGATCGATGGCTGGAGGGGCTGGTGGCCGCGACCGGTTCGCCCGTCCTGATCGCGAGCGTCTTCGACAGCGATGTCTGCTTCGTACGCGGCCTCACGCCCTCCGGGGCGGTCTGGTCCGCCTTCCTCGACCCGGAGATGGCCGCCGACTACGAGATCGCCGGGTCGCCGCCGGCCGTGGACGACGCGCCCCCGGGGGAGAGCGAGAAGGCGCGGAACGTCCGCTGGATGCTCGCGGAGGTGCCGGGGACCGCGGAGGACATCGCCGGCTGGGCCGCCGAGGCCGGGTTCACCGCGGACCGTGACGCGCTGCGCGAGGTGCTCGCCAAACGGGCGGACCCGTTCGTGGAGGACCTGTTCTTCGAACTGATCGACGCCTGCGGACTGCCACCCGTCCAACCGGAAGGAGAAGGAGAGGAAACCGTGGACACCGACCCCCTCGCGCACCCCGGTCACCGCCCCGATGACGACAGCCCCCGCGGCGCCGAACTGGAGAAGGCGGTGCTGAACCTCCCGCGTGACGGGTACCTGGTCATGGAGTGCGCCGCGGACCAGCAGTGTTACGCCCAGGTGTGGCACCGCCCCGACGGCACGTACCAGCTCGAGTACCGCGACCGCGCCCCCGCCGAGCACTACCGGACGCGAACGGTGTCCGCGGAGAAGGTCGTCGCGGCCCTTCAGGGCTGGACGGCGGGCGGGGTCGCCTGGCGGGACGCCTTCCAGTGGGAGTCGATCGGTGCCTGGTTCGCCGATTCCTAGGGACCCCTCCCCCCATGCCGTCTCGACGGCCGGCGCGTACGACGCCGTCGCCGTCCTCTACGCGGAACTGTTCAGCGACTCCCTCGGCTCGCTCCCGCTGGACCGCGCGCTGATCGCGGCCTTCGCCGACTGCGTGCGGGCGGCCGGCGGGAGGACCGTCGCCGACCTCGGCTGCGGCCCGGGGTACATGACCGCGCACCTGCGGGACCTGGGGCTGGAGGCCTTCGGCGTCGACCTGTCGCCGGTCATGATCGGCCTCGCCCGCGAGGCCCATCCGGAGCTGCGCTTCGACGTCGGCTCGATGGACGCCCTGGACGCCGTCGCCGACGGCGAGCTGGACGGCATCGTGTCCTGGTACTCCGTCATCCACACGCCGCCGGACGAACTGCCCTGGTACTTCGACGAGTTCCGCCGGGCCCTGGCCCCGGGCGGCCATCTCCTGCTGGGCTTCTTCGAATCCGGCGGGGGCCCCCTCGAGGCGTTCGACCACAAGGTGACGACGGCCTACCGGTGGCCGATCGACGACCTCGCCGCCCTGGCGACGGCCGCCGGCTTCACCGAAACCGGCCGCATGCTCCGGGAGCCCGGACCGGACGAGCGCTTCCGCAGGGGCCACCTGCTGATGACCAGGGCCCGGCCGGCCGGACCCGGCGTCAGCGCAGCCGCGAGGACGACAGGATCGATGCCAGGTGGGCCACCACCATCAGCCACGTGATCACCGCCAGCGCGGCGAGCGTCCAAGCGGTGGGGGCGGCACTGCCGGTCAGGGTGTCCGCGACGGCCGCGGCGAGCAGGACGAGGGAGGCCTCGATGCCGTTGGTGAGACGGTGGATCTTGAGGGCCGAGGCGAGCCGGCGGACGGTGGCGACGCCCTCGGAACGGGGCCGGGCCGCCTCGTCGTCGGCGACGGACAGGCCCCGGCGGGCGCGGGCGACGTCGACGAGGTCGGTGGACGCCTTCAGCAGCACGACGCCCAGGGCCGTCGCGAGGCCGACCGAAGCCCAGTACGCGGACCCGTCGTGGGCCACCCGGAAGCCCGCCCCGGTCAGCAGTGCCGCGTCGGCCAGGTAGGCGCCGAGTCGGTCGACGTAGATGCCGGTCGCGCTGTTCTGCCCCTTCCAGCGGGCGACCTCGCCGTCCACGCAGTCGAAGAGCAGGAAGAGCTGGAAGAGCACGGCGGCCAGCACGGCCCCGGTGAGCCCGGGGATGAGAAGGGCGGCGCCCGCGCCGACACCGCACACGACCATCGTCCACGTCAGCGTGTCGGGGGAGATCCGGGTCCGCACCAGCTGCCGGGTCATGCGGAGCGAAACGCGCCGCATGTACAGGCGGCCCGCCCAGTGCTCGCCGTTGCGGCTCCGCAGCTTCGCCTGCGGCTGGCAGACCTCGCGCAGCTCCGCCAGTGCCGGGGCAGCAACCATGACGATCTCCTCCCAACTGATCACCGCGCACCGTGGTGATCGGCACAGGCTAGGGGACGCCTCCGCGAGGCCCGTCGGGGGCCCCGGGACGGCGAACCTGCACATGGCCGTACGCCGATGAGTTTCCGGCGCCGGGACCGTCCTTAGGACGTACGCGCCCATGCGTCAGGAGGAGGCAGCGATGACCACCGACGGATTCACCACGTGCCTGTGGTTCGACGGGAAGGCCGAGGAGGCGGCGAACCACTACGTCTCGATCTTCAAGAACTCCGCGATCGGCACGATCGGCCGCTACAACGAGGCCGGGCCCGGCCCCGCGGGGTCCGTGCTGGCCGTGGAGTTCACGGCCAACGGGCAGAAGTTCGTGGCGCTCAACGGCGGTCCGCACTTCACCTTCAACGAGGCGGTCTCGTTCCAGATCCGCTGCGCCGACCAGGCCGAGGTCGACTACTACTGGGAGAAGCTCACCGACGGCGGTGAGGAGGGCCCCTGCGGGTGGCTGAAGGACCGGTACGGGGTGTCCTGGCAGGTGTTCCCCGAGGTGCTGCTGGAGATGGTCGGGGACGCCGACCCGGAGAAGGCCCGGCGGGCCACGGAGGCGATGCTGTCCATGAAGAAGATGGACCTCGCCGCGCTGCGGCGCGCGTACGACGGCGGGTGACCCGGGGGACAGGCGTCGGGGGCCCGTCCGGAGCGACCGGACGGGCCCCCGAGCGTGAGGAACGCGGGTGGCGTGGACTCGGTGGAGTCAGCAACTGCCGCCGCAGCGGCAGGGCGCTCCGGACTGGCAGCCGCATCCGCAGCCCGAACCGCAGCCGCATGCTCCGAGCAGCGGCAGCTCACGGATGCCGGGGGACTGCGGGGTCCCCTCGGGGGACGGCTGGTCGCGGGCGGTGGGCGACGTGGGGGACTCGGGCATGGTTACCCTCCTATGCCGTTGGTGACGGCTGCCTGCATGCCTGCCACCAGTGAACGGCATCCCCCACCGGCGCATCAACGGCGCGCGGAAGCGTTCCGCCCCTGGGGGCGCACCCGCCCCGCGCGCCGCGTCGTCCCGCGCCGTACGGCCGTTGCGGCCGACAGGCCCTAGTCCGCCGGCATCGGGGTGGGAGGCGGGGACAGCTCGTCCGCGTGCTCGCCCGTGACGAGGTAGACGACGCGCTTGGCGACCGAGACCGCGTGGTCGGCGAAGCGCTCGTAGTAGCGGCCGACGAGGGTGACGTCCACCGCCGTCTCGATGCCGTGCTTCCAGCGGTCGTCGAGCAGGTGCTGGAAGAGCGTGCGGTGCAGCTCGTCCATGCGGTCGTCGTCCGCCTCCAGCTGCAGGGCGTCGTCGACGTCCTTGCTGATGATCACCTCGGCGGCCTTGGCCATCAGCCGCTGCGCCAGCTGGCCCATCTCCAGGATCGTGGCGTGCAGGTCGCTCGGGACGGCGGTGTTGGGGAACCGCAGCCGTGCGAGCTTCGCCACATGGCGGGCGAGGTCGCCGGAGCGCTCCAGGTCCGCGCTCATGCGCAGGCTGGTGACGACGATCCGCAGGTCGGTCGCGACGGGCTGCTGGCGGGCGAGCAGGGTGATGGCCCGGTTCTCCAGCTCGCGCTGCAGGTCGTCCACCTTCTCGTCGGCGGCGATCACGCTCTCCGCGAGCTTGAGGTCCGCGTCGAGCAGCGCCGTGGTGGCCCGCCCGATCGCGGAGCCGACCAGCCGGGCCATGTCGACCAGGCCGTCACCGATCGAGTCGAGTTCCTCGTGATATGCGTCGCGCATCGCGATCCTTCCGTTGCCGCTTCAGCCGTTCGAAAAGAGGATTGTCCTCCCACGCTGACACGCTCCCCAACCTCGCGCGCACACGCGTACCGCTCGAGCATCGGGAATGAACCGGTGCTGACACCACGGTGAACTCTTGGCAACGCGCGTTCGAGAAGACGCTCCGACCGCTGTGGGTCACTCATTCCGTCCCCCTAACCTGGGGGTATGGACGTGAACGCGGCAGTCGCCGCAGCCAGTGCGATCGCCGGGCTCTGCACCGGTGTGATCGCTGTGCTCGCGTTCCGCTGGAGCGAGCGGGAGCAGGCCCGCCCGACGCGCACATCCCTGCGGCCCGACGCCGCAGCCGTACTACCGCCGGGCGTGGACACGGTGCTGTCCGTGCTGCGCTCGTCGGCCGTCGTCCTCGACGAGGGCGACACGGTGGTCAAGGCAAGCTCGGCGGCGTACGCCCTCGGGCTGGTTCGTGGCGGAAGGCTCGCCGTCGACCAGATGCTGCAGATGGCCCGGGAGACCCGGCGGGACGGCGAGATACGGCAGGTGGAACTGGACCTGCCGCGCCGGGGCGCCGGCCGCGGCGAGGGCCTCGCGGTCTCCGCCCGGGTGGCACCACTGGGCTCGCGCCTGGTGCTGCTCCTGGTCGAGGACCTGACCGACGCCCGGCGCATCGAGGCGGTGCGGCGCGACTTCGTCGCCAACGTGAGCCATGAGCTCAAGACCCCGGTCGGCGCGCTGTCGCTGCTCTCCGAAGCGGTGATGGACGCCAGTGACGACCCCGAGGCCGTCGAGCGCTTCGCGGGCCGGATGCAGATCGAGGCCGCCCGGCTGACCAGCCTGGTCCAGGAGATCATCGACCTCTCCCGGGTCCAGGACGACAACCCCCTCGACGATGCCGAGCCGGTCGCCGTCGACGACCTCGTCGCCGAGGCGGTCGACCGCTGCCGCCACCCGGCGAACGCCAAGCAGATCACCATGGCCACCGGCGGCGCCCCCGAGCTGTACATCTGGGGCAACCGTGGCCAGCTCGCGGCCGCGCTCGGCAACCTCGTCGAGAACGCGGTCAACTACAGCCCGGTCCGTACCCGCGTGGGCATCGCGGGCCGCAGGGTCTCCGCACCCAGTGGCGACCTGATCGAGATCTCCGTGACCGACCAGGGGATCGGCATCTCCGAAAAGGACCGGGACCGCGTCTTCGAGCGGTTCTACCGGGTCGACCCGGCGCGCTCGCGCGCCACGGGCGGCACCGGCCTCGGTCTGTCCATCGTCAAGCACGTGGCCGCCTCCCACGGCGGGGAGGTCACGGTGTGGAGCGCCGAAGGCCAGGGCTCCACCTTCACCCTGCGGCTGCCCGAAGCCGCGGCGTCCCGGGACGGCCGGGACCGCTCCACCGCCGTGGCGGTGGAGGACGGCGGGCCCGGCTCCGGGTCCTCTTCCGCCCTCTACGAGACGTTCCCCGATCACATCCCCGCCCCGGAGGTCCTCCCGTGACCCGAGTACTCGTCGTCGAGGACGAAGAGTCCTTCAGTGATGCCCTGTCGTACATGCTCCGCAAGGAAGGCTTCGAGGTCGCCATCGCGGCGACCGGGCCCGACGGGCTGGACGAGTTCGAGCGCAACGGCGCCGACCTGGTCCTGCTCGACCTGATGCTGCCGGGCCTGCCCGGCACGGAGGTCTGCCGCCAGCTGCGGCTGAAGTCCAACGTCCCGGTGATCATGGTCACCGCGAAGGACAGCGAGATCGACAAGGTTGTCGGTCTCGAAATAGGAGCGGACGACTACGTCACCAAGCCCTTCTCCTCCCGCGAGCTGGTCGCCCGGATCCGGGCGGTGCTGCGCCGTCGCGGCGAGCCCGAGGAGATCTCGCCGTCGGCGCTGGAGGCCGGCCCGGTCCGCATGGACGTCGACCGGCACGTCGTGACGGTGGGCGGCGGCAAGGTCGACCTGCCGCTCAAAGAGTTCGACCTCCTGGAGATGCTGCTGCGCAACGCGGGCCGCGTCCTCACCCGCATGCAGCTCATCGACCGGGTCTGGGGCGCCGACTACGTCGGCGACACCAAGACCCTCGACGTCCACGTCAAGCGCCTCCGCGCCAAGATCGAGCCGGACCCGGGCGCGCCGCGCTACCTGGTGACGGTCCGTGGCCTGGGCTACAAGTTCGAGCCGTAAACCGGCCGCGGCCTGGCTTCGGGTTCCAGCCGTAGAACCGGTGACCGGACAGGAAGGGGCCCCGGGGGCGATGTGCTCCCGGGGCCCCTTCGCGTGCCGGGGTGTGCTCAGCCGGCGGGCGACTCGGTGATCGTCTCGGTCTCGGTCGGCGAGGCCGTGGCGCCCTCGGCGGGCGACTCGCCCGGGCTCGCGGTCTCCGTGGGCGAGGGCTTCTCGCTCGGCCCGAAGGAGGCGTAGTAGCCGGCGGCGGGCAGCGCGAGGCTCTGCAGGGAGACCTCGCCGGTCTTGCTGAAGTCGAAGACGACGTCCTTGAAGTCGCCGTCGGTCTTGCTCGCGGATCCGCCCTTGAACAGGGCGGACGGGTTGCCGTCACCGCCGAGCAGCACGGAGCTGTGGCCGGGCAGGGTGATCGTGCCGGACAGGTCGGCGTCCAGGGTGCCGACCTTCACGGAGTCCAGGGTCTGCGACTCGTCGCCGTTGTTGAAGATCTTGGCCGTCACCGAGGAGGAACCGTCGGAGGTGGCCTGGGTGAGCACGACGACGTTCTGGACCTCGATGTCGCCGACGCTGGTCGCGGCGTTGTCCGGCCTGACGCGCAGCGTCTCCGCGCTGTTCCCGGCAGCGCAGGCGGCGAGCGGGAAGAGCGAGAGTGCAAGGGCGGCGGCGAGAGCGCCGCGTCGAAGGCTGCTGCTCACGGCGGCGGCATCTCCTTGGGCGGGGTACGGAGGTACGGACGTACGGGACTTACGGGTTACCTGGTGCTGGATTAGGTTACCGAGCCTGTCTCGTGCGCCCGCACCGGGCCACCCCCCGGCGGGCCGGGGCTTCACCCACCCGGGTGTCCGGGAGACGTTCCAGGGGGCCGTCGGGGGCCTTCCACGGGGCCCCGGGCGGAACGGCGCGGGCGCGGCGGAATCCATTACGGGATTCCGCCGAACGATTCCCGCCACACCGGCAAGATCCATTTACCGTTCATCCGCCGGACGGAAATCCGGCGTGGTGCGAAAATGGATCAATCAAGCCCGTGGCGGCCGAACGGAGTAGCGAGAGACCCCCCGCAAGAGAGCGACAAATCGGGATGTTCCTCCCCTTGTCCTGGCCCTCGGAAGGGTGTAACGGCAGCGTTTCAGGGCCCCTCGACACCCACTCCGACCTGCGAATTCCGCCTTCCGCCCCCCTCCCGCAGCACGTTCCGGGCGCACTTGTCAAGCCCCGAGATATGCCCTGACCTGCGAAAACGCCATTCAGAACCAGCCGTTCCCGTGTTACCCTGGATAGCCACGGAAGGGGTACCTGTCACATGACGTTCAAGGTTGGCGACACCGTGGTCTATCCCCATCACGGGGCCGCGCTGATCGAGGCCATCGAAACTCGCCAGATCAAAGGCGTGGACAAGACCTACTTGGTGCTCAAGGTCGCCCAGGGCGACTTGACGGTACGCGTGCCCGCGGACAATGCGGAGTTCGTCGGCGTGCGCGACGTGGTCGGTCAGGAAGGGCTGGACCGGGTCTTCGAGGTGCTGCGCGCACCGTACACCGAGGAGCCCACCAACTGGTCCCGCCGGTACAAGGCGAATCTGGAGAAACTCGCCTCCGGCGATGTCATCAAGGTCGCGGAAGTCGTGCGTGACCTGTGGCGTCGCGAGCGGGAGCGCGGGCTGTCGGCCGGCGAGAAGCGCATGCTCGCCAAGGCCCGCCAGATCCTGGTCAGTGAGCTCGCGCTCGCGGAGAACACCAACGAGGACAAGGCCGAGACCCTCCTCGACGAGGTCCTCGCGTCCTGACGCGGATTTCCGCCGTGGTGCCCGGTGCGTTCCCTACGCCGGGCACTGCGGCATGCCGGGGCGCCCTCACGGTGGCCTGGCACTACGACGACGCCGAGGATCCCCCTCGTCTTCATTCGCGCGTCGCTTCCCCCTGCATACTGGGTGCCGGGCCCGGGCAGCTGGCCCTGTCGGTGTCACGGAAGGGTCCGACAGGGGCTTCGCGCCCGGCACGTTGAGGCGATACCCATTTCGGCCAAGGACACAAACCTGACTACCGCGGCAGTCATTCCCGCCGCCGGACGTGGAGTCCGGCTCGGCCCCGGTGCGCCCAAGGCGCTGCGCACCCTGGGCGGCGTCCCCATCCTCGTGCACGCCGTGCGTGCCATGACCCGCGCCCGTGCGGTGTCACTGGTCGTCGTCGTGGCGCCCCCGGACGGGGTCGCCGAGGTCAGGGCGCTGCTCGACAGCAACGGCCTGCCCGAGGCCAAGGACATAAGGGTCGTCGCCGGCGGCGAGAGCCGGCAGGACTCGGTACGGCTGGGCCTGGCCGCGCTGCCGGACGAAGTCGAGGTGGTGCTCGTCCACGACGCCGCCCGCCCGCTGGTGCCGGTCGACATGGTCGACGCCGTCGCCGCCGCCGTGCGGGACGGCGCCTCGGCCGTCGTGCCGGGGCTGCCGCTGGCCGACACGGTCAAGGAGATCGACCCGGCGACCGACGCCGTCGTCGGCACCCCGGACCGCTCGCTGCTGCGCGCCGTCCAGACCCCCCAGGGCTTCGACCGGGCGACGCTGCTCAAGGCGCACACCACGGTCACCGGGCCGGTCACGGACGACGCGAGCATGGTCGAGCGGCTCGGCGTCCCGGTGCTGGTCGTGCCGGGGCACGAGGAGGCCTTCAAGGTCACCCGCCCGCTGGACCTGGTCCTCGCCGAGGCCGTCCTCGCCCGCAGGAGGGCCACCGATGACTACTGAGCCGACGGGCACCGCCCCGGCCGCCCACGTCCCCGTGCTGCCCCAGGTGGGCATCGGCACCGACATCCACGCCTTCGAGGCGGGCCGCGAACTGTGGGTCGCCGGTCTGCTGTGGGAGGGCGAGGGGGACGGCCTGGCCGGGCACTCCGACGCCGACGTCGTCGCGCACGCCGCCTGCAACGCGCTGTTCTCCGCCGCCGGCATGGGCGACCTGGGCGCGCACTTCGGCACCGGGCGCCCGGAGTGGTCGGGCGCACCCGGTGTGACCTTGCTCACGGAGGCCGCCCGGATCGTCCGCGAGGCGGGCTACGACATCGGCAACGTGGCCGTCCAGGTCATCGGCCCCCGCCCCAAGATCGGCAAGCGCCGCGACGAGGCCCAGAAGATCCTGTCCGCCGCCGTGGGCGCCCCCGTGGCGGTCTCCGGCGCGACGACCGACGGTCTGGGCTTCACCGGGCGCGGCGAGGGGCTGGCGGCCGTGGCGACCGCGCTGGTGGTCCGCCGCGTGAAGTGACCGGCGGCACGGAGGAGTTGACCCGGCGCCCGCAGGGCCGTGCCGTCCGCCGTACGGGTGAAGCGCCCGCCCGCCGGGCGCTCCCGCGGCCGGTGCGACGGCCCCCGCGAGCGTCACAACACCATGAAGCTCCCGTGGATCGGACGGCGCACGCGCCCGGGACCACTACCCTTGATGCGTGACTATTCGCCTGTACGACACCGACGCGCGCCAGGTCCGTGACTTCACCCCGCTCCGGCCGGGCTGCGTCTCGATCTACCTGTGCGGCGCGACCGTGCAGGCGGCCCCGCACATCGGGCACATCCGGTCGGGCCTGAACTTCGACATCATGCGCCGCTGGTTCGCCTACCGCGGCTACGACGTGACGTTCGTCCGCAACGTCACCGACATCGACGACAAGATCATCGCCAAGTCCGGCGAGCAGGGCCGCCCCTGGTGGGCGATCGGCTACGAGAACGAGCGGGCCTTCAACGAGGGTTACGACGCGCTCGGCTGCCTGCCGCCGACGTACGAGCCGCGCGCCACCGGCCACGTGCCCGAGATGATCGAGATGATGCGCGGCCTCATCGAGCGCGGCCACGCCTACGAGTCCGAGGGCAACGTCTACTTCGACGTCCGCTCCTTCCCGGACTACCTGGAGCTGTCCAACCAGGAGCTCGACAACCTGCGCCAGCCGGAGAGCGAGGGCGAGACCGGCAAGCGGGACGCGCGCGACTTCGCGATGTGGAAGGCCGTCAAGCCCGGCGAGCCGTTCTGGGAGACGCCGTGGGGCCCCGGCCGTCCCGGCTGGCACCTGGAGTGCTCCGCGATGGCCCACAAGTACCTGGGCACCGCCTTCGACATCCACGGCGGCGGCATCGACCTGATCTTCCCGCACCACGAGAACGAGATCGCCCAGGCCAAGGCCTTCGGCGACGACTTCGCGCAGTACTGGGTGCACAACGCCTGGGTCACGATGAGCGGCGAGAAGATGAGCAAGTCGCTCGGCAACTCGGTGCTCGTGAGCGAGATGACCAAGCGGTGGCGGCCCATCGTGCTGCGCTACTACCTCGGCACCCCGCACTACCGCTCGATGATCGAGTACAGCGAGGAGTCGCTGCGCGAGGCCGAGTCGGCGTTCGCGCGGATCGAGGGCTTCGTGCAGCGGGTCGTCGAGATGGCGGGCCCGGTCGAGCCGGCCGCCGAGGTGCCGCCGGCCTTCGCCGAGGCGATGGACGACGACATGGGCGTCCCGCAGGCGCTGGCGATCGTCCACACCACCGTCCGGCAGGGCAACTCCGCGCTCACCGCGGACGACAAGGAGAGCGCCGTCGCCCGCCTCGCCGAGGTGCGCGCGATGCTCGGCGTCCTGGGCCTGGACCCGCTGGACGCGCACTGGTCCGGCGACGGTCGCGGGGAGGACCTGCACGGGGTCGTGGACTCCCTCGTCCGGCTGGTGCTGGAGCAGCGGGAGTCGGCCCGGGGGCGCAAGGACTACGCGACCGCCGACGCCATCCGCGACCGGCTCCAGCAGTCCGGGCTGGAGATCGAGGACACCCCCTCCGGGCCGCGCTGGACGCTCGGCTCCCGGTAGCCGGGCGTCCGCGTCATCATTGACACGTACGTACGTTCACGCAGTAGCAGCAACAGCAGCAGGAAACAGGTGACCCATGGCCGGCAACAGCCAGCGCAGGAACCGCCGCACGTCCAACAAGAAGGGCGCCACGGTCGGTAGCGGCGGGCAGCGGCGCAGGGGTCTGGAGGGCAAGGGCCCCACCCCGCCCGCGGAGGCGCGCAAGGGGCACGCCAAGCAGCGTGCCGCGAACGCCAGGGTGAAGCGCGCCGCGTCCACGCAGTCGCGCCGTCCGTCCGGCCGGGGCTCCAAGTCCACCTCGGAGCTGGTGGCCGGGCGCAACCCGGTGGTGGAGGCGCTGCGCGCCGACATCCCGGCCTCGGCGGTCTACGTCCAGCAGTTCATCGACAACGACGAGCGCGTGCGCGAGGCGATCAAGCTCGCCACCGACCGGGGCATCCCGCTGATGGAGGCCCCGCGGCCGGAGCTCGACCGCATCACCAACGGGCTCAACCACCAGGGCCTGGTGCTGCAGATCCCGCCGTACGAGTACGCCCACCCCGAGGACCTCGCCGCCGAGGCCTTCGACGCGGGCGAGGACCCGCTGATCGTCGCGCTGGACGGGGTCACCGACCCGCGCAACCTCGGCGCCGTCGTCCGCTCCGTCGCCGCCTTCGGCGGCCACGGGGTCGTCGTGCCCGAGCGCCGCGCCGCCGGGATGACCGCGGGCGCCTGGAAGACCTCGGCCGGCACCGCCGCGCGCGTCTCGGTCGCCCGGGCCACCAACCTCACCCGCACGCTCGAGGCCTACCAGAAGGCGGGCCTCACGGTCGTCGGCCTGACCGCCGACGGCGAGACCGAGCTGCAGGACCTCGAGGCGCTGGCCGGCCCGGTCGTCGTCGTCGCGGGTTCGGAGGGCAAGGGCCTGTCGCGGCTCGTCGGGGAGACCTGCGACCTGCGGGTGCGCATCCCGATGCCGGGTGGCGCCGAGTCGCTGAACGCGGGCGTCGCCGCGGGCATCGTGCTCTACGAGGCGGCGCGCCGCCGGGCCTGAACCCGGACGCGCCCCCGTGCGCGCCCCGGCGACAACCCCTGATTGACGGGCCTCGGACACAACGGGGCCCGTCACACAGTGTCCTTATCGGGTGTCACTCGGTTAGATGAGTGTGGACACCAGAACACCCCGCACTCCTCCGGGGGGACGGTCGTCGGCGGTCACCGACGAGCCTGTGCTCAACATGCATAAGGTCTCCTCCGACCCGGCCCAGGTCATCGTCAATCACGCGAGCTTCCGCGTGCAGCTCGGCGCGGCGTCGGGCCGTGCCCTGACGAGGACCCAGCGCGTCCCCGTCATTCCGACCTCCGTCCGCCCCTCCGCGGCCGCACAGCGGCGCGGTGCGCCCCTGGTGTGGTCCGGGCGCAGCGAACCCGGCGACGCCGCTGCCGGCCACCTGCTCGCCGCGGTGCGCCACGGTCAGGTGGGCGGCCCCGACCTCGGCGCCGCGACGCAGGTGCTGCCGCGGATCGAGGAGCCGCCGCAGCCCGTCGTCGGCCCGCCGCGCCGGCCGCCGGCGCCCGGCGAGATGCTCGGCGGCATCCGCCCCGCGCGCGGCGCCTACGACGACTACCTCGACCCCGAGGACACCAGCGAGTTCGCGTACGCCGCGCCGCCCGCCGGCCCCGTCGACGAGGACCCCGACTTCGATCCGTACGCGGATCCCGACGAGGAGTACGGCCGCGCCCGCAACCGCGAACGCGCCGAACCCATCCGGCACGCCTACTACCCCGGCCGCCGGATGAACCTCGGCATCGTGCTGCTGCCGCTGCGCATCTTCCTGGGCTTCATCTCCATCTACGCCGGCATGGGCAAGCTCTGCGACCCCGTGTACTTCGACGGCGGCAAGCGCGGCTCGATGGTGACCTGGCTCGCCTCGCTCCACCCGTCGGGGCTGGCCGAGCCGCTGCGCGACCTCGCCCTCGCGCACCCCATCGGCGCCGGACTCACGGTGGCCTTCCTGCAGGTGATCGCCGGTGTGCTCACGGTCTTCGGGCTCTGGCAGCGGTTCGCGGCGTCGATCGGCGCCCTGCTGTCGGCGGCGCTGCTGGTGACGGTGAGCTGGCGGACCGTCCCGGCGTACGACACGCCCGACATCATCCTGCTCGCCGCCTGGAGCCCGCTGGTCATCGCGGGGGCGCCGGTCTACTCCGCCGACGGCCGGCTGGCGAGCGAGGCCTGGCGCAAGCTCGGCCCGCGCGCCCCGCTGGGGGAGTTGCGGAGCCGGGTGCTGCGGCGCGGCGCGGTGCTGGCCACGGTGCTGGTCGGGATCTCGCTCGTGGTCGGTGCCACCCTCGGCACCGCCGTACGGTCCACCAGCCCGCGCACGCAGCTCCCCGCCCCGACCGACGTCCCGACCAACAACCTGGAAGGCTCCCCGCTGCCCGAGGTGCCCGGGGAGAAGTCGTCCCGGCCCTCCACGGCCCCCTCGGCGGGCCGTTCCGGCGGTCCCTCGTCCTCCCCGTCCTCCTCGCCGTCGGCTCGGGGGGCGGCGTCCTCGGCGCCGAACGCCACGCACTCGCGTCCCGGGTCGTCCTCGGCCAACACCGGCAGTGGCGGCGGCACCGGCGGCGGGCCCGCGCGGCCCGCGCCGTCCGTCCCGTCCCGCCCCACGGTGCCCAGCAACCCGCCGACGCAGGGCGGCGGCAACGGCACCGGCGGCACCGGCGGTGGTTCCTCCGACAGCGGCGGCGCGCTCGGCGGGCTGCTGGGCAGCGGCGAGACCTCGGGCTGGCTGCTCGGGGCCCCGGCGCGGCACGGCTCGGGCAAGGTCGCGTAACGCCCGTACGGCACACGGGAAGAGGCGGCCGGAGGTTCCACCCTCCGGCCGCCTCTTCGTCGTTCCCTGCCGCTGCCTGCGGCGCTGCCCGTGGTGCTGCCCGTGGCGCGGGCTGTGCCGCGGTCGGTGCGCTCAGGGCTGCGAGGCGAGTTCCTTCGCGGCCTCGGCCAGGTCCTTGGCGGTGTCGATGGCCCGCCAGTACGCGCCCTGGGGCAGCGGGAAGCCCGCGAGCCGCCGTTCCCGGGCGAGTTGGGGGAAGGTGGTGCGCTCGTGGTCACCGCGTTCCGGGAGCAGCCCGGTGAACTCGGGGGAGAAGACGTAGACGCCCGCGTTGATGAGGAACGGCGAGGGCGGGGCCTCGATGAAGTCCAGGACGTGGCCGAACTCGTCGGTCTCCACGGCGCCCCACGGGATGCGCGGACGGGCCAGCGCCAGCGTGGCGACCGGGGCCCGCTCGATGTGGAAGGCGGCCATCTCCCGCAGCGAGAAGCGCGTCCAGATGTCGCCGTTGGTGGCGTACCAGGGCTCCTGGGGCCGGGGCAGGGAGGCCGCGGCGTGCCTCAGGCCGCCGCCGCGGCCGAGCGGTTCGCGCTCGACGACCGTGGTCACCCGCAGCGGCAGGTCGGCCGCCGCGCCGGCGAGCCACTCCTGGAGGACCTCAGCGAGATGGCCGCACGAGATCACGGCGTCGGTGACGCCCTCGGCGGCCAGCCAGGCAAGTTGATGGCCGATGATCGGGATCCCGGTTCCGGGGATCTCGATCATCGGCTTGGGGCGGGTGTCGGTGTAGGGCCTCAAGCGGGAGCCCTGTCCTCCGGCGAGGAGGACGGCCTGGGTCACCGCCGGGGAGGTCGCGGGCGTGCCGGTCATGGGCGCACCCTACGCGACCCGCGCGTCGGGTCATCCGAGCGAGGCCACGCCCGTCGCGAAGGCGGTGTCGCAGACCGGCCGCGACCAGGCCTGGGCGCGGTGCACCGAGCCGTACTTGGCGACCGCGGCACGGCCCAGGGACCGGGCGATCGAACCGCAGTACTGCGCCAGCGAAGGCCGCTCGTTCATCTCGCGCTGCAGGTGCGTCAGGGCGATGCCGGGGTTCTTCTCCTGCAGCTCGCCCAGCAGCTTGCGGCGGAGCACCTCCTGCGGGGCCGACCGCTGGGACGCCGCCTCCTTCTGGTGCGAGGCGGTGAGGACTTGGGCGTCGGACGCCGAAGTCGCCCACGGGACGCGGGTGACGGCGAGGGTGCCGGAGAGCACGAGGACGACCGGGAGGACGAGGGCGAGTGACTTGCCGATGCGGCGGGCTACCTGGTTCACGGCAGTGATGGTAGCGAGGAGTGATGATTTGGCGACATTTAGCCACTCTGATGAGTGATGAATGCCCCTTGATCGACTACGGGCGCATTGACGAACATGGTCGAAACGCCATTGTATGACCGGAAATGCGGGGGGTTTCGGCCCCCGGAACGGCCGCGGCCCGGCCCCCCTTGCGCGGGGGCCGGGCCGGGTGTGTCCGCGGGCGGTCGGGGACCGGATGCCCGGTCACCCGCCCGCTCGGTCGCTCAGGGGCTCAGTCGCTCAGTCGCTCACCGGTGGAGGTGGAGAAGACGTGGCTCTCGCCGGCGCGCGGCACGACGCGCAGCACGGAGCCCTTCTCCGGCACCTGGCGGCCGCCGACGCGGATGACCAGGTCCTTGTGCTCGCCGCCGACCTCGGCCGAGCCGTAGACGAAACCGTCCGCGCCCAGCTCCTCGACGACGTTCACCGTGACGGCCAGACCGGCCGGCTCGTCCTTCGACAGGCCCGGGCCCTCGCCGTCGACGATGTCGAAGTGCTCCGGGCGGACGCCGACGGTGACCGTGCGGTCGCCCTTGTCCGCCGCGGCCTGCACCGCGTCGCGCTCGACCGGCACCACGGAGTTGCCGAACTTCACGCCGCCGTCGGTGATCGGCACCTCGACCAGGTTCATCGCCGGGGAGCCGATGAAGCCCGCGACGAAGAGGTTGGCCGGCCGGTCGTACATGTGGCGCGGGGTGTCGACCTGCTGCAGCAGACCGTCCTTGAGGACCGCCACGCGGTCGCCCATGGTCATGGCCTCGGTCTGGTCGTGGGTGACGTAGACCGTGGTGGTGCCGAGGCGGCGC
This sequence comes from Streptomyces sp. NPDC001902, assembly GCF_042891295.1. NCBI lineage: Bacteria > Bacillati > Actinomycetota > Actinomycetes > Kitasatosporales > Streptomycetaceae > Streptomyces > Streptomyces sp. NPDC001902. Next base: position 75,130 of record NZ_JBIATA010000021.1, on the reverse strand, counting down.
TGCAGCGAGGCGATCTGCGTACGGGTCTGGACGCGGAGCTTGGCGTCCAGGTTGGACAGCGGCTCGTCCATGAGGAAGACCTGCGGCTCACGGACGATCGCGCGGCCCATCGCCACACGCTGGCGCTGACCACCGGAGAGCGCCTTGGGCTTGCGGCCCAGGTACTCGGTGAGGTCCAGGATCTTGGCGGCTTCCTCGACCCGCTTGCGGATGTCGGCCTTGTTGACGCCCGCGATCTTCAGGGCGAAGCCCATGTTGTCCGCGACGGTCATGTGCGGGTAGAGCGCGTAGTTCTGGAACACCATGGCGATGTCCCGGTCCTTGGGCGGCAGGTGGGTGACGTCCCGGTCACCGATCCGGATGGCGCCGGCGTTGACGTCCTCCAGGCCGGCCAGCATGCGGAGCGAGGTCGACTTTCCGCAGCCCGAGGGGCCGACGAGGACGAGGAACTCGCCGTCCGCGATGTCGATCTGCAGCGCGTCGACGGCGGGGCGCTCGGTCCCGGGGTAGATCCGGGTCGCCTTGTCAAAAGTGACAGTAGCCATGGTGCAGTGGTCCCTTCACCGGCAGGAACGTGCCGGACGATCCGAGTAAAGGAATGAGGTCTAGTCCACAGGATGTGGACCTTCCGTGACGCTACCTGGCCCGCCCCGCTTTGTCAGTACCCTCCCGGCGGCCAATTCCCGGACCCTCCCCCCTCCCCGCCTGGGTACACTTCTCGTGGCCCCACCCGTCTCCCGGGTACCCCGGAGCGGGGACGGTGCCGTGCCGCCTTAGCTCAGCTGGTAGAGCACCGCTCTTGTAAAGCGAAGGTCGTCGGTTCGAACCCGACAGGCGGCTCCAGTTGGGACCAGCGACGACGCCCCGGACCATGATCGGTCCGGGGCGTTCGACGTCCACGGGTGACATCTACCGGGGCGGTCACGCGCGGTCGGGGCGGCGCCTGAGCGGACGGTCCATGGCGCTGACGGGCTCACGCTGTGTGTCGGAAGTCACGTGCGTGCAGACGTCCATCGTGATGCCGGGACGCCGACGGACGGAGACGAGGCCCCCACCGCAGTTGCCGCGGTGGGGGCCTCGTCATCGTGGGGCAGATCATCACTGCGCGCGCCCCACTTGGAAAGCCCGGCACTGGCAGGCCGGGCAGAGTTCGTACCGCCCCTGGTCGGTGACCACGGTCCCCCAGCCGAGGCACACCTCGCAGCCGCGGGCCGGAGTGGCATCGGGGCGAGGGGAGGGGTGGACGGCGGCGCCGGCTCCGTAGGGCATGGGGGGCTCCTCAGAGGCGCAGCGACGCGACCGTTTTGGAGCTTGTGTTCAGTCGCCGTCGGCGTCCCCCCCCGGATGCCGGTGTGGGCCGCCCCGCTGATTTCTTGCGTGCACACAGGCATAGCGGGCGGCCACCGCACACGTCATCAAGGGCAGCAAGCCCGTCGAGGAAGATCCCAGAACGTCTAGAGAAGGTGACGATGGATGCCGAGGGCCAGGAAAACTTCAGGGAGTTCGTGGAGAGCAGGTCGTCCGCGCTGCTGAAGACCGCCGTCCTGCTCAGCGGCGGTGACCGGCACGCGGCCGAGGACCTGCTGCAGAACGCGCTGATCAAGGCCGCGGGACGCTGGCACCGCATCGAGGAGCCCGAGGCGTACGTACGGCAGATCCTCTACCGGCAGCAGGTGAGCCGCTGGCGGCTGAAGTGGCCGCGGCGCGAACTGAGCGTGCCCGAGCCGCTGGAGAGCGCCGTGCTCCACGGCGCCGACGACGGGCCCGGCGCGGCCGATCTGCGCATCGTCATGCGTGCCGCACTGGCCCGGCTCACCGCCCGTCAGCGCACCGTCCTGGTCCTGCGGTACTTCGAGGACCTTCCCGAAGCCGAGGTCGCCGGTCTGCTGGGCTGCTCGGTCGGCACGGTGCGGTCCACCACGCACCGCTCCCTGGCCCGGTTGCGGGGCATGGCCCCCGAACTGGCCGCACTCGGCCCCGCGGACGCCGAGCAGCAGTCGTCCCGTGACTTCTCGCCTGTGGAGGTGCGTCCGTGAACGTCGATGAGCTGGTGCGCGACTCGCTGCGCGAACAGGCCGCCGAACAGCCGGCGCTGGGGCCGGGCTTCGCCGAGCGGGTGCTGGCGGTCCGGCGGCGTCGTCGGACCCAGGCGCTGGCGTCCGTCGCGGCGGCCACCGCCGCCGTGGTCGCCTTCGCGCTGGCCGTCCCGCTCCTGGCCTCCGGCAAGGACGACGGGCGCCTCGCGAACGTCTCCGCCCACCCGGACCAGACGCCGCCCCGCGACATGATCGCGGCGGGGGACGTCGCAATGGCCGCGTACTACACCTGGGACACCGCCAAGCAGGCCGACGGCCGTGAATTCGCCGTCCGCACCTACCGGCTCCTGGACCCGAAGACCGGCAGGTACGTGAAGACGACCAAGTGGGCGCGTGTCGCCGTCGCCCCCGGCATGCGGACCGCCGCCGTCCTGGAAAGGAACCTGCCCGCCAAGCGGATCGGCCTGCTCAACATGCTCACCGGCGAGGTCGAGCGCTGGATCCCGGTCGACCACGGCGTCGCGGACGTCGAGTTCTCGCCCGACGGCAGCAAGCTCGTCGCGACGACGTACAGCAAGAACCCCGACCTGGTGCTGCACAAGGCGCGCCGCGACTTCAACGGCGACGGCGACAGGGACTGGATGCGGCAAGACGCCCCCCAGGAGGGCCACACCGGCTTCTACGTCCTGGACGTGGCCTTCGGTAAGGCCTCCTGGAGCGAGGCCGCCGTCGTCGACGCGCTCGGCGCCCAGGACTTCTCCTTCAGCAGTGTCGGCAAGCTGCTCTACTCCGGAACCACTTCGCCTCCTTACCGCCAGTACTACGACTTTGCGGGCAAGCAGGTCGCCGCGCCCGCCAACGAGGCGCACGTGTCCTGGCGCAACGAGTCGGGGCTGTCCCCGGACGGCAAGCTCGTCGCGGGCGGCTTCCAGCGCCCCCGCCGCCCAGGCGAGCAGCCCCACTGGCTCCTCATCGACCCCCGTACCGGCAAACCGGTCACCACGGTGCGCGGGTACGAGTTGCTCGCCTGGATCGACAACAAGCGGCTGATCGCCTGGGACTACGGACTGCGCTTGAAGGAACCCCGCTTCCGGCTCGCGCTCGTCACGATCGGCAGCGACGAGGTAGTACCGCTGAGCGGTTTCAGCGACGCGGGCGACGGGGGGACCCTGGACTGGACGCCGGTCCTCGCCGAACGCTGATCAGGCGGCCCGCCGGCCGCTCGTGCCCGCTCCCCGGCTGAGGCTGCCGGCGGGGAGGATCACCTGGAATCCCGGTGGGCCACCGGCAGGGGCGCTCGCTATGCTCCGCCGCGACGCGGTCGGGTGATCGCACGCAGGGAGGTCGAGACGCATGACGCAGGCACGGCCGATGCCGAACGTGACCGATGAACGCCTCTGCTGGCTCATCGTTCGCGACGACCTTCGGAAGAGGACGGGCAAACTGCGCTTCTTCGGGTGGTTCACGGTGTTGTTCAGCAGAACCCCCGGTGGCGCCGCGATGGGGGGTGACCTGCGGCGTGAGTACGCATCGGACAAGATGACCGACTACGCGCCGGCCGTGGACGACGCCGCACAGAAGCTCTCGCCTGAAGAGCGCGAGCACCTGCGCGTCGCAGGTGAGGTACCCGATTGGTTCATGGATGACGTGGAGCGCCGCTATCAGGTGATCCGCAAGCAGCGCTGAGCCCGGTCACCCACGGCTGTCAGCCGGCCGTGGGTGAACGCGGGCAGCGCTGCTCAGTGGGCGCGGGGCACGCAGGTTCCCCGTCAGCGCGGTCCGGTGCGTGCTGCCAAGATGACGCGCACGCGTCGAATCAGGGGTGGGCATGGAGAACTGGGACTTCCGCGAGTGGCAGGCAGCCCTGGCCGCCCTCGGCCCAAGGGCGGCGGCCCTGGTCGGCCTTGCGGCGGCCGAGCGCATGGCGGGGTGCCTGGGCGACGAGCGCTTCGGCCGCCGGGGTGCCCCGGCGGCCGAAGTGGCGCGGGAGCTGCTGCAGGAGTGCTGGTCCGGCGCCCAGGGCGGGGAGGGATCCGCATCGGACCGGATACGGGACCTGGCCGACCAACTGGCCGGCCACTCCGCGGAGTACCAGACCCTCTCGATGACCGAGCTGTTCCACTCGTACGGGCCGTTCGGCGGCGACACGGACGAGGATCCCGACGATGAGGCCCCCGACCTGGAGGAGTTCCTGGAGGAGGCGGAACCCGAGGGTGCGGTGATGATGCATATGGACGCGCTCACGGCGATAACGGAGGCGGCTGCGGCCTGTGCCGGAGGCCCCTGGGACGGAGCCCTCCGGTGCCTCCAGGTCGCCGCCATGGCCGCGGACCAGCACGATCCCCCGCTGCCGGGACCGGGCGCCGAGACACGGCGCCAGGCGGAGGACCTCGCGCTGGTCCGGGCGACGGACGGCGCCGGGGCCGGGCCGGGGCACCTGGTGACGGAGCTCCGGACCCGTGCCCAGGCGGAGGCGGCGGGATGGCGACGGGCCACTGAGCGACTCGGCCTCCTGCACGACTGAACCCGCAGCCTCGCCGCCTCCGCCCACCGGCCGCGCGATGGCGTCCTCGCTAGGCGCCCAGCAGTCGGGAGAGCTCCGTCTCGGCCTCCTCGTACCCCGCGTCGGCGATCCGCTGCAGTTCGCGCAGGTCGCCCGCGGCGGCCGCCCGTCGGGTCAGCAGGAACCCCGCGTGCATGGACCCCTCGTCCAGGAGTTCGCTCAGCTCCTCGATGTCCCCGGCGGCGTCGGCGAGGTCGGCCAGCCGGTCCAGGGCGCTCTCGTTCCCGGCGTCGGCCAGCTCGCGCAGCGTCTCGCGGTCGAAGTTCGTGTTCACCATGGCGCCAGGGTGCAACCCTGCCCCTGGGGCAGGGTCAAGTGCCACGATTGCCGGGTGATCACCATCGGGCAGCTCGCGGCGTACGTCGGAGTGTCGATCAAGACCATCCGCGTCTACCACGCCAAGGGGCTGCTTCCCGAGCCCGGCCGCGACGCCTCCGGCTACCGGCGCTACGGGGCGGACGACGTCGTCGCCCTCATCAAGATCCGGACGCTCGCCGAAGCCGGCGTCCCTCTGGCCCGTATCCAGGAACTGAGGGCGGCCGGCGAGGAGGAGTTCCGCCGGGCGCTCCACGACATCGACGGCCGACTGGCCGAGCGGATCCGCGGACTGCAGGCGACGCGGGCGCGTCTGCGCGAGCTCGCCTCCGGGGAGGCGACGCTGCTGCCCGCCGGGGTCCGGGCGCATCTGGAGGACCTGCGGCGCTGGGGATTCACCCCCCGGTGGGTGGACCTCCAGCGGGACCTGTGGATCCTCGTCTTCGCCACCCACCCGGACCAGGCGGGAGCCCTCTTCCAGGACCAGGGCGAGATGCTGTCCGAGCCCGCGCTGCGGCAGCTCTTCCTGCGGTACGACCACGCGTACGCCCTCGATCCCGGCGACCCCCGCATCGACGACCTGGCGCAGCACATCCTCGAGGCGACCCGGAGCCGCTACGGATCGAGCGCGCCCCCCGAGGTGGACGTGGCCTCGGACATCCCCGCCCTCATCCAGAGCACGGTCAACGCCGCCTCCCCGGCCTGGCGGCGGCTGGACTCGCTGATCCGGGCGGGGCTGGGCGCGGCGCCGTGAGCCGCCCGAAGGGCCCGGAGCCCCTGAGGTCGATGCGGCCGATCCCGAACTCGGGCCCCGGCCCGTAGCGGTCCCGGGACGCCGCGCGGCTGAGGTGATCGCCGATCTCGGGCCCCCTTCCCCGCGTGCATCGCGCGACGTCCTCGACCCACCCCGGGGCGTCCGCGTCCCGTGCACCGGTCAAGATGCTCATCACACGGGGACCGCGCAAGGAAGGGGCGGGCAGGGGTGACGGACAGGGAGTGGCCGGAGGGCCCGGACGCGGATCCGGGGCGGCGCGGGAGCGGTACGAGGCCGACCTGCGGAGCGACCGGGGGGCGGTGCGCGAAGTACTGCGCGCGGACCGGAAGGACGCGCACATGGGGCTGGGCGCGGTGGTGGTCACCAGCGGCATCGTGGGGGCGTTCGCGGGTCCGGCCGTCGGCGCGCTGATCACGGGTGTCTTCGCCGCGCTGTTCCTGGCCGCCCTCGCGGTCATGCTGCTGGGAGGGCTCCGGGGGAAGGAGGCGGCGGGTGGCGCCTACCGCTTCGCGTTCGGGTGGGGGCGGTGGCTGTAGGACCGCGGAGGGGTGCCCGCCCGCGCGGGCGGGCACCCCTGGGGGTCAGCGGACGGTGACGTGGGTCGTGCCCGTGACGCCGCCGCTGGTCACCGTGATGGTCGCGGTGCCGGGGCGGTGGGCGGTCAGGGCGCCGGTGGACGGGTCCACCGAGGCGACCTTGGGGTTGCCCGACGTCCAGACGTGGGACGCGGGGTCCGCGATCGGGATCGTGAGCGGTGCGATGTTGTCGCCGGCGATCTGGTCGCCGGTCGCGGTCAGGGTGACGCGGTCGCCGCGGGCGATCGGGTCCTTGGGTCCCGTGACCTCGATCGAGGCCAGCGCGGGCTCGACGGTGTACTGCAGGTTGCCGTCGTCGCCGATCCGGACGAGACCGAAGTGGTAGATGCCACCCTGGTCGGCCGGGGCGTAGGCGGGCATGCCGAGGTCCGCGAAGGTGAACTGCGGGATGCCGCCCTCGTCCGTGGTCACGCTCCGGCCCTCGGGGTCGAGGATCTGCTCCGCGAAACCGCGCGCGTGACCGTACATCATGATCACGTGCTGCTTGGGGTGCGTCTCCTGGTAGCGCTGCACCAGCCGCAGGTACATCCGCGCCTCCCAGCGGTCCGTGAACTGGCTGTTCGCGGCCGGATGCGGGTCGTACGCGGGCATGTGGGTGATGACCAGCACGTCCTTGGCGGTGGTGTCCGTCAGCTGCCGGACGAGCCACGGGTACTGCACGCCCTCGGGGTTCTGGAACGGGTCCGAGGACTGCAGGCTGCCGTGCGAGTTGTCGGTGACGATCATCCGCGCCGCGCCCTGGCCGTACGCGTAGTGGGTCTCACCGAAGGTGTCGCTGAAGTTGCCGTTCTCGGAGTCGGCGCCCTGCGTGATCTCGTGGTTGCCGACGATGTCGCGCTCGGGGATGCCGAGGGCGTCCATCTTGGACTTCGCGTACTGCAGGTCCACCAGCTTGCCGTCGTCGGGCATGTCGCCGAGGAACTGGGCGGAGTCCGGACGTGCCTGCGGGGTCAGGGTGGGCAGCCGCTTGGCGATGGAGTCCATCACGTTGCTGCTGACCGAACCCGGGTCGCTCGCCAGCATGTGCGCGTCGTCACCGGTGAGGATCGTGGTGCCGCGCTTGGCGAAGTCGGCGGAGTCCTCCTCGAAGGACAGCCACTTCGGGTTCTGCGGGATCGCGCGGTACTCGGGCACCGTGACCGGACGCGGCGAGTACAGGGCCTGCAGGCCCGCGACGTTGAGCGAACCGCTGTAGGCGGTGCTGGGGCTGATCGCCAGGAAGTCGATGAAGCTGATGGTCAGCGGGAACTGCATGCCCGCCGGCAACTGCGCGACCGCCAGGTGCCAGTCCTTCCACGTCACGAACGTCGGGTACAGCGTGGTGGAGGTGCCGTTGACGCCGATGTACTTCTCGGCGAGCTCGATGCCGTTGCCGTCACCCTTGATCCACACGCCGATGGCGGTGGGGACCTGGCCGTTGTTGGTGTCGGTCTTCAGGGTGACCTTCGGCGAGAGCACCAGCTGCTTGACACCGGAGGCGGCCGGCATCGAGTAGTCGAGCCGCAGGGACCCCGACTCGGTGGAGCCCGGCGGGACGACGCCCGGGTCCGCGGTCAAGGTGGCGGGCTTGCCGGTGGTGTTGTTGCTGAGTCGCCACACGTCCAGGCTGGTGATCGGGTCGATGACCTTGCTGACCCGGCCCACGGCGACCGACGTGGTCGCGGTGGTGCCCGCGACCTGTGCGCTGACCTCGGCCAGACCGCCGTTGTCGGTGCTCGCGGTGAACAGGCCGTGCGCGTCGACGGTGCCCAGGTTCTCCGGGGTGACCTTCCAGGTGGCCGCCTCGGCGGGGATCTGCACCGCGCCGCCGTCCTTGACGGTGCCGGACAGGGCGAGCTGCTGGGTGGCGCCGTTGTCCAGGTCGGCCTTGTCGGGCGAGACCGTGAGGGTCTTGAGCTTGCTGACGACCTCGAGCTTCTCCGAGGTGGAGGCACGGCCGTTCGAGGCGATGATCCGGCCCGAGCCCGTGCGGTGCGGGGTGAGCTTGCCGTCCTCGTACGAGGCCAGCGACGCGGGCACGACGCGGACGTGGACCTGGCCGGCCGCCGGGTTCGCGAGCCGGTCGACGGAGTGCACCGGGAGCGGGATGGTGCCGCCGGCGACGGTGGTGACCTGCTCGCCGCCGTTCACCACGACCTTGACGGCCGGGCCGGCCTCCTTGGCGGTGGAGTAGAAGAAGATGCCGTTGGCGACCGGGCGCTCGGTGTTGCCGGGCTGGTCGGAGGGCTTGTTGACGATCTCGGCCCGGTCGGCGCCGGGGGCGCGGCTGACCATGCCGGTGGAGCCGCCGCCGTCGAAGAGCATGGCGTCGTAGGCGCCGTGGGCGACCATGTAGCCGGCGGCCTGGTCACGGGTCACGCCGAAGGCGGTGGTGGCGCCGCCCTGGCCGTCGACGGCGATGACGATGGCGTGCTTGCCGTCCTTGGTGACGCCGACCGCGGTCTCCGGGTTGGCGCCGCTCGGCGGGGTGCCGGTCGGGTCCTTGTAGACCTGGCCGTTCTTCACCAGCGTGTCGACGCCGCTGATCAGCTGGGTGACATCGTTGTCTGGCGAGAGCCGGGTGGCGATGCCCACCGTGTCGCCCGCGTGCAGGGTGTCGGTCAGCCACTGCCCGCCGTCGCCGGCGCCGAGCAGACCGAGCTGCTCGGCGGCGAGGCGCGGCACGGCGGTGACGCCGGTCCGCACGTCGTCGACGACGAAGCCGCCGTCGGTGACGTGGCCGAGCACCAGGACGGAGGCCTTGGGCAGGCCGGGGGTCTCGCCGAGGTCGGGGGTGACCTCGGTGATGCCGCCGGACGTCAGGTCGTTCACCGTGTTCACCGAGGTGAGCGCGCGGGTCGCGGAGCCGGCGGTGATCGTCCCGGAGAAGGTCTCCGGGCCCATCACGATGGTTCCGTCCGGCTTGACGCCCAGCTGGGAGGCGAAGCCCGGCTTGGGGCTCTTCAGCAGGCGCCCGTCGGTCATGATGCCGCCGAGCGGACGGCCGCTGGCGTGGATCTCGAAGTAGTCGCCGTTGACGCCCGCCACCGCGTGGGTGCGGTGCGCCATCGACGACGGCGTCTCGTCGGCCGGGTTGGTGATGGTGTCACCGGCCTGGACCATGCCGACCCGGAGGTTCGGGTCGTCGAGGTCGGCGGAGAGCACCTGGACGTGCTGGCGGCCGCCGACGGTGTCGTAGGTCTCGCTGTAGTGCTGCAGACCGCGCGTGACCGTCTCGGCGGGGGTCCGGGTGTAGTCCACCACGAGCGGCCAGTTCTGCGGAGTCTCCGGCAACCAGTCACGGTCGGGCGCGTGGCCCTGGAGGGCCTCCTCGCCCGCCGGTGCCGAGGCGGTGGCCACGGCCCCGCCCACGGCGCCGGTCAGTGCCAGCGCCAGCGCGGTGACCACGGCGGTCCGGCGTGCACCGGTCCCCGGGGTCCTCTTCGCGCGAAGTTTCATGGAGTGTTCCTTATGGGTGATGTGCCGGCTGGTCGCCGGCCCCCGTCCACCCGACACCCGTTCGGCGACGCCCAGGTTTCCGGTTGCGGATCGGTGGGTGACCCGCAGGGGGTGCGGGGTTATGGATTCGGTCAAGTCGTCGCCGCTGACGGGGGGCCGCCGGGCGCACCGCACCGCTGCCGTACCTGCGCGGACGTGCGGAACGCCCCGGCCGATGCTCGGCCGGGGCGTTCCGTGGGTCCCTCGGGTCAGGTACGGGCGCCCGTCACCAGGGGGCGGGGCCGGGGGGCGCGACGACCGGGGGACGGTCGTCGCATGTGATGGTGTTGGGCAGCTCCCACGCGCCCAGCCAGGGGCCCGTGGTGCCGCCGCCGTCGTTGCCGCCGAGGTCGGTCAGGGAGAACTCGGAGCCGGTGGCGGGGAAGTTGAAGGAGCCGCAGTTGTTGACGCCGACCGCGCCGACGTTGCGGGCGTCGACGTTCTCGAAGGACGCCGAGCCGGCGGCCCTGGCGCTGACGACCGAGGTGCCGGTGCCGTCCACCCGGATGTCCTTGAAGTGCACGTTCGTGATCGAGTAGGTGTCCTTCACCGGCCAGTCGGCGACCAGCATGATCGCGTTGTAGGTGCTGTCGAGGAAGTGGTCGCCGGTCACGCGGATGTCGGCGTCGATGTTCCGCTCCAGGGCGTAGAACCAGATCGCGCCGAGGCCGATGTTCCAGTTCAGCTCGTACGTGCCGGCCCGTACCGTCGTGTTGTCGGTGATCCACAGGTGCCCGGTGAACGGCTGGGCGCCGAAGCGGGAGCCCAGCTGGAGGGCGCTGCCCTCGCGGATGGGGTCGGCGATCAGGTTGCCGGAGACCGTGGTGTCGGTGCCGCCGTAGATCGCGATGCCGTTGGCGAGCACGGGCGTCTGCACGGTGTTGTGGTCGAAGGTGTTGCGGGCGTTGCCGGTCTTCTCCGACCACATCGCCAGCCCGTCGTCGCCGGAGTTGCGGACGAAGTTGTTGCGGACGACCGAATCCGTCACGCCGGTGTGGAAGTTGAGGCCGTCGGCGATCTGGTCGGTGATGACGTTGCCGGTGATCCGCAGGTTCGACATGGGGCCGTCGAACCACATGCCCACCTTGGTGTGGTGGATGTACAGGCCCTCGATGGTGGAGTCGCTCATCGCCCCGCCGACGCCGTTCACCTGGTCGGTGTCGATGCGTTCGCGGACGTCGCCCTCGATCGCGAAGCCCGACAGGTGGACGTCGCGGCTGCCGCCGGCCGACGCGTCCTTGCCGTAGAAGCCGACGCCGGTGTGGACGGATCCATCGGGTGCGGGGGAGTCGAGCGCGACCTCCTTGCCCTTGATGATCGTGTACCAGCTGCCGGCGCCCTCGATCGTCACGTCGTCCACGACGATGTGCCGGTTGACCTGGTAGGTGCCCGGCGGGACGTAGACCTTCAGGTGCGCGCGGCGGGCGAAGGCGATCGCCTTGTCCAGGGCCTTGGCGGAGTCCCGTCGTCCGGTCGGGTCGGCGCCGAAGGCGAGGACGTTCGCCGCGAGGAGCGAGACGCGGGGCGGGGCGACCAGGTGGGAGTCGAGGAGGTCGACGGTCGTCGGGACGGCCCCGGAGCGCGCCGGGACGGTGAGCCGGATCCTGTCGCCCGCCTTGTACGTCCGGCCCAGCAGGAGGCGCTGCTCGTCGTAGAAGTGGTTCGGCCGGAAGGGCTTGGAGATCACCGGCGCCGGGGTGGTCGCGTTCGGCACGCAGCTGCACTCGGTGATCCACCAGTCGTCGTGGAGCAGCCCGGCCTGCGGGTCGTTGGAGAACGGGTACTGGTTGTAGAGCCAGGCGTACTGAGAGGTCAGGGTCATCGTCGTGCGGGCGCGGCCGTTGACCGTCACGTCGAGCGGCGCGGTGATGCCGCCCCCGCCGGGCGCGTCCGGGACGCTGTACCGCACGGTGATCGCGTTGGCGGCGCTCGGCAGCGTGAACTCCACGTACTGGCCGCGCCGCAGGGTCACCGCCTTGCGCCCGGACGCCTCCGCGGGGAGCGTGTAGGCGGTCCGGTCCGGGCCGATGACCTCGCCGTCCGTGACGGCGTTCTCGGCCTCCTGCTCCACGAACCCGAGGTCCGCGCCACGGCCCTTGACCAGCGCCGGGTCCAGTGCCGCCCGCGTCACGACCGGCCGGGCCGCGTCCTTCGCCTTCGCGGTACCGGCCTGGGCCGTGGCACCGACCGGGCCGATGCCGACGCCGAGGCCGGCCGCCACCGCGACCACCGCCACGGCTCTTCGCCAGGCACTCCTGCTGCTCCGTGTCATCCCCAGCTCTTCTCTCGTAAGGCGCGACCGCCCGGGACGTTCGAGGCGGAGCGGACGTCGTGAGGTGAGGCGACAGTAAGGACCCGTCAGGCCGCTCCACAAGGCTCATGCGTGATGTTTTCGGCCTGATGATGGTCAAGTGCGTCTGTCTGTTTGTTTTTTGCGCTGCTTGCGCTACTCGTTGCGGAAGCGGACGACGTGGAGCGTCCCCCGGGCCGAGCGGTGCCAGGGGTTGGTGGGGGCGGCTTACCGGCCCGGCCAGGGCCGGGACAGGGGGACCCACTCCGGTCCGCGGTGGTGCAGCCACCACTCGCCGATGGTCCGGAACTTCTCCTCGAAGGCGGCGTCCTGGCTCATGAAGCCGGTGACGGGCGCCCGCAAGCGGGTGAGGCGGCCGTCCGCCTCGCGGATCACCACCCGACGTACGCCCATGTTCGACTCGACCCAGATGCCCTGGACGTCCGCCCAACGGACCGTCCTGCGCCGCAGGTTGTGCACCACCGCGGCCGACGCGGTGAGCGTGACACCGAACCGCGCGGAACCGAGCAGACCCGCCGGCAGCGCGAGCCACACGCCCGCCGGGAACGCGAACCCGACGCCGGACGAGTCGGGGAAGAGCAGCGGTTCGGCGATCGCCAGGGCCGTGACGAGGACGGCGGCGGGCACCAGTGGCATCACCCTCTGGTACCAGGTCAGCCGGAAACGGACGTGCTCCATCGGACTCCCCACCCCTTGTCGGCGCATGATCGCCGACGCAGCCTGGCCGGGCGCGGCGCCGCTGTCCACCCCGGCGGGGAGGTCAGTCCGCCGGGGCGGCCGCGGGGGGCGGTCCGGGCGCGTGGCGCAGCCCGTAGGCGATGAGGGGTTCGAGGGCGGCGAGGAGTTCGGTGCCCCGGTCGGAGGGGTGGTAGAGGATCTGTACGGGGGTGCTCGGGATGACCTCGCGGCCGATGAGGCCGAGGTGCTCCATCTCCTTGAAGCGTTGTGAGAGCAGCCGGTCGGAGATGCCCGGCACCATGCGGCGGTAGTCGGTGAAGCGCCGGGCGCCGCGGGCGGCGGCCAGCAGGACGGCGCCGGTCCAGCGGCGGCCGACCTGTTCGAGGACGGCCTGGAAGGCGGTGCAGGCCTCGGCGTCGATGTCGGGCTCGGTGGTCTCGCGGGAAGTCACTTACCCAAGATTAGCGGCTAACCCTCGCCTTTGCCGAAGGTCCCGGCCCCCCGACGCTGAAGCCATGGACACCACCGACCGTGCACAGCGGCTCCGCTTCGGGCTGAGCCTCGACCCGGACGCCGGCCGTCTGCCGGAGACGCTGGAGCTGGCCGCCGCCGCGGACGCCGCGGGGCTGGACCTGCTCGCCCTGCAGGACCACCCGTACCAGCCTGGGCACCTCGACGCGCTCACGCTGTCCGCCCTGGTCGCGGCCCGCACCTCGCGCATCTCCGTCTTCACCGACGTCGCGGACCTGCGGCTGCGGCCCCCGGTCATGCTGGCCAAGACCGCCGCGAGCCTGGCCGCGGCGTCCGGCGGCCGCTTCCAGCTCGGCGTGGGCGGCGGCGGCATACCGGAGGCGATCGGCTCGATGGGGGCGGCGCCGATGCCGCCCCGCGAGGTCGTGGCGTACACGGAGGAGTCGCTGCGGCTCATGCGGACCGCGCTGGACGGCGGGCCCGTGCGGCACCGCGGCGACGTGCTGACGGTGCCCGGCTACCAGGCCGGCCCGGTGCCGCCGCGCCGGGTCGAGCTGTGGCTCGGCGGGCAGCGGCCGCGGATGCTGGCGGTCGCGGGCCGGGCGGCGGACGGCTGGATCTCGCCGCTGAACATCTACGTGCCGCCGCAGGAGGTGCCCGAGCGCCAGCGCGTGGTCGACGAGGCGGCCCGCGCCGCCGGGCGCGATCCCGCGCGCGTCCGTCGCATCTACAACGTGATCGGTGTCATCGGCGGCTCCGGTGCCCCCGGCCTCAACGGGGACGTCGGCCGGTGGGCCGACACCCTCGCCGAGTGGGCGACCGTGCTGCGCTTCGACACCTTCGTCTTCTGGCCCGTCACCGCGCACCGGCAGCAACTGGAGGTCTTCGCCGGCGAGGTCGTGCCGGCCGTCCGCGAGCGGGTGGCCCGGTGACGCCCGGCCCCGGCCCCGGCACCGCCCCGGCCACCGCCTTCGCGGTGCCCGCCGCCCTGGCGGAGCGGACCGTGCTCCCCGGCGACCCCCGCTACCCGCTGCTGCGCTCCACCTACACCACCGTCGCCCGCCCCGCCGCCGTGGTCCTCGTCCGCGGGCCCGGCGACATCGCCGCCGCCCTCGCCGCGGCCCGTGCGCAGGGACTGCCCGTCGCCGTGCGCTCCGGCGGCCACGGGCTGTCCGGCCGGTCGTCCAACGACGGCGGGCTCGTCATCGACCTCTCCGGGCTCGACGAGGTCCGGGTCCTGGACCGGGCGGCCCGCCTGGTGCGGGTCGGTGCGGGCGCCCGCTGGGGCCGGGTGGCGTCCACGCTCGCGGCGCACGGGCTGGCCGTCAGCTCGGGCGACCACGGCAACGTGGCGGCCGGTGGCCTGGCCACCGCGGGCGGCATCGGCTGGCTCGCCCGTACGTACGGGCTGACCGTCGACCGGGTCCGCGCCGTCGAGCTCGTCCTGGCCGACGGGACCGCGCTGCGCGCCGACGCCACCCACCACCCGGACCTGTTCTGGGCGGTGCGGGGAGCGGGCGCGGGCGCGGGGATCGTGACCGCCTTCGAGATCGAGGCGATGGACCTGGGGGACATGGGCGTGGCCCAGCTGGTCTTCGAGGCCGACCGGGCGGGCGGCGCCCTCGCGCAGTGGGCGGCCGCGATGGCCGCCGCGCCGCGCGCGCTCACCTCCGCCGCCCACCTCCTGTCCAACGGTCCGGCCCTGGCGCTCTCCGTCACCGTCGCCGTGGCCGACGACGACCCCGACCGCGTCCGTGAGGCACTCGGCCCCCTGGTGGCGGGGCGGTACCGCCCGCTCCAGGCGACCGCCCAGCTGGCCCCGTACACCGCGCTGGTCTCCACCGCCCACCAGCACGCCAACACCGGTCAGCAGCCCGTGGTGAGCACCAACTCGCTGCTGCCCGCGATGACCCGGGACGCCGCACGCGCCGTCATGGCGACCGCGGGCGACCGGCGCCGGCCGGCCTTCGTCCAGCTGCGCTCGCTCGGGGGCGCGATCAACGACGTCCCGGCCGACGCCACCGCCTACGCCCACCGCACCCAGCAGGTCCTGGCGCAGGGCAACCTCTTCCCGCCGCACGGGCCGGACGACCTGCACCGCCTGTGGACGCCGGTCCGTGAGCTCGGCAGCGGCAGTTACGTGAACTTCGAGAGCGGCATCGGCCCCGGCGTCTTCGACCGGGCCTACCCGGGCGCCACCGGCGCGCGGGTGCGCGAGCTGTGGCGGCGCCACGACCCGGACGGCGTCCTGCGCCCGCTCACCCCCGGCTGACCGCGCCCGGGCCGGACCGGCGGCGCTCCGCGAACGGCCCGCCCGGCCCGAAGGCCAGCGCCGCGAAGCGCCGGCCCATCCGCCGGTAGCCCGCGGCGTTGGGGTGCAGGTCGTCGGGCAGGTCGGCGACGTCGCCGGGCCCGAAGAGCCGGCGGCCGTCCAGGTAGTGCAGGTTGCGGTCGCCGGAGGCGGCCCGGGCGGCCACGATCCGGGCCAGCTCCGCCCGGATGACGGTGAGCGTGAGCGCGCCGCCGGGGACGTCCGCGGCAGAACCCATGGCCACCACCCGCGGGACGGGGGCCGACAGGTCGGGCGCGGTCGGGCCGGGGGTGGTCTCCACGACCGGGCAGCTGATGGGCGACACGACCAGCAGCGGGGTGTCCGGGTGCCCGTCGCGGACGGTGTCGAGGAAGCCGTGCACCGCCGGGCCGAAGGAGCGCAGCCGGAAGGCGTCCCGGTTCACGATGTTGATGCCCAGCTTGAGGCTGATCAGGTCGGCCGGCAGGTCCCGGATGGTCCGGGCGACGTACGGGTCGAGCATCGCGTTGCCGCCGAGCCCCAGGTTGAGCAGCTCGGCCCCGGCCAGGGCCGCGGCGAGCGCCGGCCAGGTGGCGGTCGGGGACTCCGCCGCGGCGCAGTGGCTGATGGAGCTGCCGTGGTGGACCCAGCGCCGCCGGCCGCTCGGGCGCGGCGGCAGCACCTCGGCGTCCGCCCACAGCCCGACCAGCTCGGTGCGGGTCTGCTGCGGCAGCCACAGCTCGACGTCCTTCTCGCCCCGGGGCAGGTCGTGGAACCGGACCCGCCCCGGCGCCCCCGGCTCGCGACGGGAGGACTCGGCGAACAGGTCCGGCTTGTGGAGGACGTCCCCGGGCGGCGCGGGGGCGCTGCCGGTGCGCCTGCCGTCGACGACCAGGTCGACGACCCCGGCGGGCAGCGGCTCCGAGGTCCCCGCCAGCTGCCAGACCGAGGTCAGCAGTTCCAGCTCGACCACCCGGGCGGCGGTCCGGAACGCCAGCCGTACGCCGGAGGGCAGGGCGGTCATCTCGTCCATCAGGACGTCCGGGTACTGCGCCCGCGTCCACGCCGGGAGACGCCGCGGCAGCAGCCCGGCCCTCGTCCGTTCCAGGTCGAGCGCGCCGCGGATCTCCACCGGGCCCCCGGTGAGCGGGACCGCGTGCAAGGCGTGCGTCGCTGTTGTCACGTTTTCTCCCTGCCCGGGACCGGGCGTCGGCACACGGCCGCGCCATCGGATCCGGCATCCGGTGCCGCCCCCGTGCCGATGGGCGTGGGACGTCCAGGGGTGGCGCGAGCGGATCCCGGTCCCCGGCGGCCCCTACGGGACCAGGACGACCTTGCCCATCGTGCCGCGGCCTTCCAGGGCCGTGTGCGCCGCGGCGGCCTCGGCGAGCGGGAAGCGCTGCACGGCGGGGGTGAGCCGCCCGGCCGCCCATTCGGCGAGGGCCTCCTCCTCCAGCGTACGCAGGCCGAACCGCAGCATCGCAGGACCGAGGACGACCTGGGAGGTGATGCCGCGCGCGGCCAGTTCGCCGGGTGCGAACTCCAGCGGGCCGCCGGACGCCCAGCCGTAGACCACGTGCCGTCCGCCCGGGCCCAGCAGGTCCACCGCCCCGCGGCCGAGGTCGCCGCCGACCGCGTCGAGCACGACCGTGCCCGGCCGCCCGCCGAGGGCCGCCCGGGCCGCGTCGGTCCAGCCCTCGGCGGAGTAGTCGACGGCGGCGTCCGCGCCCAGCTCCAGGACGCGCGTGGTCTTGGCCGGCCCGCCCGCGAGCCCGAGGACGGCGGCGCCCGCGGTGCGCGCGACCTGTACCAGCAGGCTGCCCAGCCCGCCCGCCGCCGCGGTGACCAGGACCGTGTCGGCGGGGCCGAGCGGTGTCTGGCGCAGGATGCCCAGGGCCGTGCGGCCGGTGCCGATCATGGCGACGGCCTCGGCGGCGTCCTTGCCGTCCGGCAGCACGTGGAGCTTCCCGACGGCGGTGACGGCGAGTTCGGCGTAGCCGCCCGGCGCCATGCCCAGATGGGCCACGACGCGCCGGCCGAGCCACTCGGGGCCGACACCCTCCCCGGCGGCCTCCACGGTGCCGGCCACCTCGCGGCCCGGGACCGTGGGCAGCTCGGGCAGCGGGTAGGGGCCCTTGGGGTCGCCGGAGCGGATGGCGGTGTCGATCACGTGGACGCCGGCGGCGGCGACGGCGATGCGCACCTCGCCCGGGCCGGGCTCCGGGTCCGCGGTCCTCTCGTAGCTCAGGTTCCCGGCCGGGCCGAACGCGTGGAGACGGATGGCGTGCACGGTGCTTCCCCCTGGACACGACGACAGTGGGCGGTCGGATGATCCGCACCGCCCACTGTCCGACCTCAACCGCGGTTGAGGTCAAGCGAGGAGCTTCGCCTTCGCCTTGGTGTACTCCTCGTCGGTGATGTGGCCCTGGCTCTTGAGCTCGGCGAGCTTGGACAGCTGGTCGACGTTGCCGCCCGCCGTTCCGCCCTCGCCCGCGGCGGCCTGCCGTACGTACTGCTTGAAGGCCGCGTCCATTTCCTTCGTCTGCTTCTGGTCCCGCTCGGCCATGCCCTTGCCCCGGGCGATGACGTAGATCAGCACGCCGATGAAGGGCAGGAAGATCAGCAGGATGATCCAGCCGGCCTTGGCCCAGCCGCCGACCGTGTGGTCGCGGAAGAGGTCACCGATGATCCTGAAGAGCAGGAAGAACCACAGCACCCAGCAGAAGATCAGGAGCATCGTCCAGAAGAGGTTCAGCAGAGGGTAGTCGTCCATGCCCCAAGTGGACGGCGGCCGAACGGGTCCCGCATCCGGGATTGCGCCGTTCGGGCTACAGGCGGGGGAAACGCGCCGTCAGGTCCCAGATCACGGGGTTGGCGTCCAGGCCGTCGTGCATGTCCGTCAGGTCGGCGACCAGGTCGTGCAGGAAGTCGCGGGCCTCGCGGCGCAGCTCGGCGTGGGGGAAGGAGAGCGGCCGGTCGTCCGGCGCCCAGTCGGCGCCGACCTCGACGAAGCCGAAGCGGCGCTGGAAGCGGAGCCGGTCGGTGGACTCGGTGAAGTCCAGCTCGGCGTACTGGGGGCGCGCCGCGCGGCTGCCGAGCGGGTCGCGGTCCAGCTGCTCGACGATGTCGCACAGCGCCCACGCGAAGTCGAGGACCGGCACCCATCCCCAGGCTGTGGAAAGTTCGCGGTCGGCCGTCACGTCCGCCAGGTAGACGTCCCCGCAGAACAGGTCGTGGCGCAGCGCCCGTACGTCGGCGGTGCGGTAGTCGGTCTGCGGGGGGTCGGGGAAGCGGCGGGAGAGCGAGTAGCCGAGGTCGATCACCCGCCGATGGTACGCGGCGGCCCCGGCGGCAGGTCCTTGTGGAGGACGGAGCAGGGGCGGCCCATCTGCCGGTCCTCGCGGTGGTCGATCACCCGGTAGCCGAGCGTCCGCCAGAACGCCAGCGCGCCGGGGTTGCCGTCGAGCACCGCCAGGCGCACGCCGTCCCGTCCTCGCGCGCGCAGCCGTTCCTCGACCAGCCCGGCGAGTTCGCGTCCCAGGCCCGAGCGGTGCCGGCCGCCGTGCACCATCAGCAGGCCGATCCAGGGGTAGGGGTCGAGAGGATCCGGGTGTTCGGCGAGGGTGACGGCGAGGCCTGCCAGGCTCCCGTCGGCGGCGTCGTGGGCGAGCAGCACTTCCGTGGCGGGGTGGGTCAGTTCGGCGTTGACACTGCTCGCGACCTGCTCCGCCGTGACGGACCCGGGGTCGGGGAAGTCACCGGTGGCGCGGTGGAAGGCGGGGTTGGAGGCGTACAGCTCCGTCAGCCCGGCGAGGACGCCGGGCGGGAGGGAGCCGTCCACCGGTACGAGGGGTTCGAGGACCAGCATGCCCCGCACGCTAGTCGCGTGCGGGGCACCGGGCGCCGCATTAAGTGAGGCTCGTGGGACCCGACGGGTGTCAGAGGCCGACGCCGAAGTCGGTGGCGATGCCGGCGAGGCCGGAGGCGTAGCCCTGGCCGACCGCGCGGAACTTCCACTCGGCACCGTTGCGGTAGAGCTCGCCGAAGACCATGGCGGTCTCGGTGGCGGCGTCCTCGCTGAGGTCGTAGCGGGCGATCTCGGCACCGCCGGCCTGGTTGACGATGCGGATGTAGGCGTTGCGGACCTGGCCGAAGTTCTGGCTGCGGGTCTCGGCGTCGTAGATCGAGACGGGGAAGACGATGCGCTCGATGTCGGCGGGCAGCCCCGCCAGGTTGACGTTGATCGCCTCGTCGTCGCCCGCGCCCTCGCCGGTGCGGTTGTCGCCGGTGTGGACGATGCTCTGGTCCGGCGTCTGCTTGTTGTTGAAGAAGACGAAGTAGGCGTCCGCGTAGACCTTGCCGCTCGGGTTGAGCGCGATGGCGCTCGCGTCGAGGTCGAAGTCGGTGCCGGTGGTGGTGCGCACGTCCCAGCCAAGGCCCACCGTGATGGCCGCCAGGCCCGGTGCTTCCTTGGTGAGCGAGACGTTGCCGCCCTTCGACAGGCTTACAGCCATGGGAGTCCCCTCCGTGATGTCGGTCATTCGTGCCGACGACGACGCTACCTTCACAGGGGGGAACGTCGTGAGAGGCCGGCATGGTTCCTTTACGGCGAAAAACGCCTCCCGGGCCATGTCCCGGAAAATCCTGTGACTCCGGCGGCCGTCGGCGGGATCATGGGGGACATGTCCGGGCCGCCCCCTCTCGTCGTCCGCGGCTCGGTCTCCCTTCCGGAGGCCGAGCTGATGTGGCGTTTCTCCCGGTCGTCCGGACCGGGCGGCCAGCACGTGAACACCTCCGACAGCCAGGTCGAGCTGCGATTCGATCTCGCCAATTCCGAGTCGCTGCCCCCGGTGTGGAAGAAGCGTGCCCTGGAGCGGCTCGCCTCCCGCCTGGTGGGCGGCGTCCTGGTCGTACGGGCCTCCGAGCACCGCTCGCAGTGGCGCAACCGGGAGGCGGCGATGACGCGCCTGGCGGCGCTGCTCGCCGAGGCGACGGCGCCGCCGCCGAAGGTGCGCAGGCCCACGAAGATCCCGCGCGGCATCAACGAGCGGCGGCTGCGGGAGAAGAAGCGCCGCGGCGACACCAAGCGCGGCCGGGACCCGCGGGGCTGGTCCTGAGCCCTGGCGGCGTCCTCCGTGCCCGGCCCGGCCGGGCCCCTCAGCCGAGGTGCCGGTAGCGGCCCCTGAAGTACATCAGGGGCGCGCCGTCGGCGCTGGGGGTGCGCGCGGTCAGCACGCGGGCGATCACCAGGGTGTGGTCACCCGCCGGGACGCGCTGCTCGGTCTCGCACTCCAGCACGGCCAGGCCGCCGCCGAGTATCGGAGCCCCCGAGACCTCGCCGCGGTAGTAGGCGACGTCCTCGAAGAGCAGCCGGTCGCTGATGCGGCCGCGCATGGCGAAGCGGCCGGCGATGTGCCGCTGGCTCTCGCTCAGCACGGACACCGCCCAGCGCCGCCGGCGCTCCAGCAGTTCGTCCATGCGGGACCCCTCGCGCAGGCTCACGAGCACCATGGGCGGCTCCAGGGAGACCGAGACGAAGGCGGTCGCGGTCATGCCGACGTCCTCGCCCCGCGGGCCGTCCTCGGGGTCGTGGGCGGTCACCAGGACCACCCCCGCGGCGAGGCGGCTCATGGCGGCGCGGAAGGCATCGCTGTCCACGCCCGTCAGGGGTGGCTCGGAACCGTCGGGCACGGTCCCAGGATGCGGGATGCGGGGCGCGGAGGTGATTGACTGTGACACGCCCCGACGCTAGCCGGACTGCCGCACCACCCGCATCGGACTTCGGATCGAGCCAGGTCCTAGGACCTCCCGGCCACGCCCGCTTCCGGTCGTACGACCCCCGCTCACCTGCTCGATTGTGTTCAATGGGTGAAGGCGGAACACCGGCCTGCTCTACGCTGCGTGATCGGAACACGACAATCGGATGTGACTTGAGTCACAAGGGGCATGAATTGTTGACCCTGTGTACCGGTCGAACTGCTCGCTGTGATTCAGTTGCGGTGGGAATTGGACCACAACGGACCACAAGCAGTCTCAGGAGTTGTCGTCGAGGGCCCGGGGAGAGCGCATGGACACCGAGTCGGAGCCGTATGTCCGTCTCGCGACCCTGCGCCAGGTGCACCAGGTCGTGGCCGACCTCAACTGCGCGCGCAGCCTCGCCGACACCCTGCAGGCCGTGGCCGACGGCGTCGTCAAGGGCCTCGGCTTCGAACTGGCCGTGGTCAACCTCGTCCGCCCGGACGGTGACCTGGTGGTCGCCGCCGTCGCAGGGAGCGCCGCCGCGGAGGCCCTGATGGCCGGCCGGGTCGGCTCGCGCGCCTCCTGGGAGCGCCGGCTCACCATGGGGGAGCGCTGGGGCACCCTGCGCTTCATACCCCACCACGAGGGCTGGGTCCTGGACGGCGACGACGTCCCCAGCTGGCCCGGCGACGGCCCGCCGCCCCGCTTCCCCGACGAGTGGCACCCCGAGGACCGCCTCCTCGCCCCCATGTACGCCAACCCGGCCGGCGGGGGCGAACTGATCGGCGTCATCTCCGTCGACCGTCCCGTGGGCGGCCGCCGGCCCGGCCCCTGGGGCCGCGAGGCGTTGCAGATGTACGCCTTCCAGTCCGCCATCGCCATCAGCAACGCGCGTCTACGTGCGAACATGCAACGCGCCCTGGTCCGTCTGGAGCGCGAGCAGCAGGCGCTGCGGGCCAGCGAGGAGAGCTTCCGGCAGGCCTTCGAGTACGCCCCCAGCGGCATGGCCATCGCCGAGATGGGCGGAGACCAGCACGGCAAGCTGGTCCGCACCAACGACGCGCTGTGCCGGCTGCTCGGCCGCCCGGCCGCGGTGCTGCGCCGCCACTCCTTCTCCGACCTCGTCCACCCCGAGGACGTCGGCGTCCTGCTGCGCACCAGCGCCGAGGGCGGCCGCGCCGAACTGCGGCTGCAGCGCCGCGACGGCAGTTACGTGTGGGTCAACCTGCGCAACTCCGTCGTCGCCGACACCGCCGACGGGCCGCGCTTCCTGCTCACCCACGTCGAGGACATCGAGGAGCGCAAGGGCCGCGAGATCGCCCTCGCCCACCGCGCCAGCCACGACTCGCTCACCGGCCTGCCCAACAGCGCCGAACTGCGCGCCCGGCTGTCCGGCAAGATCTGCGCCCGTCCGCAGGCCCCGGACGCCGACGGACACACCGCCGCCCACGCGGGCACCGACGAGTTCGCCTACACCTACGACTACGACCCGATCGAAAGCGCAGCCCGGCTGTCCGGCTTCGACCACCACACCCACACCGTCGCGCCCTCCGACGACGCGGACGGCGGCAAGGGCCTGGCCGTGCTCTTCTGCGACCTGGACGGCTTCAAGTCGATCAACGACCGCTTCGGCCACCACACCGGAGACGCCGTGCTCATCGAGGTCGCCCGCCGCCTCACCAGCGCGGTACGCGACGGCGACACCGTGGCCCGGCTGGGCGGCGACGAGTTCGTCGTCCTCGCCGACGGCCTCGGCCGGGAGGACGCCGAGGACCTCGCCGTCCGCCTGCGCAACGCGATCATCCCGCCGATCCGCTTCGAGGGCCGCGCGGTCCGGGTCGGGGCGAGCTTCGGCATCGGCTGGGCCGGCTGCGGCATGACCGCGGACGAGGTGCTGCAATCCGCGGACCAGCGCATGTACATCGAGAAGCGCTCCCGCAACGGCACCCGCAGCCACCGCCGCGCCGCGGGCTGACCGTACGGGGGACGCACCCCTGGCGGCCCGCTGGCCTCATCCTCGGCGGAGGGCGCGCGTCCACCCTGGGGAGTACCCCGGATCGCTCCTCCGGTTGACTCCCGCACGCATCCGGGATGCCTACGCTGGGTTACGTGCAGCGTCTCTACGATTTCCTCCGCAGGCACCCGACCTGGGTCGACGGCTTCTGGGCCCTCGTCCTGCTCGGGTTCTCCTCCCTGTGGATCGTCGCCGACGAGCTGCACGCGCACTCCCGGGTCGCCGCCGTGCCGCTGGCGCTCGCGCTGTCCGCCGTGGTCGCGCTGCGCCGCCGCATGCCGGAGAAGATGCTGCTGCTCGCCGTCCTCGTCGGGGCGCTCCAGCTGCTGCTGGACGTCCAGGTCAACCCCGGCGACTTCGCCATGCTGGTGATCATCTACACCGTCGCGGCCAACGGCGCCCGCTGGGCGTCCCGGCTCGCCCTCGCCGGCGGCCTGGTCGCCTCCACCATCTCCACGCTGCGCTGGCCCAACGAGACCGAAGGCCAATGGGCCGACGCCGTCTCCGCCGTCTTCCTCGCCGTCCCCTTCCTGCTCGCCTGGGTGATCGGCGACAGCCTCCGTACCCGCCGCGCCTACTACGCCGAGCTGGAGGAACGCGCCGCCCGCCTGCAGCGCGAACGCGAGGCCCAGTCCAAGGCCGCGGTCGCCGCCGAACGCGCCCGGATCGCGCGCGAACTGCACGACGTCGTCGCCCACAACGTCTCCGTCATGGTCGTCCAGGCCGACGGCGCGGCCTATGTGCTGGACGCCTCCCCGGAGCAGGCCAAGCAGGCACTGGAGACCATCTCCACGACCGGCCGCCAGGCGCTCACCGAGATGCGCCGCCTGCTCGGGGTGCTGCGCGCCGGCGACGACGGGGGCGGCGAGTACGTGCCGCAGCCCGGCGTCGACCAGCTGACCGACCTCATAGAGCAGGTCCGGGGCGCCGGCCTGCCGGTCGCCTTCGAGGTCGAGGGGGAGTCCCGGCCGCTCGCCAGCGGCGTCGAGCTCACCGCTTACCGCATCGTGCAGGAGGCGCTCACCAACACCCGCAAGCACGGAGGGCCCGAGGCGCGCGCCAAGGTCCGGCTCACCTTCGGCGACGGCGACCTCAGCCTCCTCATCGAGGACGACGGCCGCGGCGCCCAGCAGGAGCTCTACGAAGGCGGCGGCGAGGACGGCCAGGGTCAGGGCCTCATCGGCATGCGCGAACGCGTCGGCATGGTCAGCGGCACCCTGGACGCCGGGCCGCGCCCCGGCGGAGGCTTCCGGATCAGCGCCGTGCTCCCGGTGAAGGCTTCCCGCTAGCGGGAAGCGAAGACGACACAAGAGGGAAAGAGGACCGGACCCATGGCGATCCGCGTGATGCTCGTCGACGACCAGGTGCTGCTGCGCACCGGCTTCCGCATGGTGCTGCAGGCCCAGCCCGACATGGAGGTCGTCGCCGAGGCCGGGGACGGCGCGGAAGCCGTCGCGACCCTGCGCACCACCCCGGTGGACGTGGTCCTCATGGACGTCCGCATGCCCCGCCTGGACGGCGTCGAGGCCACCCGCCAGATCTGCGGCGCCCCCGACCGCACCCCCGACGACGGCGGGCCCCGCGTGCTCATCCTGACCACCTTCGACCTCGACGAGTACGCCTTCTCCGCGCTCAAGGCCGGCGCGAGCGGCTTCATGCTCAAGGACGTGCCCCCGGACGAGCTGCTCACGGCGATCCGCGCCGTCCACAGCGGCGACGCGGTCGTCGCCCCCAGCACCACGCGCCGCCTGCTCGACCGCTTCACGCCGCTGCTGCCGAGCACGAGCCAGCCGACGCACAAGGAGGTGGACCGGCTGACGGACCGCGAGCGGGAGGTGCTGCTGCTGGTCGCCCAGGGGCTGTCGAACGGGGAGATCGCGGCGAAGCTGGTGCTCAGCGAGGCGACGGTGAAGACGCACGTCGGGCGCATCCTCACGAAGCTGGATCTGCGGGACCGGGTGCAGGCGGTCGTCCTCGCGTACGAGACGGGGCTCGTCCGCGCCGGCAGCGCCGGCGGCGCCGCCTGACCCGTGTTTCCGTGTGCGGCGCCGTTGTGGTTGCGGTTGGGGTTTCCGGCGCGGTCACCTGGTTGCGGGTCGGCCGCTCGCCGGAGGCTGGGGGCACCCCCAGCGGTAGCTGGGGGAGGGCTGGCGCAACCCCACAACGGCGCCGCACCTGCCGGTGCCCACGGTCTCGTCGGCGTGTGCACGCCGGTGGGTGGGGGTGTGCCAACCCGTTCCGCCTTGCGGAACGACTTCCCACAACCCCCACCTCGTCAGGCCGTCATGCGCCCATACGACGGGAGGGGGTGTGGCGGGGTGCGCCCATGGGGGTCCCCCCGGCCGAAGGCTGGGGGAGTGCGCCGGCGCGGCCCCGACCCAGGCACACGATGCGCAGGCCCGCACCGACCGCGCCGGGCAATCGGGCGGGAGGGCGGGTGGACGCCCGCCGCAGGCGCAAACAACCGGCACACAAAAACCCGGGCAGCCCGGCGCAGCCGGTCAGGCGGTGCCGCGGGCGACGTCCACGAGACGGAGGAAGTCCGCGACGGCGTCGCCCACGGCGGCAGGGTCCCATTCGAGCGCGGACGCCCCCACCGTGACCTCCGTCATGGCGACCCCTGGCACTTCCGCCTCCGCCCAGCGGCCGAAGAGCGCCGTCTTGGTCTCCTCGGCCTGCCGCACCGCGGCCTCGTTGAGGAGGTCCGCGGACTCCGCCAGCCACACCTGGAACTGGTGCGTGTGCGGTACGTCCGGGTGCACCCGGACCCAGCCCGCCCCTGCCGCGAGCGCGTCCCGCAGGGCCGCCGCGACGACCTTCGCGTGGGCCACGTACTCCGGCAGGCGCGGCAGTTCGTGGTCGAGCCCGTCGAGCGCCGCCAGCACCGCCGGCCACTGCTGGAAGACCAGCCCGCCGTAGCGGTGCCGCCAGGTGCGCGCCTCGGCGGCGAGGTCGGCGGGGCCGGCCAGGGCGGCGCCGGAGATGCCGCCGAGGGACTTGTAGAAGGAGACGTACACGCTGTCGGCGAGCCCCGCGATCTCGTCCAGGGGCTGCCCGAAGTGCGGCGGGCACTCCCACAGGCGGGCGCCGTCGAGGTGGACGACGGCGTCGCGCTCGCGTGCCGCGGCCACGGTGGCGGTGAGTTCGTCCCAGGTGGGGAGGACGAAGCCGGCGTCCCGGAGCGGCAGCTCCAGCATGAGCGTGCCGAAGGGCTCGTCCATGCCGCGCACCTCGTCCGCGTCCGGTATGCGGCGGGCCGTGGTGGGGTGGACGGTCCGCAACCCGCTCAGCGCGGACAGCGCGCCGCGCTCGTGCACCTCGGGGTGGGCCA
Source organism: Streptomyces sp. NPDC001902 (assembly GCF_042891295.1). NCBI lineage: Bacteria > Bacillati > Actinomycetota > Actinomycetes > Kitasatosporales > Streptomycetaceae > Streptomyces > Streptomyces sp. NPDC001902. The sequence continues at coordinate 48,534 of NZ_JBIATA010000021.1, read as the reverse complement.
GCGGGTGCAGCGCGACGACCGGGTTGCCGGTGCGTCCCGCCCAGCAGCGCAGGGCGACCTGCTGGGCCATCGTGCCGGTGGGGAACCAGACGGCCTCCTCCGTGCCGAGCAGCCCGGCCACCCGGTGCTCCAGTTCGTCGACGATCCCGTCGCCGTACGTGTCCACGGGGCCGTCCAGGCCGTCCCGTCCGGCCAGTGCGGCCAGCCGTTCGCGCATCGTGGGGGGCTTCCCGTAGGACAGCACGCGGTCGCAGGAGCGTACGGCGGCGATACGCCGCGCCTTCTCGTCATCGGCAGAGGTCATGGACCGATCCTGCCGCCCCGGAGGGCCCCGGGAAACATTCGCGTAGCATTGACGAGAACGTCCGGTACCCCCGTGAGGACTGGAACGGAAGGCCAGCGCAGCGTGAACGCATCGCACACCCCGGGGCCCCTGCCCCCCGACGTGGAGGCCCGCCCCGCGCGGCTCACGGTCGGCGTCGTCGGCGCGGGGCGGGTCGGTACCGCGCTCGCGGCCGCGCTGAAGCTCGCCGGGCACCACCCGGTCGCGGCGTCGGGTGTGTCCGACGCCTCACGCCGCCGTGCCGCCGCCCTGCTGCCCGACGTGCCGCTCGTGGAGCCGGCCGAGGTGCTGGCCCGCTCCGAGCTCGTCCTGCTGACGGTGCCGGACGACGCGCTGCCGGGGCTGGTGGCCGGCCTCGCCGAGACCGGGGCCGTACGGCCGGGCCAGCTGCTGGTGCACACCTCGGGCCGGTACGGCACCGGCGTGCTGCAGCCGGCCCTGCGCGCGGGCGCGCTGCCGCTGGCCCTGCACCCGGCGATGACCTTCACCGGCACCTCCGTCGACGTGCAGCGGCTGGCCGGCTGCTCCTTCGGCGTCACGGCACCCGCGGAGCTGCGGATGGCGGCCGAGGCCCTGGTGATCGAGATGGGCGGCGAGCCCGAGTGGATCGAGGAGTCGGCGCGCCCGCTCTACCACGCGGGCCTGGCGATCGGCGCGAACCACCTGGTCACCCTGGTCGCCCAGTCCATGGAGCTGCTGCGCGCCTCCGGCGTCGCCGAACCCGGCCGCATGCTGGGCCCGCTGCTCGGCGCGGCCCTGGACAACGCCCTGCGCTCCGGTGACGCCGCCCTCACCGGCCCGGTCGCCCGCGGCGACGCGGGCACGGTCGCGGCGCACCTGGCGGAGCTGCGCCGGCAGGCGCCGGAGATGGTCGCCCCGTACGTCGCGATGGCCCGCGCCACGGCGGACCGCGCCCTGGCGGGCGGGATGCTGAAGCCGGAGTTCGCGGAGGCGCTGCTGGGCGTCCTGGCGGACGGCGCCGAGGGGGGAAAGCGATGACCAGGCTGGTGCACACCGCGCGCGAGCTGCGGTCGGCCGTCGAGGGCCGGCCCGGCGAGGTCGGGGTCGTCATGACCATGGGCGCGCTGCACGAGGGGCACGCGACCCTCGTGCGCACCGCCCGCGAGCGGGTGGGGGACGGCACCGTCGTCGTCACCGTCTTCGTCAACCCGCTGCAGTTCGGGCCGGACGAGGACTTCGACCGCTACCCGCGCACCCTCGACGCCGACGTCGAGACCGCCGGGCGGGCCGGCGCCGACCTCGTCTTCGCGCCCGCCGTCGACGAGGTCTACCCCGGCGGGCAGCCGCAGGTGCGGATCAGCGCCGGGCCGATGGGCGAGGGCTACGAGGGCGCCGTGCGCCCCGGCCACTTCGACGGCATGCTGACCGTCGTCGCCAAGCTGCTCCACCTGACCCGGCCGGACGTCGCCTTCTACGGCCAGAAGGACGCCCAGCAACTGGCCCTCATCCGCCGCATGGTGACGGACCTGAACTTCCCGGCCGAGATCGTCGGTGTGCCCACGGTCCGCGAGCCGGACGGCCTGGCCCTGTCCAGCCGCAACCGGTACCTCTCCGACGGCGGCCGCGGGACCGCCCTCACGCTCTCCCGCGCCCTGTTCGCCGGGCGCGACGCGCTGGACGACGGGCCGGAGGCCGTACGGGCCGCGGCGCGGACGGTGCTGGAGAAGGGCGACGGCCTGGCGGTGGACTACCTCGCCCTGATCGACCCGCGCGACTTCACCGAGGCCGCCCCCGGCCACACCGGGCCGGCGGTGCTCGCGGTCGCCGCCAGGGTCGGCACGACCCGGCTGATCGACAACATCCCCCTGGAGTTCGGAGCCCGCCGATGAGCGGCACAGGTACAGGCATACGGCTGCACTCCCCCGCGCCCGGCTGGGCGCACGAGGCGGACGTGGTGGTGGTCGGCTCCGGCGTCGCCGGGCTGACGGTGGCGCTGCGCTGCGCCGCGCAGGGCGCCAAGGTCACCGTCGTCACCAAGGCCCGGCTCGATGACGGCTCCACGCGCTGGGCGCAGGGCGGCATCGCCGCCGCCCTCGGCGAGGGCGACACCCCGGAGCAGCACCTGGACGACACCCTTGTGGCGGGCGCAGGCCTGTGCGACGAGGAGGCGGTGCGCACCCTGGTCACCGAGGGCCCCGACGCCGTCCGCCGGCTGATCGCGACGGGCGCGCACTTCGACACCAGTGAGGCCACCGGCGAGATCCTGCTGACCCGGGAGGGCGGTCACCACCGGCGCCGGATCGCCCACGCGGGCGGCGACGCGACGGGCCTGGAGATCTCCCGGGCGCTGATCGAGGCCGTGCGCGAGGCCCGGATCGAGTTCATCGAGAACGCGCTCGTGCTCGACCTGCTGACCGACGCCGAGGGCCGTACCGCGGGCGTCACCCTGCACGTCATGGGCGAGGGGCAGCGTGACGGCGTCGGCGCCGTGCGGGCCCGCGCCGTGGTGCTGGCCACCGGCGGCATGGGGCAGGTCTTCTCGGCCACGACCAACCCGGCGGTGTCCACGGGCGACGGGGTGGCGCTCGCGCTGCGTGCCGGCGCGGAGGTCTCGGACCTGGAGTTCGTGCAGTTCCACCCGACGGTGCTCTTCCTCGGCGCGGACGCGGAGGGACAGCAGCCGCTGGTCTCCGAAGCCGTGCGCGGGGAGGGCGCGTACCTCGTGGACGCCGACGGGGTGCGCTTCATGCAGGGGCAGCACGAGCTGGCCGAGCTGGCGCCGCGCGACATCGTCGCCAAGGGCATCACCCGCCGCATGCAGGAGACCGGCACCGAGCACATGTACCTCGACGGCCGGCACTTCGGAGCGCGGATGTGGGAGCAGCGGTTCCCGACGATCCTGGCCGCCTGCCGCGCCAACGGCATCGACCCGGTCACCACGCCGATCCCGGTGGCGCCCGCCGCGCACTACGCCTCCGGCGGCGTCCGCACCGACCTGCACGGCCGCACCACGGTGCCGGGCCTGTACGCGTGCGGCGAGGTCGCCTGCACGGGCGTGCACGGCGCCAACCGGCTGGCGTCCAACTCCCTCCTGGAGGGGCTGGTCTTCGCCGAGCGCATCGCCGCCGACATCGCCGAGCACCCCGCGGCCCCCGGCGCCCCGGTGGTTCCCGAGCCCGGCCGTTCCCCGCTGCTGCCCTCCGAGGCCCGCTTCGCGATCCAGCGGATCATGACGCGCGGCGCGGGAGTGCTGCGCAGCGCGGACAGCCTGGAGGGCGCGGCGACGGCGCTGAGCCGGATGTACGCCGACGCCGAGGAACTGCTGGAGCGCGACGGCAAGACCGCCGAGCCCTGCGTGGAGACCTGGGAGGCGACCAACCTCTGCCTGGTCGCCCGGGTCCTGGTCGAGGCGGCCCGCCGCCGTGAGGAGACCCGCGGCTGCCACTGGCGCGAGGACCGGCCCGGGCGCGACGACGGGAACTGGCGCCGGCACATCGTCGTCCGGCTCCCCGCCGGTGGTGCGGGGCTGCCCGCGGCACCCACTAGTCTCACCATCCGCACCACCCCCACAGCGGACTTCCCCTCGACCCGTCCTGGAACGGAGCACCTGCGATGAGCACGCCCGACCTCCCCCTCCTGCAGATCGGCGGCGCCGGCGGCGGTGGCTGCGGCGACGGCTGCGGCTGCGGTTCCGGCGACGAGTACGCGCACGACCCGAGCGAGTGCGGTCTCGACCCCGACCTCGCGCAGCTGCTCGTCGACGCCGGGCTGGACCCGGTGCTGGTCGAGGACGTCGCGCACATGGCCATCGAGGAGGACCTGGACGGCGGGGTGGACGTCACCACCGTGGCCACCATCCCCGAGGACGCCCTGGCCACCGGTGACTTCACCGCGCGCGAGGCCGGTGTGGTCGCCGGGCTGCGGGTCGCCGAGGCGGTCCTGTCCATCGTGTGCACCGACGAGTTCGAGGTCGAGCGGCACGTCGAGGACGGCGACCGGGTCGACGCGGGTCAAGTGCTGCTCTCCGTGCGCACCCGTACGAGGGACCTGCTGACCGCGGAGCGCAGCGCGCTCAACCTGATGTGCCGGCTGTCCGGGATCGCCACCACCACGCGCCGCTGGGCCGACGCGCTGGAGGGCACCAAGGCGCAGGTCCGCGACACCCGGAAGACGACCCCGGGCCTGCGCGCGCTGGAGAAGTACGCGGTCCGCTGCGGCGGCGGCGTCAATCACCGCATGTCGCTGTCGGACGCGGCCCTGGTCAAGGACAACCACGTGGTCGCGGCGGGCGGCGTGGCGGCCGCCTTCAAGGCCGTCCGCGAGGAGTTCCCCGAGCTGGCGATCGAGGTCGAGGTCGACACCCTGCACCAGGTCCGCGAGGTCCTGGAGGCGGGCGCGGACCTGATCCTGCTGGACAACTTCACCCCCTCCGAGACGGAGGAGGCGGTCGCCATCGTCGCGGGCCGCGCCCTGCTGGAGTCCTCCGGCCGGCTCTCCCTGGACAACGCCCGGGCCTACGCCGCGACCGGCGTCGACTACCTCGCCGTGGGCGCCCTGACGCACTCCTCGCCGATCCTCGACATCGGGCTGGACCTGCGGTCCGAGGGGTCGGAGCGGGACTGATGCTTCTCACCATCGACGTCGGCAACACCCACACCGTCCTGGGGCTGTTCGACGGGGACGAGATCGTCGAGCACTGGCGGGTCTCCACCGACGCGCGCCGCACGGCGGACGAGATGGCCGTCCTGATGCAGGGCCTGATGGGCATGCACCCGCTGCTCGGCGAGGAGCTGGGCGACAACATCCACGGGATCGCCATCTGCTCCACCGTCCCCTCGGTGCTGCACGAGCTGCGCGAGGTGACGCGCCGTTACTACGGCGACGTGCCCGCGGTCCTCGTCGAGCCCGGAGTCAAGACCGGCGTCCCGGTGCTCACCGACAACCCCAAGGAAGTCGGCTCCGACCGGATCATCAACTCCCTCGCAGCCGTCCACCTCTACGGCGGGCCGTGCATCGTGGTGGACTTCGGCACGGCCACCACCTTCGACGCGGTCACGACGCGCGGCGAGTACGCCGGCGGCGCCATCGCCCCCGGCATCGAGATCTCCGTGGACGCCCTGGGGGCCCGCGGCGCCCAGTTGCGCAAGGTGGAGCTGACCCGCCCGCGCAGCGTCATCGGCAAGAACACCATCGAGGCCATGCAGTCCGGCATCCTGTACGGCTTCGCCGGCCAGGTGGACGGCGTGGCCGAGCGGATGGCGCGGGAGCTCGCCGACGACCCGGACGACGTCACGGTCATCGCCACCGGCGGGCTGGCGCCGCTGGTGCTGGGGGAGTCGGCGGTCATCGACGTCCACGAGCCCTGGCTGACCCTGATAGGCCTCCGGCTGGTCTACGAGCGGAACGTATCGACGACCTGACGGCCCGGCGGCCGACGGCCCGGCAGGCGCACGGGGGAGGCACGCGGCGCGCCCGGCCATATCTGGTTACGCGTATTTTGTTCGCTTAGTACGTAAAGTCAGACCATGCCCACGCCACACGGGTCCCGAGGCGGAATGGCGTTCAGCGCGGATGAACTGCGCGTGCTCCGGCGCGCCCTCTCAGCGGCCCTCCAGTCCAGCACCATGATCCCCACCCCCGACGAGGTCAGGGACTATCTGCGCCTCGCCGAGGACATCGACGAGGCGGCCCGCGAGGGCGGGCGGCTGCGGACCTTCCAGCTCGCGGAGCTCGCCCGGTACCGGGCGGCGCTGCCGGGCAGCGCCGCCGGCTACCTCGAGCGGCTGACGGGCGCGCTCGACACCGGTTACGTGCCCCTGCCGGACGACCTCGCCGCGCTGCGCCGACTGCACGACGCGCCGTGCACGGACGCCGAGGCGCACCGCAGGCGGGCCGTGCTGCGCCGCTGCGAGCACCTGGCGGAGCTCGACGTGCGCGCCCGCCTGGAGGCGCGCATCCCCGCTCCCTCGCAACCCTGCGGCACGCCCTCCACCGGCAGGGCCCGGCTGCGCGCGCTGCCGGGCGGGCGGGCGGCCTCCGACGATCCCAAGCCGGGCCCCAAGCCCGAGCCGAAGACGCCCCCCGCCGAGCCGGCCGCGCCGGACCCCGGTGAGGAGAAGCGCAAGGTGCCCACGCCGGCCGAGATCTTCCCGCCGCGCCGCCGCACGCCGCCGCCCCCCGAGGAGCGGGCCACGGGTTGACACCGGGTCACCGCACAACCTTCCGGAGACGTCACGGGTCCTTCCCGTGACGTCTCCCGTGCGTTCGCGGGTGCGCCACCTGACCGTCGACTTCCTCAGGGGGAACCCGGCATGAGACTCACCCGGCTCGCGGTGTGCACCGCGGCCGTCGTCATGACCGCGACGGCGGGATCCGCCGTCATCGCGGGCGCGGCCTCGGCCGCGCCCCTCAGAGCCGAACTGCACCTGACCGCACCCGGCGACGTCGGGGTGGCGGCGACGAGCACCGCGTACAAGACGTTCGAGATCACCGCCCTGGTCCAGCGCTTCGACGACGGGCAGGTGCCGGAGCCCGCCCACGAGGTCGTCGTCACCATGGACCTCGCCGCCCTGGCCGGCGTCGTGGACGTGGCGCTCCCCGCGCACCTGTGCGCCACCTCGGGCACCACGGCCACCTGCTCCCTGGGCACGGTCGACCACACCGGCACCGCGATACCCGTGAGGATGCGGGCCGCCTCCGGCTCCAGGACCGACGACGCCGCGACGCTGCGCTACTCGGTGAGCGCGAAGGACGCCAGGCCGGATCCCGACAGCATGACCGCCACCCGGATCACGGTCGGCAGCGGCCCGGACCTCGTCGTGCCGAAGTCGTCCACCGTCTCCGACGTACGGCCCGGCGACACCCTCGACCTGCCGGTCGTCATCGCCAACGTCGGTGACCGGCCCACCCGCGGCGGCGTCTCCGTCCTGGTGCGGACCAATCTCACCCGCTCCTTCGGCACGGGCCTGGTGATGGCGGACGACTTCGGCAACTGCCGCCACGCCCCGGTGGGCCAGCCGGAGGACGCCTTCGTCTGCCACTTCGCCACCGACATCGCCCCGGGCGAGGTGTGGGAGCTCGCGAAGCCGCTGAAGATCGAGGTCGAGTCCGGCGCCGCCGACGGCAGGGTGGGCTACCAGGCCGACCTGATCGGCGGAAACCTCGACGACGACGCACAGCTCGGCACCCCCGGCACCGGGGCCCCGCTCACCCTCGTCCGCAAGACGTCCGCCCCGGCGGCCGAGGACACGCGCGGTCCCGGGACGGCGGCCCGGAAGTCCGCCGCGCAGGAGGGCTGGGACGTCGACTACACCGACAACCTCGGCGGCCTGAACATCAAGATGTACGACCCCGAGGGCCCGGCCCCCGGCCACCGCGGGGCGGACCTGGTCGCGATCGGGGACACGGTCCGGGCGACGGTCGGCGACCGGACGAAGGCCGTCGTGGGCCTGCGCAACGAGGGCGACGAGGCCGCGCGGGCACGCGGCACCAGCGGGACCGGGCCGGCCACCTGGGTCGCGGTGGAGATCCCCCGCGGGGTGCGGGTCACGGCGCGCGACGGCGCCTGCAAGCTGACCACGAACGCGGACTGGGACGACTACCCGGGCGGCGTCACCTTCGGCGACGACCCGCAGGACGTCGCGCCCGTGCCGACCGGGACGATCTACTACTGCCACACCCGGCACTCGATCGAGCCCGGCACCTCCCAGACCTTCTCCTTCACCCTGGTTGCGGACCGGGCACTGGACGGGGCCACCGGCCTGGTCTTCGCGGCCTCGGACTACGGCGTCGACCGCAAGGGCCAGAAGAACAACGCGGGCGTCCTCACGGTCACGGCCAAGGCGCCGTCCGGCCCCGGCGGGAGCACCTCGGGTGGTTCCGGCGTGGTTCCGGCCGGCGGGACGGGCTCCCTCGCCGCCACCGGCGCGGGGCCCGTACGTCCCCTGGCGGCCGGCTCTGCGGCCTGCGCCGTCCTGGGTGCCCTCCTGGTGGCGGCGGTCCGCCGCAGGGCGCGTACGGGCGCGTAGCCGCCCCTCGGTGACGAAGCCGTGGCCCCGGCCCGCGACGACGCGGGCCGGGGCCACGGCTTCGCCCGACCGGGGGACACGTCCCGCGGTGGTGGTCCGCCGCGGGGCGCGCCAGGGGGCGTGGCTACCCTGGTGCCATGGACTACGTCTCCGCGCTCGTGCCCCCCACCGTGATGGCCATCGCGTTCACCTTCCTCATCCGGACGCTGATCAGGAGCCAGGGCGGGGTCAACAAGGCCAAGGAGGACGCGGTGGTCGACGCCGCGCTGTCCGGCGCGCAGCCCCCGGCCCAGCGGTCGGGCGGCATCGAGAAGCCCCGGGTATGACCTCGGGATTTCCGGCATTCCGGGCATTGCGCCCGTAAGCAACTAGTATTCGGGTGTGCCCCGTCCATTGGGAGACCTCGAAGACGCCGTGATGAGCCGGGTGTGGCGCTGGAACCGCCCGGTGACGGTGCGCGAGGTGCTGGAGGATCTCCGCCGGGAGCGCTCGATCGCGTACACGACGGTCATGACCGTAATGGACAACCTTCATCAGAAGGGCTGGCTCCGGCGGGAAGCCGAAGGACGCGCCTATCGCTATGAGGCGGTTTCCACTCGGGCCGCTTACTCGGCGGCACTCATGCACGAGGCGTGGGCCGCCAGTGACAACCCCGCGGCGGCCCTTGTCGCCTTCTTCGGCATGATGTCGGCGGAACAGCGAGAAGCCCTCCGTGACGCAATGCGGGTGGTGCAATCCGCTGATCCGGGTGACCCCGGGGAGACGGGCGGATCGGACGGGCGATAGCGTCCGCACATGCGCGCCGCATCAAATGACGTCACCATCCGCCGGGCCAGGACGGCCGACGTGCCGGCTGTCCGGCGACTGCTCGACGCCTATGTCCGCGACCGCATCCTGCTCGACAAGCCGACGGTGACGCTTTACGAGGACATCCAGGAGTTCTGGGTGGCCGAACACGACCAGGACGCCGAGGTGGTGGCCTGCGGCGCATTGCACGTGATGTGGGAGGACCTCGCCGAGGTGCGCACCCTCGCGGTCGATCCGGCGCAGCACGGCAAGGGCGTCGGGCATCTCGTGCTGGAGAAGCTGCTGCAGACCGCGCGGTGGCTGGGAGTGCGGCGAATTTTCTGCCTCACCTTCGAAGTGGACTTCTTCGCGAAGCACGGCTTCGTGGAGATCGGCGAGACGCCGGTCGACGGTGATGTCTTCGGTGAGCTGCTGCGGTCAAAGGACGAGGGCGTGGCCGAGTTCCTCGACCTCGAACGAGTGAAACCGAACACCTTGGGCAACAGCCGGATGCTGTTGCATCTGTGAGGCTGCCCACGGCGTCCGTCCGGCACAACAGTATGTCCGAAACGTTCCCGCGGAAGACCGCGGGGATGGTGGCCGGCCGGGAGCAGTTCGGGCAAGGGGTTTGAGTTTTCCGGGAAAAGGCGGTTTGCTTTTACCGGTTATCCGTATTCGATGAAAGGGAAGCCGGTGGCACAGAAGGTTCAGGTCCTTCTTGTTGACGACCTCGACGGCGGCGAGGCGGATGAGACCGTGACGTTCGCACTCGACGGAGTGACGTACGAGATCGACCTCACCACCGACAACGCCGACAAGCTGCGTGGTCTCCTCGGCCCGTACGTGGACAACGGCCGCCGTACCGGTGGCCGCGCCGGCCGGGGCCGCGCCGCGAAGGGCGCCTCCCGCGGGGGCGCCGCGAGCCAGGACACCGCGAAGATCCGCGCGTGGGCCAAGGAAGAGGGTTACGAGGTCAACGACCGCGGCCGTGTCCCCGCGCAGATCCGCGAGGCGTACGAGAAGGCGCACGGCTGATCGGTCCGGGCGACACGCAGCCGGACCCGGTGGCAGGCGGTCGCGAGCGCGGAGACCAGGGCCGTCAGGCCCACGGTCCCTCCGGAGCGTCCGTCCGCCGCGGGGTTGGGCTGCGTGCCGAGCGTCATGGCGGGCAGGGAGAACGGCGCGCCGGCGTGGCGCCCGCCGTCCGGAACGGGCGGCCGGAGCCAGGCCTGCGCGCCGTCGTCGTAGGCGGCCTCCCGCCCGCACAGCGGTACGAGGTCGAGCGGGATGCCGCTCCACTCCAGCCAGTCCAGCAGGCCGGGCAGTTCCTCGGCGCTGCCCGGGGCGACGAAGAAGCGCATCCGGTACCCCGCCAGGGCGACCGGTCCCGTCCGGGGCGCCGGGAAGCGGCCGAGCACCTCGTGCCCCGCCTCCGCGGGGACGTCGAGGGCGTCCGCGTGTTCCAGGGTCGCCGGGACCCGTGAGGCCTGCATGCCCTGCGCAACGCTCCCCGGGGGTCCCGGGTTACGAGGCGGGTCACCGGGAGTGCCCGGCCGGCCGGTTCCCGTCACCCTCCGTGAATCCCCAGGACGCAAGCCTGTTCGCCTATAGCAGACAGCGGGCGTGCTCCCGGCATGGACTGTCCGTGCGGGCGGGTAAGAAATACCTAGTGGGAACGGACGACGGCCATGTCGGACAGGCGGGGCGTTCGCCCTCGGCGTACTGGATAAAGGGCTATCCGCCTGGCCTGCGGGAACATCGTCTCGCACCATCGGGTTGAGGCTGTTGTCGACGGCGCGGGGGTTAACGACCTCGCAAGGTGTCGACGGTTGAAGTGAGCTGCCCCGCTGTGCGGGACTAGCATGCGGAAGGACAGGGAGGGGACACGCCCCTAACTGCCCGACCGCTCTGAGGAGCGATTAACGATGTTCGAGAGGTTCACCGACCGCGCGCGGCGGGTTGTCGTCCTGGCTCAGGAAGAAGCCCGGATGCTCAACCACAACTACATCGGCACCGAGCACATCCTCCTGGGCCTTATCCACGAGGGTGAGGGTGTCGCCGCTAAGGCCCTGGAGAGCCTCGGGATTTCGCTCGAGGCGGTCCGCCAGCAGGTTGAGGAGATCATCGGACAGGGGCAGCAGGCCCCGTCCGGCCACATCCCCTTCACCCCCCGGGCCAAGAAGGTCCTGGAGCTGTCGCTCCGCGAGGCCCTCCAGCTCGGCCACAACTACATCGGCACCGAGCACATCCTGCTCGGCCTGATCCGCGAGGGCGAGGGCGTCGCGGCCCAGGTCCTCGTGAAGCTGGGCGCCGATCTCAACCGGGTGCGGCAGCAGGTCATCCAGCTGCTCTCCGGCTACCAGGGCAAGGAGGCCGCCACCGCAGGCGGTCCGGCCGAGGGCACCCCCTCGACCTCGCTCGTCCTGGACCAGTTCGGCCGCAACCTCACGCAGGCCGCTCGTGAGACCAAGCTCGACCCGGTCATCGGGCGCGAGAAGGAGATCGAGCGCGTGATGCAGGTGCTGTCGCGCCGCACCAAGAACAACCCCGTCCTCATCGGCGAGCCCGGCGTCGGCAAGACCGCCGTCGTCGAGGGCCTGGCCCAGGCCATCGTCAAGGGCGAGGTCCCGGAGACGCTGAAGGACAAGCAGCTCTACACCCTGGACCTCGGCGCCCTGGTGGCCGGCTCCCGGTACCGCGGTGACTTCGAGGAGCGCCTGAAGAAGGTGCTCAAGGAGATCCGCACCCGCGGCGACATCATCCTGTTCATCGACGAGCTCCACACCCTGGTGGGTGCGGGCGCCGCCGAGGGCGCGATCGACGCCGCCTCGATCCTCAAGCCGATGCTCGCCCGCGGTGAGCTGCAGACCATCGGCGCCACCACGCTCGACGAGTACCGCAAGCACCTGGAGAAGGACGCGGCCCTGGAACGCCGCTTCCAGCCCATCCAGGTCGCGGAGCCGTCGCTGCCGCACACCATCGAGATCCTCAAGGGCCTGCGGGACCGCTACGAGGCCCACCACCGCGTGTCCATCACGGACGCCGCCCTGGTGGCCGCGGCGACCCTCGCCGACCGCTACATCTCGGACCGCTTCCTGCCGGACAAGGCGATCGACCTGATCGACGAGGCCGGTTCCCGGATGCGCATCCGCCGGATGACCGCTCCGCCGGACCTGCGCGAGTTCGACGAGAAGATCGCCGACGTGCGCCGGGAGAAGGAGTCCGCGATCGACTCGCAGGACTTCGAGAAGGCCGCTTCCCTCCGCGACAAGGAGAAGCAGCTGCTCTCCGCGAAGACCAAGCGGGAGAAGGAGTGGAAGGCCGGCGACATGGACGTCGTCGCCGAGGTCGACGAGGAGCTGATCGCCGAGGTCCTGGCCACCGCCACGGGCATCCCGGTCTTCAAGCTCACCGAGGAGGAGTCCTCGCGTCTGCTGCGCATGGAGGACGAGCTGCACAAGCGCGTCATCGGCCAGAAGGACGCGATCAAGGCCCTCTCGCAGGCCATCCGCCGTACGCGGGCCGGTCTGAAGGACCCCAAGCGCCCCGGTGGATCGTTCATCTTCGCCGGCCCGTCCGGTGTCGGTAAGACCGAGCTCTCCAAGACGCTCGCCGAGTTCCTCTTCGGCGACGAGGACGCACTGATCCAGCTCGACATGTCCGAGTTCAGCGAGAAGCACACCGTCTCGCGGCTGTTCGGCTCCCCGCCCGGATACGTCGGCTACGAGGAGGGCGGCCAGCTCACCGAGAAGGTGCGCCGCAAGCCGTTCTCGGTCGTCCTCTTCGACGAGGTCGAGAAGGCCCACCCGGACATCTTCAACAGCCTGCTGCAGATCCTGGAGGACGGTCGCCTGACCGACTCCCAGGGCCGGGTCGTGGACTTCAAGAACACGGTCATCATCATGACCACCAACCTCGGCACCCGGGACATCTCCAAGGGCTTCAACCTCGGCTTCGCGGCCGCGGGTGACGTCAAGACCGGGTACGAGCGGATGAAGGCCAAGGTCGGCGAGGAGCTCAAGCAGCACTTCCGCCCCGAGTTCCTGAACCGTGTCGACGACATCGTGGTCTTCCACCAGCTCAGCGAGGAAGACATCATCCAGATCGTCGACCTCATGATCGCCCGGGTGGACGAGCGCCTCAGGGACAAGGACATGGGCATCGAGCTCAGCCCCGAGGCCAAGTCGCTGCTCGCCAAGCGTGGCTACGACCCCGTGCTGGGCGCCCGGCCGCTGCGCCGGACGATCCAGCGCGAGATCGAGGACGTGCTCTCCGAGAAGATCCTCTTCGGCGAGCTGCGCACCGGTCACATCGTGGTCGTGGGCACCGAGGGCGAGGGCGAGAACATCAAGTTCACCTTCCGGGGTGAGGAGAAGGTCGCCGTCGCCGACGCGCCTCCGGTCGAGGCGGCCGGCGGGCCGAACCTCAGCAAGGAAGCGTAACCGCAAGTAATCGCACAGCGATCCGACCCCGTCCGCACATTAGTGCGGGCGGGGTCGTTGCGTTTTGTGTTCCCCATGAACCCACCCTTGTTGCGCCGGTTGCATTTGTGGAAAGGTGAGCGATGTTCAGCACGGACTCCTCCTTCTCCGTGCTCCGGCCGGTGTCGTGCCGTCATTCCGGCAGGCATTCGAAAAGATCAGCCGAGAGTGAGGAGAGGCCACCTTGCCCCTTCACCGGCGCCCCGGCCTCACCTCCCCCCACGTAGCTGCGTCCCGCGCCGGCGCATTGGTTCGTACTTTTCCCGGCGGGGCGAACGCGGAAGGAAACTCTCGTTGAAGGAATCCCCGCATCCGAATTCCGCGCACCCCGGCCGGCTGTTCGGCGTACCGGACGAGGCGTTGTCCGGAGAGATCGGAAAGTCCCTGGGAAAGGAAGGCGCGCACCAGCCGTTCGAGGAGTTGCTGGCCCGCCATTGGCGGCCGGTCTCCGAGTACGCGGAGTTGTGCACGGTCTCCGGACACGCCGCCGGCATCCTCGCGGCGGCCGCGTTCACCCGGGTCTTCGTCGACACCCTGCGGCTGACCGGGCCCTCGGCGGCCTGGCGCCCCGAACTCCTGATCACCGTCCACAAGATCGCCGAGGAGTGGGCCGTCGACCGCCGGCGCGCCTGGCTCCACCGGCGGTTGCGGCCCCGCCCCGACCAGACCGACACCCGCCTGGCGGTACCGGAGAACCGCCGGCTGGCGAACCGGGCCTTCATGCGGCTGCCCGAGCCCGCCCGCTGCCTGCTCTGGCACGCCGAGGTCGACGCCGAGCCGCTCGACGTGCCGGCCGGGCTGCTGGGCATCGACCCGGAGCGGGCGGCGGCCCAGCTGGAGCTCGCCCGTACCCGCTTCCGCGAGGCATGCGTCCAGGCGCACCGGGACCTCGCGCCGTACGAGGCCTGCCTGCAGTTCAGCCGTCTGCTGGACATCTCCATCCACCGCGGGGGCGCCGGTCTCGTCCCCGACCTGCAGCGGCACATAGCCCGGTGCGACCACTGCCGGTACGCGGCCGAGCAACTCGACCACTCCGGGGACCGGCTGGGCGTGCTGATCGCCGAGGCGGTGCTGGTCTGGGAGGCGCGGGGCTACTTCGACTCCCGCCCCACCCGCCGGGCGGCCCGTGACAACGATGCCGGGGAGGGCTCCGGCGGTTCTCCCGGGCGGCGCCACGGCGGCCGCAGGCGCCGCGCCGCAAGCGGCGGCCGCCGGGGGCTCGCCGCGACCCTGCTGGGCATCGGAGGCTGCGCGCTGGTGACCGCCCTGGTGGTCGGCCTCGCCACCACCGGCGGCGGTAGCGACGACCGTGCCTCCGGTACGGCGCCCACCGCGGCCACGGCGTCCCCCACCGCCTCGGCCTCGGTCACCACCTCGGACACCGCGCCGGGCACGGTCACCGCCGACCCCGTCCCCACCGACGGGCTCCGCGGCCGGCTCCGGAACAACGGCGACGACCTGTGCATCGACCTGTCCGGCCGCCGCACCGTGATCGGCACCGGGGCGGCCACCGCGCGCTGCGACTCCGGTGCCACGCAGTTCTGGTCGTACGAGCCGGACGGGCTCATGCGGAGCGTCGCCCAGCCCGCGTACTGCCTCAACTCCCACCGCGGCCCCGCGCTGGAACTGGGTCTGTGCACGGCGTCCTTCGTCACCGGCGCCGAGGACGTGCGCTACGACCTCACCCTGACCGGGGACCTCATCCCCCGCTGGAACCAGCAGCTCGCGGTCGCCCCCGAGGGCCGCGAGCCGGGTGCGCAGGTCGTCCTGCGGCCCCGCGACGGCCGGCCCGTCCAGCGCTGGACCTTCGACACCTCCGTCGCCCCGCCCCGCTTCCAGTCGGTGGCGTACACCACCGGCTCGCAGTTGCTCGCCGGCTCGACCCGGGTGGCCGCGCTGCCCTCGGCGCCGCCGAGCCCGACGCCCACGGCCACCGGTTCCCCGACCCCCGGCGGGGAGTCCTGCGAGGGGGACTGCGACGGCGGCGGCCGGGGCCACGGCGGCTGGGACGGCTGGGGGGAAGGGGGCGGCGGCTACCGTCCCTGACCCGGTACCGGGACGACGGTCACGTGCGCGGGCAGCCGGTCGGCCCCGGCGAGACGGTCGGCCGGCAGCGGGATGCGCACGGTCAGCGGCCCGGGGTGGGCCGCCAGCGGTGACAGGTCGAACCGGCCGTCGGCCGGGGCGGCCAGCTCCAGCTCCCGCAGCGCGGGCAGCCCGCCGATCGACCCCCAGTCGGCGGGCGTGCCCGGACCGAGCAGCGCGAGCCTGCGCAGGCCCCGCTGGCCCGCCAGGAAGCGCAGGTCGGGCAGCGCGCAGTCCTTCAGCCTGACCTCGGTGAGGGCGAGCCCGGCCACGTACCCGGTCAGCTCGTCCACGGGCAGTTCGCCCCGCAGGTCGAGGCGGGTGGGCCGCAGAGCGAGCCTGCGCAGTTCGCGCAGCTGGTCGGCGGAGCGGACGGTGAAGTCCAGGCCGTCCGGGTCGAGGCGGGCGACGACCTCCTGCGCGTACACGGCGCAGTCGAAGCGGTGCCAGGACCACATCAGCTGGGCGCGGACGCGCACGGACGGGTGCGCGGCGAAGCGGCCCAGATAGCCGGCGGCCCGGTCCGAGGGCAGGTGGCAGGCCGTGACCACGACGTGGAGCGCGTCCTCGTCGCAGAGTCCGTCGGGGCCGGGGAGCAGGTCCAGGACAAGCGGTCCGGCCTCCGCCAGGGCGCGGGCCTCGGCCGCGTCGGCGGGCGGGACGAGCGCGGCGGCGCGCCGTTCCACGGCCCCGCGCACGGCCGGGTCGAGGGCGGTGGCGTGCTCCAGGCAGGCGGCGGCGAGCAGATGGAGCCGTGCCCGGGTGCGCCGGTCCGCGGCGAGGTCACCGCGGTCGAGGAGGTCCTGGAGGATCGCGACGCGCTCGCTCGGACGGGCGAGCGCCACGGCCATGCGCAGGACGTCCTCCCACCGGTCGTCGGCGGCGTGGGCGGCGAGCAGCCCGAAGTCGCCCTCCTCGACGGCGGCGCGGGCGCCCAGGTAGTCCTGGAAGGTGCGGTGCACGAAGTCGACCGTGCCGGGTGCGGGACGGCGCAGCACGCCGCCCCGGTCGAGGAGGTGGGTGAGGACGGCGGCGGCGTCGCCGAGGGCGGCGGCCTCGGGGACGGCGGGCAGCGCCCGCGCGACGACGGCCTCGGCCCGGTCGAAGTCCATCTCGGTGCGGCCGTTGCGGACCAGCCAGTGCGCCAGCCGCTGCAGCAGCTCGATCTGCGCCTCCTCGCGCAGCGGCACGACGGCCGCCTCCCGTTCGCGGTCCCGGCGGACCAGCAGCATCGACAGGGCGGCGGCGTACAGGTCCTTCCTGGCCCGCGGGAGGTAGCCGCGACGGTCGTGGTGCAGGGCGCAGATCAGGCCGCACATCAGGGGGTTGCCGGCGAGCCGGCCGAGGTCCGGCTCGGCCCGCACGGCGCGCAGCAGGCCGTCGGCGTACCCGGCCGCCTCCGGCCCCGCGGCGGCGTGCCAGCGGCGGACGAAGGCGGTGACGTCGGCGGGGCCCATGGGGGTCAGGGCCAGCTCGGTGAAGCCCTCCCCGGCCAGCCAGTCCTCCCGTACGGCGGAGGGGCGGGAGGTGACCAGCCAGCGGTTGCCGGGATGGGCGTCGAGCAGGTCGCGGAGCCAGGCCCGGGCGCGGCGGCGTTCGGCGTCCGGGATCTCGTCGATGCCGTCGACCAGCAGCAGCCCGCGGCCCTCGGTCAGGACCCGGGTCTCCCAGCCGGCGGGCTGGGTACCGGCGAGCGGGCAGCCGGAGGCGGCGAGGAAGCCGGGGGGCGCGGGCAGGCGTTCGCCGTGACGGGTGAGGGTGCGCAGCGGGAGGACGAACGGGATCCGGTCCTCCAGGTACGCCATGCCCTCGTCCGGGTCCTGGCGCGCGCAGGCGATCGCCAGCCACTGCACGAGCGTGGTCTTCCCCGACCCGGCCTCGCCGCGCAGCAGGACCCGCTCGTGGGCGGCGAGCGCGCGGTCGGCGGCGCGGGGGCCCCCGGGCCCCTCCGTCCCACCGTACGGAGGCGCACCGTGCGGAGGTTCATCGTGCGGGGGCCCGGCCGACGGTGCCGCCTCCAGGCTGAGGTAGGCGGTGGCCAGCGGCCAGCGGTCCGGGGTGTCCGCCAGATCGAGGCCGTGGATCGTGAGCCTCCCGTGCTTCTTCGCGACGTACGCCAGGTAGCGCCGCTCGAAGGCCGCGTCCTCGCCGCCCGGCAGCGGGGTGCGGGCGATGAGCTCGTCGACGCGGGCGGTCAGGTCGCCCAGCGTCCGGCTCTGCTCGACCAGGGTGGCGGCGACGAAGGTCGAGCGCTGGGTGAAGAAGTGCAGGATGTGCAGGCAGGCCGTGTCGAGCAGCCGTGCGTGGAAGTGCGCCCCGTCGGCGCTGAGCTCCCGCTCCGGGGACCCGGCCGCACGGCGCAGGGCGCGGGCGAACGCGGTGTGCCCGAGGCCCACGGCCTGCAGGTCGGTGAGGTCGAGGTCGCCCAGGGCCCGCAGGGAGGTCGCGAGGGCGTCCGCGACGGCGGTCTCCTCGTCGGCGCCGACGGGGCGTTCCCCGGTGCGCAGGGCCTGGCGCACCAGCTTGGCGGCCAGGGCGCGCAGGTCCGCGTCGGTGAGGGTGCGCTTCTCGCCCCTGAAGGAGACGCGGGAGGAGATGCGGACCGGCCGGTCCACCAGGCCCGCGCCGGGTCCCTCGGTCACGAAGAGCCTCTTGACCAACGGTCCCACGACGGCCGACGCCAGCCGTACGCCCACGGCAGAAGGATCCACGTTCCCGCCCCCCGTCGTGCGGTTCGCGCGGTTTTCCCATTCCGCGCTCCGCATGTTCCCGGATTTCCCGTTCCGTGTGACCCGGGCCACGGGACCTAGGTCCCGAAAGGCAATTCCCTTTGGTCCCGAGGCCGGTGACGTGACCCACGTGACCTGGGCCACGTACGAATCACCTTAGGGGACTTGGCCCCCTGCCGCAGGCGGGGCAGCGGGCCTCGCGAGGTGACGGCTACGAAAGACGGTAGTAAACATAGGGGCTTGTCCGGCGCCGGAATGTCGGGTTACCAAGGGATCGCGGCGAACGCACCGCAATGTTCTTGTCCGGCTATTTCCGCGAGGTAATTCCGAATGCGCATGCCCAAGATCTCGAGCTCCCTCCTCCGTGGCCGTCGTACCGTCGTCACCGCCGGCGTCTGCGCCTCGCTGGCACTCGGTGCGGCAGGGACGGCCATGGCGGAGACGCAGAGCGGGAGCCTGCTGGGCCTCGGCGCGGCCGGGAAGCTGGCGGACGTCACCCGGGCGCAGGCAGACGTGCAGCAGCGTGCCGCCCAGGCCGTGAAGGCCGACCGCCATGCGCGCGCCGAGCTGCACCGCAAGCACCAGAACCACGTGGCGCAGGCCCAGAAGGGCGCCCCGCAGGCGCAGGCCCGCAGCAACAGCGGCTGGTCGGTCCCGGTCAAGAAGTACGCGCTGTCCGCCGGTTACATGCAGAACGGCGCCCGCTGGGCGCACAAGCACTCCGGCCAGGACTTCGCCGTGCCGATCGGCACCAACGTCCACGCCGTGAGCGCCGGCACCGTGGTCGAGGCGGGCTGGGGCGGCGCCTACGGCAACAACATCGTGATCCGCCACGCCAACGGCATGTACTCGCAGTACGGCCACCTGTCGAAGATGCAGGTGCGCATCGGCCAGCACGTCGGCCAGGGCCAGCAGATCGCGCTGTCCGGCAACACCGGCAACAGCACCGGACCCCACCTGCACTTCGAGATCCGCAAGACCCCGTACTACGGCTCGTCCGTCAACCCGCTGCCCTACCTGCGGGCTCACGGCGTGTCGGTCTGACCCCGGTAGGTCTGGGCGATCAGCTCCTGGGCGACCTCGAGGACGGCGGCACGCTTGTCCTCGGGGTCGCCCTCGAGGTTCTGCATGGCGAACATCCCCGCGTGCATCGCGAAGACCGCGGTGATCGAGCGCACCTGGTCGGTCAGCGGCGCGTCCGGGTCCTTGAGCAGGGAGTGGACGGCGAGCAGCTTGGTCTTGAAGGTCTCGCCGATGCTCAGGTCGCGGACGGTGGCCTGGTTCTCCTGGATGAAGCGGAACAGTGGTCCGGCGCTCCACAGCGCGTCCGCGTAGCGGCGCAGCACCTCGCACTTGGTCTCCAGGGTGCGCGGCTGCTCCGTGGCCCAGGCGATCAGCTCGTCGACCGGTGAGGCGAGGTCCTCGACGATGCTGTTGAGGATGTCTTCCTTGGTCCTGAAGTGGTAGTACAACGCCGCTTTGGTCACGTCCAGGTGCTCGGCGATCTCGCGCAGGGACGTCTTCTCGTATCCCTGCTCGGCGAAGAGTTGCAGCGCGACGTCCTGGATGCGGCGTCGCGTATCACCTCTGCGTGCGTGGGGCGTTGCCATGGGCGAACTTTAACTTACTTGACGCCCGGCTAGTAAGCCGCATACTGTCAGGGTGCCCCAGGCAACTAGCCGGGCGGCAGGTAAGCAACCGAAGACAAGCAAGAAACAAGTAGGGGAGCTTGTGATGGCGGACACCGCCGACACCCCGCAGCGCAGCGTGCGCGTGGTGTTGTTCGGGCTCATGATCGCGATGTTGCTCGCGATGCTGGACAACATGATCATCGGCACCGCGATGCCCACCATCGTGGGCGAGCTGGGCGGCCTGGAGCACCTGTCGTGGGTGGTCACCGCGTACACGCTGGCCACCGCCGCATCGACGCCCGTCTGGGGCAAGCTCGGCGACCTGTACGGCCGCAAGGGCATCTTCATGTCGTCGATCGTGATCTTCCTGATTGGATCGGCGCTGTCCGGCATGGCGCAGGACATGGGCCAGCTGATCGCCTTCCGCGCCGTGCAGGGCCTGGGCGCCGGCGGTCTGATCGTCGGTGTGATGGCGATCATCGGTGACCTCATCCCGCCGCGGGAGCGCGGCAAGTACCAGGGCATGATGGCCGGCGTCATGGCGGTCGCCATGATCGGCGGACCGCTCGTCGGTGGCTACATCACCGACAACTGGGGCTGGCGCTGGAGCTTCTACATCAACCTCCCGCTGGGCGTGGTCGCCCTGTTCATGATCTCGGCGGTGCTGCACCTGCCGAAGAAGCAGATCAAGACCAGCATCGACTACCTCGGCACGGTGCTGCTCACCATCGGCATCACCTCGCTGGTCCTGCTCACCACCTGGGGCGGCAACCAGTACGCGTGGGGCTCGCCGCAGATCCTGGGCCTGCTGGTGCTCGGCCTGGCCGCGCTGGCCGCCTTCCTCTTCGTGGAGAACCGCGTCGCCGAGCCGGTCATCCCGCTGCACATCTTCCACAGCCGCAACTTCTCGCTGATCTCGGTGATCGGCTTCCTGGTCGGCTTCGTGATGTTCGGCGCGATGACCTTCCTGCCGCTGTACCAGCAGACCGTCCAGGGCGCTTCAGCGACCAACTCCGGGCTCCTGCTGCTGCCGCTGCTGCTGGCGATGATGGTCGTCTCGCTGATCGCCGGCCGGATCACCACCCAGACCGGCAAGTACAAGATCTTCCCGATCGTCGGCGGCGGCCTGATGACCGTCGGCCTCTACCTGCTGTCCACGATGGACACCGGCACCACCCGCTTCGTCTCCGGCGTGTGGATGGCCGTGCTCGGCGCGGGCATGGGCTTCCTGATGCAGATCACGATGCTGATAGCGCAGAACAGCGTCGAGATGAAGGACATGGGCGTCGGCTCCTCGTCCTCCACCCTCTTCCGGACGATCGGCGGCTCCTTCGGCGTCGCCCTCTTCGGAGCGATCTTCACGCACCAGGTGCAGAACACCATGACGGACCGCCTCGGCGGCGCCGCCGCGGGCGCCGCGTCCGGCTCCGCCCAGCTCGACCCGGCGGGCCTGGCCAAGCTGCCCCCGGCCGTCAAGGACGCTTACCTGCACGCCGTCGCCGGCGGCACGCACCACGTCTTCCTGTGGGGCGCCGCGGTCAGCGTCATCGGCTTCCTGCTGGCCTTCTTCGTCAAGGAGATCCCGCTGCGCTCGGCACCGACCACGCCCAGCACCGAGGAAGCGGTCGCCGCGGTCGAGGTCGTCTGAGCCTGCGGCCCACCCCGCCCCACCCGCTGCCGATGCTCGCACGGGGGTCGTCGTCCGACCCGCGTGCGAGCATCGTCCGTTCGGCGGGGAACCTGCGGCCCGCGGCGTGGGACGGCCGCGTCGGACCCGCCGTCACTCGCGGGGCAGCAGCAAGCGGGCGACCGCGCCGCCGCCCTCCTCCTCGGGCACGTTGCGGAAGGTGAGACGGGCGCCGAGGACGCGGGTCTGACCGGTGGCGATGGTCAGCCCCAGACCGTGGCCGCTGCCGGCCCGGTCGCTGCTGCCCGTGCGGAAGCGGCTCGGGCCGTCGCGGAGCAGGTCGCGGGGGAAGCCCGGGCCGTGGTCGCGGACCTCCACGTACGGGCCGTCGACGGTGACCTCGACGGGCGGCCGGCCGTGCCGCCCGGCGTTCGCCAGCAGGTTGCCCAGGACGCGCTCCAGCCGGCGCGGGTCGGTGCGGACGACGGCGTCGTCGCGGACGGTCACGGTCGCCTCGGGAGCCGCGGCCGCGACCCTGCGCCGTACGAAGTCGCCGAGCGCCACGTCCTGGAGGTCGGCCTGCTCGGCGGCGCCGTCCAGCCGGGCGACCTCCAGGACGTCCTCGACGAGCGTGCGCAGCGCCTGCGAGCGGTCCCTGACCAGCTCGGAGGGGCGGCCCGGCGGCAGCAGCTCGGCCGCGGTGACCAGCCCCGTCACCGGGGTGCGCAGCTCGTGGGCGATGTCCGCGGTGACCCGGCGCTCCGCCTCCAGCCGGCCGGCCAGGACGTCCGCCATGGCGTCCACGGCGCGCGCCAGCTCGTCCGTCTCGTCCCGGACCCGGCCGCCGATCGCGTCGCGCACCCTTACGTTCGTCTCCCCGTCGGCCACCCGGCCGGCCGCCTCGGCCGCCTTGCGCAGCCGCCGGGACAACTGCCCGCCGATGAGCACGCCCAGCGCCGTGCCGCCCACGACGACCGCCGACGAGCCGATGACCAGCGCCTGGTCCAGGTCCTCCAGGACCGAGAAGCGGTCGGTGAACGCCGAATTGAGGGACAGGACCTTGCCGTCCGCCAGCGGGGTCTCCGCCCACACCACGGGCGCGCCGCCGGTGTCGGAGACGTAGGTGGCCCGCTTGCCCTCCCGGGCCAGCCGCTTCAGCGGCGCGGGCAGGTCCGGGTCGTCCAGCCGGGCGTCGAAGGTGAGCCGGCCGGTGGACTCGTAGATCCGCTGGGCGAACTGCACCCGCTCGTTCTGCACGTCACGGGAGTTGTCGATCATGCTGGCCCGGGCCGCGTTGTGCACCACCAGGCTCAGCACCAGCGCGACCAGCGCCGACACCACGGCGATCGCCACGCAGACCTTCCAGCGCAGCCCGATCTTCGGCAGCGGACGGGCCCTCCTCGCGACGGGGCCCCCGGGACGCGCGGTCACCGCGTCAGCCCCTGAGCTTGTAGCCGAAGCCGCGCACCGTCTCGATGCGCTCCTGCCCGATCTTCGCCCGCAGCCGCTGCACATGGACGTCCACCACCCGGGTGTCGCCGCCCCACTCGTAGTCCCAGACCCGCTCCAGCAGCCGGTCCCGGGACAGCACCGTCCCCGGCGCCGCCGAGAACTCCAGCAGCAGCCGCATCTCCGTGGGCGTCAGCGCCAGGCGGTCGCCGGCGCGCCGCACCTCCATCCCCTCCGGGTCCACCTCCAGGTCCCCGAAGGTCAGCGCCCCGGCCCCGGCCGGGGGCTCGTCCGCCGCGGCCACCCGGAAGCGCCGCAGCACCGCCCGCATGCGGGCGGTCAGCACGGCCCCGTCGAAGGGCTTGGTGACGTAGTCGTCGGCACCCGCCTCCAGGCCCAGCACGACGTCGATCGAGTCGGCCCGCGCCGAGAGCATGATCACCGGCACCGTCGACTCGTCCCGGATGCGCCGGCACAGGCTCACCCCGTCCAGGCCCGGCACCATCACGTCCAGCAGCGCCAGGTCAGGCTGCCGGGCCCGGAACGCCTCCAGCCCGGCCAGGCCGTCCGGCACGGCGGTCACGTCGAAGCCGTCGCGCTCCAGCGCCAGGGTCGTCGCCTCGCGGATGACGTCGTCGTCCTCGACGAACAGGACGTGCGTGTCAGCCATGCGGACCGCTCCCGGTGCCGTCGTCCGTCTCGTAGTCGCGGTGGGAGAACGAGACCTCCTCGAAGCGGGAGCCGTTCCACCGGTACGTGGTCACGTCCTCGCCCGAGGGGTTGGAGACCGCGTCCTGCGGCTCGTACACCTGGTGGGTCACCTTCAGGGTGCCGTCGCCGATCTCGGCGAAGACGGGGGGCTGCTCGTCGGCGAAGACGTTGACGTACGCGCCGTCCACCCGGCGGTAGACGTAGCTCCCGATGCCCACGCTGTCCGCGCAGGTCGAGACGTTGACCACCAGGTCCGTGCCGTCCCCGCCGGTCAGCCGGCCCGAGCGGCGGTCCACCGGGTACGGCTGCTCCGCGGCCTTCGGGCGGGTCCCCGCACCCGTGGACGGCGCGGCGCAGGCCACCAGGCTGTCCCGGATGTCCCGGGCCACCTTCGGGTCGTGCTTCACCAGGCGCACCACGTCCGCTGCGGCCTTGGCGTCCACCGCCCGCGGGTCCGCCGACCGGCCGCCGTCCAGCGTGCGGGCGTCCGGGACCGGCGCCGACACCGAGGGGGACGGCAGGGCGGGGGAGGCGACCGCGGCGGTGCCCTCCTCGCGCACGCCGCCGGCGTCGCGGCAGCTGGTCACGGCGACGAGCGCCCCGCACACCGCGACAGCGGCGGCAGCGGTGCCCACCGGGACTACGCTGCGGCGCACACGCCCTCCGTCCTGCCCGTGGCGGGCTCCACGGGCCTTCCGTATCCGTTGCTCTGCCGCTCGAGCTCGGCGCGCAGCCGCGCCAGCGCCCGGTGCAGCGTGCTCTTCACGGTACCCACCGACATGCCCAGCGCGTGCGCCGTCTCCTCCGTGCTGAGCTGCCGGTAGTGGCGCAGCAGCACCACCTGGCGCTGCTTGGGGGCCAGCATGCCGAGCGCGTCCAGCAGCATCGCCCGGTCGGCCCGCTGGTCGGCGCCGTCGTCCACGGAACCCTCCGGCAGCTCGGGCGTCGGCACCTCCTCCAGCCGGCGGGCGCGCCACCACTCGGTACGGGTGTTGATCATCACCCGGCGCATGTACGCGTCGGCCAGGTTCTTGTCGGCGATGTCGCCCCAGCGCGGGTAGGTGCGGGCCAGCGCCGTCTGCACCAGGTCCTGGGCGTCGATCGGGTCGGGGACGAGCCGGCGCGCGCTGCGCAGCAGGGCCTCCTGCCGGTTCCGCACGTACTCCTCGAAGTCCATGACCTGGGCTGTCCCCTGGGCGTTCGCCGCCATGGCGTCCCTCCGTCCGGCGCGCTTGATTACGACCAGGTCGACGCTACGGAGCGGATGTACGGCTTTCGCGACCACCGCCGCACAGCGGACCCACAGCCACCCATCGGTTGTGTAACGACAGGGCCGTCCGGAGTGTGCGGCGCTCAGCCGGGCAGCCGGTACAGGCCGTCCTCGAGGGGTTCCACCAGGCCGTCGGCGACCAGGCCGTCCAGGGCCCGGGCGCGCTGGACGGGCTCGTGCCACACGGCGTCCAGCTCGGCCTGCGGCACCGGCTCCGTGGCCTCGCGCAGCACGGCCAGCAGCCTGCCCCGGACCTGGCGGTCGGTGCCGGCGTACGTCTGGCCGCGGCGGGGCGGTCCCTCGTGCGCGGGGGAGCCGGCCAGCCGCCAGGCGCACTGCCCGGCGATCGGGCAGCGCACGCACTCGGGGCCGCGGGCGGTGCAGATCAGGGCGCCCAGTTCCATCGTGGCCGCGGCCCAGCGGGCGGCGGTGGCCTCGTCGGCGGGGAGCATCCGGTGGGCGATCCGGCGCTCGGCGGCGGTCGTCGCGTTCGGCGGGTACTCCACACCGGTCACGGCGCGCGCGAAGACCCGGCGCACATTGGTGTCCAGCACCGCGTGCCGCTGCCCGTACGCGAAGGAGGCCACCGCGGCGGCCGTGTACTCGCCGACCCCCGGGAGGGCCAGCAACTCGGCATGCTCCGTGGGCACTTCACCGCCGTGCAGCTGGGCGATCGCGGTCGCCGCGGCATGCAGCCGCAGCGCCCGGCGCGGATAGCCGAGCCGGCCCCAGGCGCGGACCGCCTCCCCGGAGGGCTCCGCCGCGAGGGCGCCCGGCGTGGGCCAGCGCTCCAGCCACGTCCCGTACACCGGCAGGACCCGGCTGACCGGGGTCTGCTGCAGCATGAACTCGCTGACCATGACGCCCCAGGCGCCCGCTTCGGGACGCCGCCACGGAAGGTCCCGGGCGTTGTCGTCGAACCAGTCGATCACGGGGGAGTGCAGTTGCTGGTGGTCGCGGTCGTCGTTCATAGCGCCTCCGATCCTACGTCCCCGGGGCCGCCGCGGCGGGCAGCGCGAACGGGTGGGGGAGCTCCCCGGAACGGAGGGGAGATCTGCTGATCAATCACACAAGTTGCCAGCGTGCCGCGCGTGCCTTGGTCCGATTCAAGGGAAACCGCATAAGGTTTGCGCGTGGGCTCAATGCGCAATCCCGTGGGACCTCTCCCGTCCTCCATCTACTGGCGGCGACGGGCGGTTGTGCTGCTCCTGGTCGGGCTGCTCACCGTCCTCGTCGTATGGGCCGTCAACTCCCGTGACGGCGGGGGGAACAGCGCCAACGGGCCGGACGGCCGTTCACCCGCGCCGTCCATCACCCCCGGCCCGTCCGCGAGCGGTCCGCTCAACAGCTCCCGCCCGGGCGGCTCGGTCGGCGGTGGTTCCGGCGGCGACGACGGCGGTGACGCCACGGACGGCGGCGCCGGCGACTCCGGTGCCACGGGCGGCAGTTCGCAGGGCGCCGACTCCGGCGGCGACGACGGCGGTGACGCCACGGACGCCGGTGCCGCGGGCGCCGCGGACGCGGGTGGTTCCGGCGGCGGTGGCAGCGGCAGCGGCGGTGCGCAGTTGCCCGCGGGCTCCTCGCTGCCCAACTGCGGGCCGGGCGTCTCGCTGAGCGTGCGCAGCACCGACAACGCCTACGAACCCGGTGAGCGGCCCCGGTTCACGCTGACCGCGACCAACCCCTCCGCCACCGCCTGCAAGCTGGACTTCGGCCCGGACTCGGCGGTCTTCTCCATCAGCGACGTCAACGACCACCACGTGTGGGCCAGCGACGACTGCCCCAAGAGCCGTGCCCCGTACCTGCTGCAGGTCCCGGCGGGCGGCTCGACCTCGTACGACGTCGAGTGGGACCGCCGGACGAGCTCCCCGCGGTGCGCCACGCCCAAGGGCGGGGCGGCCCCGTACGGCACCTACCTGCTCGAGGTGAAGCTCCCGGGCCGCTCCGCGAAGCAGACGTCCTTCGTCCTGAAGAACGTCTAGGACGTCCGGGGCGGCCAGGACGCCCGGACGTCCGGCACGGGGCGGGACCCCCGGGACCTCCGGGACCCCCAGGACCTCCGGTACCCCCAGGCCTCAGACGTAGCGTTCCAGGATGGAGGACTCCGCGAGGCGCGACAGCCCCTCGCGGACGGAGCGGGCCCGGGCCTCGCCGACGCCGTCGACCGTCTGCAGGTCGTCCACGCTCGCGGCGAGCAGCTTCTGCAGCCCGCCGAAGTGCTCGACCAGCCGCTCCACGATCGTGTTCGGCAGCCGGGGCACCTTCGCCAGCAGCCGGTAACCGCGCGGCGAGACCGCGGAGTCCAGTGCCTCGGGGGAGCCGGCATAGCCCAGCGCCCTTGCCACGGTGGGGAGTTCGAGCAGCTCGCCCTGGGGCAGCGAGTCCAGTTCGGTGAGCGCCTCGGGGACCGTGCGGCTGCGCTTGGCGGTCGGCTCCGGCACGTAGTCGCGGACGACCAGCTCGCGCTCGGGCTCGACGCCCGCGATCAGCTCGTCCAGCTGCAGGGAGAGCAGTCGGCCGTCGGTGCCCAGCTCGACGACGTACTCCGCGATCTCCGTGGCGATCCTGCGCACCATCTCCAGGCGCTGCGCGACCGCCGTGACGTCCCGGACGGTGACCAGGTCCTCGATCTCCAGGGCGGAGAGGGTGCCCGCGACCTCGTCCAGGCGCAGCTTGTAGCGCTCCAGGGTGGCCAGCGCCTGGTTGGCGCGGGAGAGGATGGCCGCGGAGTCCTCCAGGACGCGGCGCTGACCGGCCACGTACAGGGCGATCAGCCGCATCGACTGGCTGACGGAGACGACCGGGAAGCCGGTCTGGATGGAGACCCGCTGCGCGGTGCGGTGCCGGGTGCCGGTCTCCTCGGTGGGGATCGACGCGTCCGGCACCAGCTGGACCCCGGCCCGCACGATCTTGGTGATGTCCCGGTCGAGGATGAGGGCGCCGTCGAGCTTGCACAGCTCGCGCAGCCTGGTGGCGCTGAACTCGACGTCCAGCACGAAACCGCCGGTGCACAGTGATTCGACGGTCTTGTCCATGCCCAGCACGATGAGGCCGCCGGTGTTGCCGCGCAGGACCCGCTCGAGGCCGTCCCGAAGGCCCGTGCCGGGGGCCACGGCGCTCAGGGAGGCGCGCATCAGACCCTCACCGCCCGAGCCCTCGCGACTCCAGGCCTTGCCGGGAGCTGACGCCCGGTCGTTGGCTGCCACTGCTCTCCTCCGGTCGTACGGATGCCCGGATGGGCGAGACCAGGGCAAAGTTTACCGTCGGAAGGGTCAGGGACGTGGGGCCCTCTTGGGCAGGACGCGCAAGGCGTCCCCTATGTCCGCCACCTCCGTCACCTTCATCCCCGACGGGATCTTCCCCGGGTCCGGCGGCACGAGGGCGTGGGTGAAGCCCAGCCGGGCCGCCTCGGCGAGCCTGCGCTGCACCCCGGTGACCCTCCTGACCTCGCCCGCCAGGCCCACCTCACCCACCGCGACCAGGTTCTTCGGCAGCGGCGTGTCGATCGCGGCGCTGGCCAGGGCGAGCGCCACCGCCAGGTCGGCGGCCGGCTCCCCGAGCTTCACGCCGCCGACGGTCGCCGTGTAGATGTCCTGCTTGCCGATCGACCGGATCCGGCCGCGCTGCTCCAGCACCGCCAGCATCATCGACACCCGGGAGTTCTCCAGGCCGGAGGTCGTACGGCGCGGGGAGGGGATCTGGGTGTCGACGGTCAGCGCCTGCACCTCGGCGACCAGCGGGCGCTTGCCCTCCAGGGTGACCGTCAGGC
The DNA here is from genome assembly GCF_042891295.1 of Streptomyces sp. NPDC001902. Lineage (NCBI taxonomy): Bacteria > Bacillati > Actinomycetota > Actinomycetes > Kitasatosporales > Streptomycetaceae > Streptomyces > Streptomyces sp. NPDC001902. The sequence continues at coordinate 19,665 of NZ_JBIATA010000021.1, read as the reverse complement.
ACGTGCCGGGGACCGGCTCGTCGCGCCGGGTCAGGAAGAGGCCGGACGGGTCGGCCAGGCCCGTGATGCCCTCGTCGTGCAGCTCGAAGCAGCCGACCTCGTCGGTGGCGCCGTAGCGGTTCTTGATGCCCCGGATCAGCCGCAGGCGGGCGTGGCGGTCGCCCTCGAAGGACAGCACCACGTCCACCAGGTGCTCCAGCAGCCGGGGGCCCGCGATCGCGCCGTCCTTGGTGACGTGGCCGACGAGCAGCGTCGACATGCCGCGCTCCTTCGAGGCGCGGATGAGCGCGCCCGCCACCTCGCGGACCTGGGCCATGCCGCCGGGGGCTCCGTCGATCTCGGGGGAGGCGACCGTCTGCACCGAGTCCAGGATCAGCAGCGAGGGCTTGACGTCGTCCAGATGCCCCAGCACCGCCGACAGGTCGGTCTCGGCGGCGAGGTAGAGGTGGTCGGACAGGGCGCCGATGCGGTCGGCCCGCAGCCGTACCTGCGACGCGGACTCCTCGCCGGTCACGTAGAGCGTGCGCGCCTGGGGCCCGGCCGCCTTCGCGGCGACGTCCAGCAGCAGCGTCGACTTGCCGACGCCCGGCTCCCCCGCGAGCAGCACCACGGCCCCGGGCACCAGCCCGCCGCCCAGGACCCGGTCCAGCTCCGGCACGCCCGTGCCGCGCGCGGTGGCCTGGCGGCCGTCCACCTGCCCGATCGGCTTGGCCGGCGTCGTCACCCGGCCGGCCGCGGTCGTGCGCACCGGCGACGCGCCGCCGTACTCCTCGACCGTGCCCCACGCCTGGCACTCACCGCAGCGGCCGAGCCACTTGACGGTCGTCCAGCCGCACTCCGTGCAGCGGTACGACGGACGGTCCTTGGAAGCGGGGCGGGTGCGGGCAGCCATGTGCCGCACGCTATCGGGTGCCACCGACAACGCCGCACCGCCGGGGCGCGGGTCCCTGCCGTCCCGCTCCGGAAAAGGCTCGCGCACGTGGCCGGAGGGTCACCCGACGGGGTGAGCCGCGTGTGCTCTTTCGGGCGGGATCACCACCCATTTGGATTAAAGCCCGCCGTGATGCCTGAGGGCGTACGGGTCGTGGTCCTACCGTCACGGAGTGATGAGCAGCAGGTCTGACACACCCTCCCAGACAACCGGCGCGCACCGCCGACACCGCGCGCCGGTCCAGCGTGGCCGCACCGCGCCGGGGACCCCCGGGTCCCCGGCGCGGCGGCGGCCACGCCCGCAGGGGACCCTGCCCGCGCAGCCCCCGGCGCACTACGAGCCGTACCTGGACGGGCTGTTCACCTACTGCCTCTCCGTGCTGTGCGAGCACGACTCCGCCGCCGCCGCCCTCGGCGACGTGCTGGCCGTGGCCGAGCGCCAGCGCGCCCGGCTGCGCGACCCCGAGCTGCGCAGGCCCTGGCTGTACGCGCTGGCCCGCTGGGCCTGCCTGCGCACCCTGGCCGAGGGGCGGCCGGTATCGGTGCAGGCCTCGGCGGACGTGGCCGCCCGCAGACGCGGCGAACTGGCGGCGCTGGCCTGGCCCGAGGCGGCCGGCACCACCCCCGAGCAGCGCGAGGCGCTGGAGCTCGCCGTCCGCCACCAGCTGGCGCCGCACGAGGTGGCCCTGGTCGTCGGGCGGGAGCCGGACGCGACGCGCGCACTGCTCGCCCAGGCGGCCTGCGAGGTGGAGCGCACCCGGGCGGCGCTCGCCGTGGTCGAGCTCGGCAACTGCGCGGCGGTCGCCCGCCTCGCCGGTGACGCCCGGGTGCTGCTGGGCTCGGCGCTCCGCCGCGAGCTGGTGACCCACGTCGACGTGTGCGCGCACTGCCGGGTCACGGCCGAGCGCGCCGTGGCGACGGGACCCTGGCCGGGCCTGGCCACCACCGCCGCGACGGCCGTGCTGTCGACGGTCGAGGCGCCCCGCTCCGCCGCGTACGCCGCCTTGCTGCACGCCATGCGGGGCGGCGTCGGGCGCGCCCGCCAGGGCACCCCGCGCTTCGACCGGCACGGCTTCCCGATGGACCTGAAGGAGCGGATGGCGCGGCGGGCCCGGATGCGGCACCGCGCGGTGACCTCCACGGTGGTCGCGGCCGTCGTCGCGGCACCGGTGCTGGCGCTGTGGGCGGCGTACCACGGGGCGCCGCTGGCGCCCGAGCACAAGGGGGAAGGTTCCTTCAGCGCCGGCGAGGGCCTCGACGGCGTGCAGTACGAGAAGGCCGGTGTCGCGGGCGCGGCCGACGCGCGCGGGCGTTCCACGCGCGGCGGCCAGGGCCGTCTGTCGGTCTCCGTCGTGTCCGCCGCCCCCTCGGCGTCCGCCACCGCCTCCGCCTCGGCCGGTGCCCGGGGCTCCGCCTCACCGCCGGGCGACGCCACGGACGGCGACGACCGCTCGGCGCCCCGCCCGGGCCGGCTGCTCGTCGAGGCCCGCTCGCGCGGTCACGTCACCGTCGTCACCCTCACCGCCGAGGGCGCGGCGCCGGTCCGCTGGCGGGCGGCCACCTCCGAACCGTGGCTGCGGCTGAGCCGGAGCCACGGCAGGCTGCGGCCCGGGGAGAGCATGACGCTGACGGTCTCCGTGGACCGCTCGCGGGAGCCCGTGGGGCCGTGGACGGCACGGATCTGGTTCGACCCGTCGGGCGCGGTCGTCACGATCGAGGGGAGGGGGAGGCCGTCGCCTTCCCTCGACCCCTCTCCGACCCCGTCCGCCCCCGACCCGTCACCGAGCGACCCGCCGAGCCAGAGCCCCTCGGCCTCCCCGTCCTCCGCCCAGGGCGACGACCAGGGCGACGACTAGGCGTCCTCGTCCCCGTCCGGCCCCTGATCCCCGCCGCGGGAGCCCGGGACCGGGTCGGCGGGGTGCGGCGCCATCGGCAGCAGGGAGGCGAGCCGCTGCTCGCACAGCTCGACGAGCCGGTCGTAGCCCCGCGGCCCCATCAGCTCGGTGAGCTCCGCCCGGTACGAGACGTACACCGGTTCGCCCGCGCCGTGCGCGGACCGCGCGCCCGTGCACCACCAGTGCAGGTCGTGACCGCCGGGGCCCCAGCCGCGCCGGTCGTACTCGCCGATCGAGATCATCAGCACGCGCGTGTCGTCGGGCCGGTCCACCCAGTCGTACGTCCGCCGGATCGGCAGCTGCCAGCACACGTCCGGCTTGGTCTCCAGCGGCTCGCGGCCCTCCTTGAGCGCGAGCGTGTGCAGGGCGCACCCGGCGCCCGCGGGGAAGCCGGGGCGGTTGAGGAAGATGCAGGCGCCCTGGTGCCGCCGGGTCTGCCGGTCGCCGTCCTCGTTGACCTCGGCCCAGCCGTCCTCCTCGCCGACCCCGTGGAACTGCCACAGCTCCGGGGTGAGCCGCTCCACGTGCCCCGCGACGCGCTTCTCGTCGTCGTCGTCCGAGAAGTGCGCGCCGAGGGTGCAGCAGCCGTCGTCGGCCCGGCCCGCCTGGATGCCCTCGCAGCCGCGGCCGAAGACGCAGTTCCACCGTGAGGTGAGCCACGTCAGGTCGCACCGGAAGACCTGTTCCTCGTCGGCCGGATCGGGGAACTCGACCCACGCGCGGGGGAAATCGAGCCCGACCTCGTCCGACACGTCCGGGTGATGCTGCCGCTTCGTCGCCTTTTTCACCTTCGCCACGATGTCAGGGTAAGCATGTGAAGCTCCTCCAGTGGTCACCCGCGCAGGTGCCCATACCCCGCATGTCCCCGGTCAAGGCGCGGCGCAGTAGCGTTCCGGGCATGAGACTCGGTGTCCTCGACGTGGGTTCGAATACCGTCCACCTTCTGGTCATGGACGCGCACCCCGGCGCGCGTCCGCTCCCCGCCTACTCCCACAAGGCGGAGCTGCGGCTGGCGGAGCTGCTGGACGAGGACGGCGCGATCCGCGAGGACGGCGTGCGGCGGCTGGTCGCCCAGGTCGCCGAGGCCCTGGTCGTCGCCGAGGACAAGGGCGTCGAGGACGTCCTGCCCTTCGCCACCAGCGCGGTGCGCGAGGCCGCCAACGGCGAGCAGGTGCTCGCCCGGGTCGCCGCCGAGACCGGGGTCGCCCTGACCGTGCTGTCCGGGGAGGACGAGGCACGGCTCACCTTCCTCGCCGCCCGCCGCTGGTTCGGCTGGTCCGCCGGCCGGCTGCTCATGCTGGACATCGGCGGCGGCTCCCTGGAGGTCGCCTACGGCATGGACGAGGACCCGGACGCCGCGGTCTCCCTGCCGCTCGGCGCCGGCCGGCTCACCAGCGGCTGGCTCCCCGGCGACCCGCCCACCTCCGAGGACGTGCGCGGCCTGCGCAAGCACGTGCGCGCCGAGATCGCCCGCACCGTGGCGGAGTTCAGCCGGCTCGGCGGGCCCGACCACGTGGTGGGCACCTCCAAGACCTTCAAGCAACTGGCCCGGATCGCGGGCGCGGCCCGCTCCGCCGAGGGCCTGTACGTGCAGCGCACGCTGAGCCGCAAGGCGCTGGCGGAGTGGGTGCCGCGGCTGGCCGCCATGACGGAGGGCGCCCGCCGGGCCCTCCCGGGCGTGTCGGAGGGCCGGGCCCGCCAGCTGCTGGCCGGGGCGCTGGTCGCGGACGCGGCGATGGACCTGTTCGGGGTCACCGAGCTGGAGGTCTGCCCGTGGGCGCTGCGCGAGGGCGTCATCCTGCGGCGCCTCGACCTGATGACGAGCGACCGGGGCTGAGCGCGGCGCACGGCGTCCGTCGCCGTGCGGGCGCCGCGCCGCGCCGCCCCGCGTGTCGATCGCGTCACGTCGGCCGGGTGCGATGTGCCGTCGGGCCGACCGGCCGCCGTACGCTGTTCCCCGTGGCAGCCCCTGACCCTGTGGACCCGAACGGACACACCGTGCGCGTACCGGACGCGAAGGTCGCGCTGTCCACGGCCTCGGTCTACCCCGAGTCCACGGCGACGGCCTTCGAGATCGCGGCCCGGCTGGGCTACGACGGCGTCGAGGTGATGGTGTGGACCGACCCGGTCAGCCAGGACATCGAGGCGCTGCGCCGCCTGTCGGACTACCACGGCATCCCCATCCTGGCGGTGCACGCCCCCTGCCTGCTGATCACCCAGCGGGTGTGGTCGACCGACCCCTGGGTGAAGCTGCAGCGGGCCCAGGCGGCGGCGGAGAAGCTGGGCGCCTCGACCGTGGTCGTCCACCCGCCGTTCCGCTGGCAGCGCAGCTACGCGCGGGAGTTCGTCGCCGGCATCTGGCGGATGGCGAACGAGACCGACGTCCGGTTCGCCGTCGAGAACATGTACCCGTGGCGCTACCGCGACCGGGAGATGCTCGCCTACGCCCCCGACTGGGACCCCACCAAGGACGACTACCGGCACTTCACCATCGACCTCTCGCACACCTCCACGGCCAGGACCGGGACGCTGGAGATGCTCGACCGCATGGGCGACCGGCTCGGTCACGTCCACCTGGCCGACGGCAGCGGCTCCGGCAAGGACGAGCACCTGGTGCCCGGACGCGGCAACCAGCCCTGCGCGGAGGTGCTGGAGGGCCTGGCCTCGCGTGGCTTCGACGGCCATGTGGTGATCGAGGTGAACACCCGGCGCGCGATGTCGGCCGCCGAGCGCGAGGCGGACCTCGCCGAGGCGCTGGCCTTCACCCGGCTGCACCTCGCCGCGGCCGCACGGGTGCGCTGATGGCTCCCGAGGACGGGACCGGCAGGCGCGGCCGCGGCCGCCCCGCCGGGAGCCGCTCGGGCACCGCCGAGACCCGCGAGCTGATCCTCGCCGCGGCCCGGCAGGAGTTCTCCGCCCGCGGCTACGACAAGACCTCGATCCGTTCCATCGCCAAGTCCGCGGGCGTGGACCCGGCGCTGGTGCACCACTACTTCGGGGCGAAGGAGCAGGTCTTCGAAGCCTCGATCGAGTTGAGCTTCGAGGCCGCCTTCGGCGTCCCCGACGTCCTGGCGACCGGCCCCGAGGGCGTCGGCGAGCGCCTGGCCCGCTTCTTCGTCGCCATCTGGGAGAACCCGGTCTCCCGGGCCCCCATGCTGGCGATCGTCCGCTCCGCCGTGACCAACGACACCGCCGCGGGCGTGCTGCGCGGCATCGTCCTGCGGCGGCTGCTGGAGCGCGTCGCGTCGGAGCTGAAGGTCCCCGACCCCCGGCTCCGCGCGGAACTCGCGGGCGCCCAGATGATCGGCATCGTGATGATGCGCTACGTCATCAAGCTCGAGCCGCTGGCGTCGGCGGACATGGAGGACGTCATCGACCTCATCGCGCCGACCCTCCAGCGCTACCTGACCGATCCCGGGCCCGTCACGGGGTGAGCCGCCCGCATGGCAGATGGGTCGACAATGGGGGAGAGCGCCCTGTCGTCGGCCCGCTGCGGACCCGTCGTGTCCGGTACCGGATCGCCATCCACACGGTGGACTCGCCGTCCGCAATACGGACACACCGCCGCGTACCACGACCGGGGGCGTACGCTCGAAGGCTCCGAGATGGAAACGTAGGGAGTGGTCCCCGTGCCCGAGCTGAGGTCCCGCACAGTCACCCACGGCCGCAACATGGCGGGCGCCCGCGCCCTCATGCGCGCCTCGGGCGTAGCGAGCGAGGACATCGGCAAGCCGATCATCGCGGTGGCCAACAGCTTCACGGAGTTCGTGCCCGGGCACACCCACCTGCAGCCCGTCGGCCGCATCGTCAGCGAGGCGATCAAGGCCGCGGGCGCCGTGCCGCGCGAGTTCAACACGATCGCCGTCGACGACGGCATCGCCATGGGCCACGGCGGCATGCTCTACTCGCTGCCCTCCCGCGACCTGATCGCCGACTCCGTCGAGTACATGGTCGAGGCGCACTGCGCCGACGCGCTGATCTGCATCTCCAACTGCGACAAGATCACCCCGGGCATGCTGATGGCCGCCCTGCGCCTCAACATCCCCACCGTCTTCGTCTCCGGCGGCCCCATGGAGGCCGGCCGCGCCACCCTCGTCGACGGCACCGTCCGCACCCTCGACCTGATCGACGCGATCGCAGACGCCGTCAACGACAAGATCTCCGACGAGGACATCCTCCGCATCGAGGAGAACGCCTGCCCCACCTGCGGCTCGTGTTCCGGCATGTTCACCGCCAACTCGATGAACTGCCTCACCGAGGCGATGGGCCTGTCGCTGCCCGGCAACGGCTCGGTCCTGGCCACCCACACCGCCCGCAAGGCGCTGTACGAGGACGCCGGCCGCACGGTCGTCGACATCACCCGGCGCTACTACGAGCAGGACGACGAGTCCGTGCTGCCGCGCTCGATCGCCACCTTCGAGGCCTTCGAGAACGCCATGGCCCTCGACATCGCCATGGGCGGCTCCACCAACACGATCCTCCACCTGCTGGCCGCGGCCCAGGAGGCGGAGGTCCCCTTCGGCCTCACCGACATCGACGCCGTCTCCCGGCGCGTGCCGTGCCTGGCCAAGGTCGCGCCCAACGTCGCGAAGAACCGCACGTACTACATGGAGGACGTGCACCGGGCCGGCGGCATCCCCGCCCTGCTGGGCGAACTCCACCGGGCCGGCCTGCTCAACGAGGACGTCCACTCCGTCCACTCCCCGTCGCTCGCCGACTGGCTCAAGACCTGGGACGTGCGCGGCGGCTCCCCCTCCGCCGAGGCCGAGGAACTCTGGCACGCCGCCCCCGGCTGCGTCCGCTCCGCCGAGGCCTTCTCCCAGTCCGAGCGCTGGGAGGCCCTCGACCTCGACGCCGCCGAGGGCTGCATCCGCTCCGCCGAGCACGCCTACTCCAAGGACGGCGGCCTGGCCGTGCTCCACGGCAACCTCGCCGTCGACGGCAGCGTGGTGAAGACCGCCGGCGTCGACGAGTCCATCTGGACCTTCGAGGGCCCGGCCGTGGTCTGCGAGTCCCAGGAGGAGGCCGTCGACAAGATCCTCCGCAAGGAGGTCAAGGAGGGCGACGTCGTCGTCATCCGCTACGAGGGCCCCAAGGGCGGTCCCGGCATGCAGGAGATGCTCTACCCCACCTCCTTCCTCAAGGGCCGCGGCCTCGGCAAGGCCTGCGCCCTCGTCACCGACGGCCGCTTCTCCGGCGGCACCTCGGGCCTGTCCATCGGCCACGCCTCCCCCGAGGCGGCGTCCGGCGGCACGATCGCGCTGGTCGAGGACGGCGACCGCATCCGCATCGACATCCCCGGCCGCAGCATCGAACTCCTCGTCCCCGAGGAGGAACTGGCCGCCCGCCGTGCCGCCCTCGGCGGCGTCTACGCCCCCAAGAACCGCGACCGCAAGGTCTCCCTGGCCCTCAAGGCGTACGCCGCGATGGCCACCAGCGCCGACAAGGGCGCCGTCCGCGACGTCACGAAGCTCGAGGGCTGACCCCGGGCCCGCCCCCGTCGTCGTCCCCGGGACCCCTTCCGCCGATCCCCACGATCACCAGCGGGAGGGGTCCTTCGCGTCCACGGCGAACACACTGCCGTCCGGTGCGGTCGCGAACACCTTCCCGTCGGCGACGACGGGGGAGGGCGGGGATCCCGGGTAGTTGCCCGGACGCGTCGGCAGGCGTGGCTCCGTCTGGCCGAGGAAGACACCCCGCTCGGCGTCCACGGCCAGGAGGCGTCCGTCGACGGCGGTGAAGTACAGCCGGCCCCCGGCGACGGTGGGAGTGGATCCACCGCTCACCGACGTCTCCAAATGCCATGATCCGCTCCCCGCGCCTTGTTCGGGGCGACGGGTGTCGACACCCGTCAGCTCGCCTCCGTAGCCAAGGAGGTAGACCATGTCCCCCCGCACCGCGGTCTGCGGCCCGTTGAGGAACGGGGTGACCGGGATCCGCCGGTGCGACCAGGTCGCGGTGTCCAGCCGGACGATGGCGTTGGTGCGGGCGAAGGCGTCCAAGGAGGTCAGGAAGAGGGCCGTGCCGGACTCACCCACCGGGTCCAGTTGCCCGTCGAGCAGGACGTGTCCCCGCACCGTTCCATCGGTCTCGTTCACCGCGGTGACCAGCGTGTGGCGGCCGTCCGGGCTGACCTCGACGGCGTAGAGACGTCCCGAGGCGCCGTACGTGGCCAACGACGGCTGCACGTGGCCCGGCAGGTTCGCGCGCCAGCTCTCCCGGCCGGTGGTGCCGTCCACCGCGATGACCTCTCCGTTGCCTCCAGCGAGCAGCACGGTGCTCCCGGCGCTGTAGTACGCGCTCCGGTAGGAGGAGATGTCGCGGGTCCAGCGCACCTTGCCCGTTGCCGCGGACAGACCGGTCAGCCGTGATTCGTCGTCGCTCACCACGCGGACGACGCCGCCCAGGAGTACGGGCGGACGGAGGGAGTTCTGAGTGCTGCCCTTCACATGGGTCTTGCGGACCGACCACTGTATGAGCCCGCTGTCGGCGTCCAGCTTCGATGCTTGGATACCTGGTCCGGTGCAGAACAGCGCTCCCGCACCGGAAGTGCACGCTGCCATGCCGTCGCTGCTGTCTCCCCGGAGGACCGTTTCCCACGGGTGGAAATCCGCGTCGGCGGAGACCGGGGATCCGGCCGAGCCCAACGGCGAGTCGCCGCCGTGACGTTGAGCCAGGAGGAAGGCGCCTGCGGCGAGCACGCTCAAGGTCAGGACCCCGACGAGGGCATAACGGGCTCTGCGGAGCCGGGGCCCGGGAGTCTTCGGTACCGGATCGGACGCATCGGGATCGGACCCGGATCCCGTCCGCGGCACTTCCTGGGCCGGGACCAGGCCTTCCTCCGGTTGCCGCTGTGCCGGGATGAGCCCGTCCGCGAGGACGCCTTCGAGGTCGAAGGAGCCGAAGGTCTGGGTGTCGTACGAGGCCGAGACTTCTCTCAGCTCCGTCATCAAGGCGTCCGGAGTGGGCCTGTGGTCCGGGTCCTTGGCGAGGCACCGCTCGATGAGCGGCCGCAGATCTCCGGGGACGCCTTCGAGGTGCGGCTCGTCGTGGACCACTTGGTAGGCGACGATGTAGGGGCTGTCCGAATCGAAGGGACTGCGTCCCGTCACGGCGTGGACGAGCACGCCGGCCATGGCGAAGACGTCGGCGGCGGGCCCCACCGATCGGGGCCGGCTGAACTGTTCGGGCGCCATGAAGGGAGGCGTGCCGATGAGCTTGCCCGTCTCCGTACGCACGTCGCTGTCGGGTGGTCGCGAGATGCCGAAATCGATGACCTTGGGACCGTCGGCAGCCAGCAGCACATTGCTCGGCTTGAGGTCGCGGTGGACGACGCCCACCCGGTGGATGTCCCGCAAGGCCTCCGCGAGTCCAGTCAGGAGGTAGCGCGCCTGAGCCGGCGGCACCGGCCCGTTCCGCTTGACGAACTCGGCCAGCGTCGGCCCGGGTATGTACAGCGCCGCCATCCAGGGTCGTTCGGCATCCGGGTCCGCGTCCACGACAGGTGCCGTGAAGGCGCCGCTGACCCGTCGTGCGGCGGTGATCTCCTGGCGGAATCGCGCCCTGAACTCCGGGTCCGCCGCAAACTCTTCGTGCACGACCTTGACCGCCAGCCGCATGCCGGATGTCGAGCGTGACAGGTGCACCACGCCCATGCCGCCCGAGCCGAGCCGTCCTTCCAGCCGGTACGGTCCCGCATATTCCGGATGTTCCGCTTCCGGGCTGGTCCCGGGCTTCCGCAATGGCGGCATGCCCCACCCCCGTGTGTTCGTCCGCAGCCGCAACTCGGTGAGCCTAGTGGATCCCTGCAACGGCGACGGTCCGGATTGCTAGCCTGCACTTGACAGAGCGTGAATCTTCACGGGGGAGGGCACATGGCCGAGAACGAACTTGACGAGCCGACGGGCGAGGTCGGCCGTGCAGCAGCGACCGAAGTTGCCGTCACGGCAGCTGATTTGATCGCCTACTCCGTCGCGCCCGGATGCCGCCTCAACGTCCGGTCCGGCCCCGGGACGAGCTACCACATCGTCAAGGTCCTGCCGTACGAAGCCAGGGTGGCGATCATCTGCCAGACGCCCGGGACCACGGTCAGCGGCTACTACGGGACGTCGAACATCTGGGACTGCATCGGCACGAACCAGTATGTCTCCGACGCATATGTGCAGACCGGCAGTGACGGGTACGTCACGTCACGCTGCGGCTGACAGCGCCGGCTCGTCACAACTCACGCCCATCACGCCACATGGCTCCCCGGCCCACCGGGGAGCCGCGGCGTGCATCCGTCAGTGATCCGTCCCTCAGGAGGAACGTGTTGGGCAAGGGCGAGAGCAGGCGCACGGCGCTGGTGACCGGTGCGGCCACGATGGCCGGTGCGACCTTCCTCGTGCTGGGGGGTGCCGCCGAGGCGACCGCGGCGTCCGCGGATCTCGTGTACTACTCGGTCGCCCCCGACGTACGGCTCAACGTCCGTATCGGCCCCGGCACGGGCTACCAGATCGTGAAGGTACTGCCCTACGACGTCAAGGTGCCGATCATCTGCCAGACCCCGGGCGAGACGGTCAGCGGCTACTACGGCACGTCGAACATATGGGACCGGATCGCCCCCGGCCAGTACGTCTCCGACACGTACGTGCACACCGGCAGCGACGGCTACGTCGCGGGACGCTGCGGATGATCACCCGCGGTTCCTTACCCATGGGGAGGCTGTGTTGAGCAAGGGCAGAAGCAGGCGCGCCGCACTGGCGGGCGGCGCGGCCACGATGGCCGGGGCGGTGTTCCTCGTGCTGGGGGGTGCCGCCGAAGCCGTGGCGGCTCCCAGTCTCGTGTACTACCCGGTCGCCCCCGACGTACGGCTCAACGTCCGTACCGGCCCCGGCACGAACTACCAGATCGTCAGGCTCCTGCCCTATGACGTCCAGGTGCCGATCTTCTGCCAGACCCCGGGCGAGACCGTCAGCGGCTACTACGGCACATCGAACATATGGGACCGGATCGGCCCGGACCAGTACGTCTCCGACACCTACGTGCACACCGGCAGCGACGGGTACGTCGCCGGAAGGTGCGTCTGACCGAGCCCACGCGGTGGGTCGCGCCCGCGTCCCACGGGGAAGGACAACCCCCATGACCACACACCCGGCCCACCGCGTGCTCGCCCAGTCGTTCGACACCGTCGCCGCGCAGTACGCCGCGGCCCGCCCCGGTTACCCGGGAGAGCTGTTCGACGCCGTCGAGGAGATCAGCGGCCGTCCCTTCGCCGGTGCCGCGGTCCTGGACGTGGGGGCCGGGACGGGGATCGCCACGGCGCTGCTGCGGGCGCGCGGGGCGAACGTGACGGCCGTGGAGCCCGGGGCGGGGATGGCCGCGCAGTTGCGGGCGGGGCAGCCGGACGTGCCGCTCGTACGCGGGGACGGGGACGCGCTGCCGTTCGCGTCCGGGGTGGCGGACTTCGTGACGTACGCCCAGGCGTGGCACTGGACGGACGCGGCCAAGTCCTCCCCCGAGGCGGCACGGGTGCTGCGGCCGGGCGGCGCGCTCGCGCTGTGGTGGAACGTGCCGGACCTGGGCGTCGCCTGGGTGCGGGAGCAGGAGGAGCGGCTGGCCCGCGCGGTCCCCCGCTACCACGAGAACGGCCTGACGGGGACGGCGGAGGACATCCTCCGTTCGCTCGGCTCCCGCCTGGGGATGCGCACCGAGACCCGCGTCCTGCACTGGACGCGCACCGTCGCGCTGGACACGCACCTCACGATGCTCGGCAGCCGTTCCTACTTCGCCGTGCTCGCCCCGGACACCGCCCGCCGCATCCTCGACGACGAGCGGCGCGCGCTGCTGGCGCTCTTCCCGGACGGTCACGTGGTCGAGCCCTACAAGGTCGACCTCACGGTGGCGGTCAAGGACTGACGGTCGAGGACCGAGGGGGTCAAGGCACGGCGGCCGGGGCACGGCGGCCGGCCCTAGCCGGCCCGCCGCTTCCCGGCCACCGAACCGACGACGCCGACCACGCCCGCGACGAGGACCCCTCGCCACAGGCCGTCCCAGAGGCTGCCGAAGAAGCCCTCGGAGGTCAGGATCTGGCGCATCACGACGTCGGTGACGAGCAGCATCCCCGCCGGGACCAGCGCGACGCGCCAAGGGTGGGCGGCCGCCCAGCGGCGTATGCGGCGGTCGGCGCGCGGGCCGCGCCCGGTCACCGCGCCGGCGCCGCCGACGAGGAAGAAGAGCATCAGCGCGACGGACACGGCGCCGGCGACGACGCCGAGCCCGAAGTCGCCGCTCAGGGCGGAGGCGGCGAGGGAGACCCCGCCGCCGATCGCGCCGACCGCCGCCGCCGGGCGCCAGGGGCCGAGGGTGGCCGAGGCCACCGCGAGCTGCCGCTTCTCGGCTCCGGTCACGTCCCGGGATACATCGGTAGAACGCCTCATATGGCCACGGTCACTCCGCTCCGCTTCCGAAGCCATAGGGGATGACCCTGAGACGGCCCGGAACCGTGGGTCAGGGGCGGCGCCCCGTCCCGCCCGGTCCCGGGCCGTCGCGTCACACCGGTGCGCCCTGCACCCGGACGGGCGTCACCCCCTCCTCGTTGTGCCGCTCGGCCCAGCCGAGCAGGGCCATGCCGCAGGCGTGGTCGAGGTGCCGCAGCCGGCGCAGGTCGAGTTCCATCGGGCGGTCACGGGGCAGCGCCTCCAGTTGCTCCAGCAGCTTGGGCAGCCGCAGGAAGGTGGCGTTGCCCAGCACGCGGACGACGATCGGGCCCTCACCCTTGTCGTCGATCTCCACATGGGTCTGCGAGGTCTCCCAGGCAGCCTTGACCACGGCCGTGAGCAGCCCGATGAGGACCCCTTCGAACATGTTGGTGGCCACGATCGCCGTCGCGGTCACCACCAGGACGACGGCCTCGCCCCGGTGCGCGCGCCACAGCGGCACGAGCTCCTTCACCGGTACGAGCTTCCAGCCCGCGTGCACCAGCACACCCGCCAGTGCCGCCACCGGGATCACCCCCAGGGCGCCGGGGATCAGCGCGGCGAACAGCAGCAGCCACACGCCGTGCAGCACGCGTGCCGCCTTCGTACGGGCGCCCGCCTGCACGTTGGCCGCGCTGCGGACGATCACCGCGGTCATCGGGAGGGCCCCGAGCGCCCCGCAGACGGCGTTGCCCGCGCCCTGCGCGATGAGTTCCTTGTCGTACTCCGTGCGCGGCCCGTCGTGGAGCCGGTCCACCGCGGCGGCGCTGAACAGGCTCTCGGCGGAGGCGATCAGCGTGAAGGCCAGCACGGTGCCGATCACGGACAGGCTCGCCAGCCCCGCGAACTGCCCGGCACCCGGCGGCTGGACGACGTCGAGCAGCCCCGCCACCTCGACGCGCTGGACCGGCAGGCCGAACAGCACGGCCGCGCCCGTGGCCAGCGCGACCGCGGCCAGCTGCCCCGGCAGCAGCCGCGCGGCACGCGGGATGCGGGGCCACAGCACGAGGACCGCGATGGTGCCACCGCCGACGGCGAGCGCGGTGAGCGCCGTGGGTGAGGCGACGGTGCCCGCGACCAGTCCCGGTAATCCGGCGATCTTCGCGACGCCGCCTGCCGGTGCCGCGGTGTCGGTGAGCGCGTAGACCTGTCCGGCGATCAGCACCAGGCCGATGCCGGCCAGCATGCCCTGGACGACGGCGACGGAGATGGCCCGGAACCAACGGCCGAGCCGGAGCACGCCCATGGCGAGCTGCAGCCCGCCCGCGCAGAGCACGAGCACGCCCAGTGAGGGCAGTCCGAAATCCTGGACCGCCTCGTAGACCAGGACGGTGAGTCCGGCGGCCGGGCCGGACACCTGGAGGCTGCTGCCGGGGAGCAGCCCGGTCACGATCCCGCCGACGATGCCGGTGACCAGGCCGAGTTCGGCCGGCACCCCCGAGGCGACGGCCACGCCCACGCACAGCGGCAGGGCGACGAGGAAGACGACGAGGGAGGCGGTGACGTCGGCGCGCAGCGACTGCGGGCGGGGCAGTCGCGACGCGGCGCGCATGAGGCGGCTCACCGCGCGGGGGCGGGGGTGAGGGAGCCGCGGACGGGCCGGAGGGGCCGGACGGCTGGTGGGGGGAGGGCGGAACAAGAGGTGGGGGATGGGGGGATGAAGGTCTTCACGCGGGTGTCCTCCATTGCGCCCCGGCGCCGGCGTGGGCGGGGGCGTACGTGGTCGAGCAGTGTGGGGGGACGGTTCTCCCGGGCCGCGGGCGCCGCGTACGAGTGCATGTGCGTGCACGTGGACGCGCGGGCGCCGGCGCGGGCCCGGGCCGGGTGGGGCCCGGGCCGCGGGCGACGACCGCGGTCAGGAGGGAAGGGCAGGCGGCAGGCCGTGCCTCAGCAGCGGAACGCGCCGAGGGCGATCGGTAGTTCTCCGGATCTGGAGAGGGGTACCGCCTGCCGGGCGGTCCGCGGCGCCGTCACGGCGGCGGACACCTGGGCGCCTTCCGCCGGGACCGTCTCATCGGTCCCGGTGCCGCCCCGTGGTGCCGGTGCCGGTGCCGGGACGCTCACGGTCCCGGGCAGCACCAGGCGTATGCCGTTGCTCCCGTGCCTGCGTGCCAGGCAGTTCCGGGTCTCGGGCTCCACGCGCGCCACCGTCGTGCCCGCGCCGCGGCCGGAGACGGGAACGGGCTCGGCGGCGGCGCAGCCTATCGCCGCGAACAGGGAGAGCAGCAGTGCCGCCATGACGGCGACAGCACGCGCAACTCCCTTGGCCGATACCACAGGTGCCCCCGTTCCGATGCGTAGCCGCCCTCCATTTTGCGCAGACAGCCACTCCATTTTGCAAGCTCTTTAAGCAAACGGAGTGTAAATGATCCGTCACTCAAACGGATGCATCCGCTGCTCCTTGACGCCCCGAGGCGCCCCGGAGCATTATTCACCGCATGATGAATAAAGCCGAGGAACCCGGAGGTCCGGGCCCCGGACCCGCCGTGCACGCCTCCGGGCTCACCGTCGTCCGCGGCGGCCGCACCGTCCTGGACGCCCTGGAGTTCACCGTCCCCCGTGGCGAGATCACCGGCCTGCTCGGCCCCAGCGGCTGCGGCAAGTCGACCCTCATGCGCGCCGTCGTCGGCACCCAGGCGGCCGTCACCGGCACCCTCGACGTCCTCGG
Source organism: Streptomyces sp. NPDC001902 (assembly GCF_042891295.1). NCBI lineage: Bacteria > Bacillati > Actinomycetota > Actinomycetes > Kitasatosporales > Streptomycetaceae > Streptomyces > Streptomyces sp. NPDC001902. Next base: position 3,715 of record NZ_JBIATA010000021.1, on the reverse strand, counting down.
CCTGCCCGCCGGCCACCGCGACCTGCGCCATCGCGTCGGCTACGTGACCCAGGCCGCCTCCGTCTACCTCGACCTGACCGTCCGCCAGAACCTCGAGTACTTCGCCGCCGTCCTCGGCGGCGACGCCCCCGGCCACGTCGAACGCGCCATCGCCGACGTCGACCTGGTCTCCCACGCCACCGCCCTCGCCGGCAACCTCTCCGGCGGACAGCTGAACCGGGTCTCCCTCGCCGTGGCGCTCCTCGGCACCCCCGAACTGCTCGTGCTCGACGAACCCACCGTCGGCCTCGACCCCGTCCTGCGCCGCGACCTGTGGGAGCTCTTCCACCGCCTCGCCGCCGAACGGGGCGCCACCCTCCTCGTCTCCAGCCACGTCATGGACGAGGCCGAGCGCTGCCACCGGCTGCTGCTCATGCGCGAGGGCCGCATCCTCGCCCAGGGCGCCCCCGACGAGCTGCGCGCGGGCACCGGCGCCCCCACCGTCGAGGACGCCTTCCTCCGCCTCGTCGACGAGGCCGCCGGGAAACTCCCCCACCAGGCTGAGGAGCCCGTCCGATGAGCACGCGCCGCACCCTCGCCACCGCCCGCCGCGTACTGCTGCAACTGCGCCACGACCCGCGCACCATCGCCCTGATGGTCGTCGTGCCCTGCGTCCTGCTCACCCTGCTGTCCTGGGTCTACGACGCCAGCCCGCGCACCTTCGACACCGTCGGCGCCTCGCTGCTGGGCATCTTCCCGCTCATCACGATGTTCCTGGTCACCTCGATCGCGACGCTGCGCGAACGCACCTCGGGCACCCTGGAACGCCTGCTGTCCATGCCGCTCGGCAAGGGCGACCTGCTGGCCGGGTACGCCCTCGCCTTCGGCGCCGTCGCCGTCGTCCAGGCCGCCCTCGCCACCGGGCTCGCCGTCCTCGCGCTCGGCCTCGACGTCACCGGCTCCGCCTGGCTGCTGCTCCTGGTCGCCCTCGCCGACGCCTGCCTGGGCACCGCCCTCGGGCTCTTCGTCAGCGCCTTCGCCGCCAGCGAGTTCCAGGCCGTGCAGTTCATGCCCGCCGTGCTGCTGCCGCAGATCCTGCTCTGCGGACTCCTCATGCCGCGCGACCGGATGCAGCCGGTGCTGGAGGCCATCTCCAACGTCCTGCCCATGTCGTACGCCGTCGACGGCATGCAGGAGATCCTCACCCACACCGGCGTCACCGGTGACTTCGTCCGCGACCTCGCCGTCGTCGCCGGCAGCGCCGCGCTCGCACTCGCCCTCGGCGCGGCCACGCTCCGCCGCCGTACGGCCTGATCCCCCAGGGTGACCGCACCGTGGACGGCACGGCCTCCGGGCCGCCCACGGTGCGAGGATGACCCCATGACGCAGAAAGTCGCGGTGCTCGGCACCGGCAAGATCGGCGAGGCCCTTCTGTCGGGCATGCTCCGTGCCGGCCGGCAGCCGGAGAACCTCCTCGTGACCGCCCGCCGCCCGGCGCGCGCCCAGGAGCTGCACGCCCGCTACGGCGTCGAATCGGTCTCCAACGAGGAGGCGGCCAAGACCGCCGACACCCTCATCCTCGCCGTGAAGCCGCAGGACATGTCCGCCCTCCTGGAGGAGCTCGCCCCGCACGTCGCCGCCGACCGGCTGATCATCAGCGCTGCGGCCGGCGTCCCGACCTCCTTCTTCGAGGAGCGCCTCGCCGACGGCATCGCGGTCGTCCGCGTCATGCCCAACACCCCCGTCCTGGTCGACGAGGGCATGTCCGTCATCTCAGGCGGCAGCCACGCCGCCGAGGAGCACCTGCTGCGCACCGAGGAGATTTTCCAGCCGGTCGGCAAGACCCTGCGCATCCCCGAGTACCAGCAGGACGCCGCCACCGCCCTCTCCGGCTCCGGACCCGCGTACTTCTACTACCTGGTCGAGGCCATGACCGACGCCGGCATCCTCCTCGGCCTGCCGCGCGCCCAGGCCCACGACCTGATCGTGCAGTCCGCGATCGGCGCCGCCGTGATGCTCCGCGACAGCGGCGAGCACCCCGTCAAGCTCCGCGAGGCCGTCACCTCCCCGGCCGGCACCACCATCAACGCCATCCGGGAACTGGAGAAGCACGGCGTGCGCCACGCCCTGATCGCCGCCCTGGAAGCCGCCCGCGACCGCAGCCGCGAGCTCGCCTCCGGCAACGGCTGACCGGCCGGCCGGGTTCAGCAGGCCCCGGCCGCCGTCAGCACGTCCTCAGCCCGGCGGCAGCAGCCCGATCGCCCGGTAGGCCGCGTCGACCGTCGGCCGGGCCAGGGCCCGCGCCCGCTCGGCACCGTCCCTGAGCACCCCGTCCACGTAGCCGGGGTCGGCCACCAGCTCCGCGTGCCGTTCCCACAACGGCCGCAGCTCCTCCACGACGGCCTCGGCGGTGTCCTTCTTCAGGGCGCCGTACGAGTCGTACCCCGCCGCGAGGTCCTGCGGCGCCCGGCCCGTGCACGCCGACAGGATCTCCAGCAGGTTCGCCACCCCCGGCCGCTCCTGCGGGTCGTACGCCACGTCCTGCCCGCTGTCCGTCACCGCCCGCAGCAGCTTCCTGCGGACGACATCGGGCTCGTCGAGCAGGTAGACGATCCCCGGGCCGGTGTCCTCCGACTTGCCCATCTTCGACCCCGGGTCCTGCAGGTTCATCACCCGCGCCGCCACCTGCGGCAGCACCGCCCGGGGGACGGTGAACACATGCCCGTAACGGTGGTTGAACCGCACCGCCAGATCCCGCGTCAGCTCCACGTGCTGCGCCTGGTCGTCCCCGACGGGCACCTCGTCCGCCCCGTACGCCAGGATGTCCGCCGCCATCAGCACGGGGTACGTCAGCAACGACAGCCGCACGCTGCCGCCCCGCCGCTGCTCCCTGGCCGCCTTCTCCTTGTACTGGACCATCCTGCGCATCTCCCCGTCCGTGGCGGTGCATTCGAGGAGGTACGCCAGGCGGGCGTGCTCGTCCACATGGCTCTGCACGAAGAGCGTGCAGACCCGCGGGTCGACGCCGGCGGCCAGCAGGAGCGTCGCCGCCTGGCGGCTCAGCCGCCGCACCCGCGCCGGATCGTGCTCGACGGTGAGCGCGTGCAGGTCCACGACGCAGAACAGCGACTCGGCCCGGTGCTGGTCCACAGCCGCCCACTGCCGCACGGCGCCCAGGTAGTTGCCCAGGGTCAGGTGCCCCGTCGGCTTGATCCCGCTGAAGACCCTCGTCATCGCTGTTCCTCCCGGCTGTGGGACCACCGCGGTCGGCGAGCCGGAGCAGAAACACGTACGGCCGCCGAAGCGGCGGCCGTTGGATGCATGCGCTGAGCGTCGGCCGCCGTCAGGCGGCCCACCACAGGTACGAGTGCGCATGCTCGGTCATGCCCCGAAGGTAACGCGCAAACCTGTTGACGGCCACAGGTTTGAAGCACCCCGGGGCGTGGTGTAGTGTTCTCAAGCTGCCTCGGACGGGTCACCTTCCAGAGGTGGCCACTCAAGCCGCCCGGCGGCAAACCACTACTGCACGACTTCCCCTCGGGGACGATTTCGGCATGCCGAAATCAGATCCGAATGGCTCGATTATGAACCGCAGGGGAAATCCGCTAACGTAGTGGACACGCCGGAAGGCGCGAAACGAAAAACCCCGCTCCAATAGGGGGCCGGAAACGAAGAGCGGAAACGCGAAACGGATCTGGTAAGGTTGGAGACAACGAAGGGAAAGCCCGGAGGGGCC